>JAQBQZ010000007.1 GCA_028286725.1 Candidatus Tayloriibacteriota bacterium
TTAAATGATCTCTAAAAGAGATCTGCTGTTTTTCTATATATAAAAATACCTATATATACTATGTAAAAAATGAGATTTTACTGAAATTGCTACGAGGGAAATACCAACACGAAATGTTACTTAACCCAATCTTGACACTAATAACTTACATGGTAGCTTTCAGCAAATGACCAAAAAACATTGTGAACACTGCGGAAGCCAGATGCAACGATGGGGACATACTAAGGCTGGAACCCTAAGATTTTTCTGTACTGCCTGTAAGAAGAGCGGGGTCCGAAAACGAAAGGATGTGGAGGAACATCATCTTATAAAAGAACTACAAGGTTGGCTTGGTGGCAAAGCAAGTCTCCGGGAACTCGCCAAGGAGTCCAGAGTCACACGTCAGACCCTCTCAAGAGAATTTCATCCTTTATTCAATACGGTCACTGAACCTCACATACCGCCAGGAACAAAACCGAGAATTCTCATTGTCGATGCTACTTATATTCATAGTCATTCTCCATGTGCGCTTGTTGCAATTGATGAAAATGATCACATCTACTGGAGATTTGCTCCTTATGAATCTTATAAGTATTGGCTCGAATTTCTCGCTTCTTTTAGGGAGCCGGAGATTATTATCATGGATGGACAGAAAGGGCTCTTTGCAGCAGCAAAAACTTTGTGGAGTGATGTGCCAATTCAACGGTGCCAATTCCATGTTATTGCTTTTGCATTGCAGTATTTAGGAAGAAAGCCAAAGGAAGAGGTGGGAAAAGAACTCATAGATATTCTTTATAGATTAAAAGATGCGAAGACTTTGGCAGAAAGAGATTGCTGGATATTTCTCTATAAAATGTGGGAGAAAAAATGGGAAATAATACTTTCAAGCAAGAATGCTTATGGTAATTTCCAGTACCCGAGACTTCGCAGTACCCGCCTTATTATTCGAAGAGCGCTTCCAAACCTTTTTACCTTTCTTGATCATGTCGACGCTCCTAATACAACTAATCTTGTTGAAGGGTGGGTGAACAGCGCAATCGCTGAAGCGCTACGAATGCATAGAGGATTACGAGTTTATGAGAAAAAAGCATTGGTCTCGATTCTTCTTTCAAAATTGAAGAGGCAGAAGTCGATGCAGATGGAGAAAACATTACCTGCCGAAATTTTAAAAATACCTTTACAACTTAGTTAATTTATTCTCTCAAAACCAGACTTGATTTTTTAATCTTTCCCAAAAGATTATGTGTATTCGCGTGGAGCAATACTCCTTCATATGATTTTAAAGGATGGTGAAAAAATAAACTTCTTTCCTTCTTTTGCATCTCCTCTCAAATCGTTATAAAATAAATCCATGAACACAATACCAAAAAACACAATTTGCATCTGGTTTAATAACGAAGCGGAAGAGGCTGCTAATTTTTACGCTGCGACTTTCCCTGATAGTAAAGTGACAGGTGTATTTCATGCACCGAGCGATTATCCAAGTGGTAAGAAAGATCAGGTTCTTACAGTGACATTTACTGTCTGTGGAATTCCTTGCGTTGGTCTTAACGGTGGTCCAGTCTTTAAGCAAAGCGAAGCATTTTCTTTTCAGATAGCTACAGACACTCAGGAAGAAACTGATAAGTATTGGAATGCTATTGTAGGAAACGGAGGAGAAGAAAGTGAATGTGGATGGTGCAAAGACAAGTGGGGAGTATCATGGCAGATCACACCAAAGACACTCACAGAAGCTATGGCTATCGGAGGGGATGAAGCAAAACGAGCTTTTGAATCTATGATGACAATGAAAAAGATAGATGTTGCCGCTATCGATGCTGCAAGACAAGGTTAAAATTTGTATTTTTTTATAATTAACAAAATTGCCCACCTCACCCGTGTTGTTCAGTCAATGTTTTTTACTTCTAAAAATGTTAATATCTAAATATGGAAAAACATATTGAAGATGCTTTTATACTGCCGCCGACAGAAATTCCTAGTGAGCAAAGTGAGTCCATTGAAGAGAATAAATTTTCAGAAATGATAAGTCAATATCTTAATGATGACTCTTTTATCGAAAAGTTAAGCCAAATTAAATACGAATCACAAAAAGGTAACTTTATTGGTGAAGTTGTTGAATATCTTATATTACACCGAAATACAGAAGGAGTTGATGTGTATGTTGATGGACTACTGAACAGAAAAGAAACAAAGTTTGAAAAAGGAGACTTGCTGATTGAGTCCGTCAAAAGCAAGCTTGGAATTGAGACCCTTAATAATGATTTGAGTGATGAGGAGGCAGAAAAAATATACCAATATATTTATGAGCGAAGGTTGCGAGATGGGTATGTATTTCACGGTTTCAATGGAGTATTTGAAGCTTCGATTAGGGAAAATGGCTTGGATCAGAGCAAAGCATCGTGGGAGTTTGCTGAATTAGAGGAAGTGGGGGAAATTAGCAGGGCTTACGGTGTAAGTCTCGTCGGCCAACACTATGCCAATATTGGAGAAGAGAGATTTACTTCATCAGGTAAAAATTATTATGATGAGACCTCTCAGTTTTTTTACACCTATGCCGCAAACTCTCCAGAGTGGTTCAGTCAATTTTGTAATGTAGGAAAAAATAATGGTACATATCATAAAAGACACTACGAAGAAGCCAGAGCAAATATTGAAGAATGTATTGGAAAGATAAAGGCACGACCTGTCAGTGAGCGTGCTCGTCCGTTTACAGGTGACGATGAAAGAAAGATTCTAGATTTTTTTGAAAAATACTGGAAAAAATTTGTAACCGAGAGTCCTGGGCTGAGGCTCGGGCTAGTCCATCGTAAAGCAATTACTGAAACACCTTTCGATAAGAATAAATATGAGAGAGACCTCAATCGAGAATCCTGGTCCGCTATGAAAAGCAGACCAAAGTCACAGTATGAGTCACTTGATCCAAGACCAGAAAATATAAAGTTAATTTCACAACTACTTTATGAGACTGGTCAGGGAGGCAATCATCATGTCAATTATAAAATTTCTCCAGATCTTATTACTATTGTTGATCTGCCTACTGCTGAGAAAATTTTTGATTAATTGTCGAATAGATGTAACCTTTAAGGTGTCTAACTTAATAAAATAATTAAAATACAGTGATTATTGATCTCTATTTTTTTTGATGATAGTCATGCGTGGACGACAATCGGCGGGAATAATATTATGGGTTCTCATTCTATACATTCCTGACAAAGATTTGAAGGAGCTTGGAAAGCTTTAGACTCTCAAAACAAAATCGTCCATCTAATTCGAGGTGGACGATTTTGTTTTGAGAGTCTTATTGATACTGTATATAACTCGGCTTTGGACTTAGATTCAACACTTGGCTCGTCGTCATCATTCCTGGACTCGGTGTTCGCAGGTCATTTTTGTAGAAGAGTTTGAGTCCTGTGAACTGTACAGGATAGTTATCGATCACTTCATTGTATGCGGCCTTTTTGTGTGCAGGACCGCCCCAGCCATCCATATCCATCACCACTTGCACTTCAGGAAGCGGTTTTATATTTTCTGTATGAGTGACCATGCCTTCAGTGAATCGGTGTACCACAAGTATTTTCGGTGTGAGATTGTTATCTTGAACTATTTTCGCAAGGAATTGTGCAGCAAAATTCACATTTGATGCATCGATACTTCCGATTCTTGTACCTGGTTTTTGTCCTGGTTTCATATTAAATTCAGGATCAAGTGCGAGATGTACATTTGGAAGTTCGAGATATTTTTTGAGAAGAGGAATTTCTGCTTCAAATGTACTTTGACCAGTCTGTATATCAAGAAAAACAATTCCTCCAATCTTGTTTGCAAGATCAATGGCTTTTTGAATCTGTGCATCAGGCATTCTGAGGCGATATTTACCATCATCACCTGCAGAGCCTTGAGCGGTGGACACAATGTAGTCTACCGCAGGAATGACAGGAGTGGTTGGATCTGCGGCTGTCCATTTTTGAACTTCACCTTGAAGTTTTGGGATAAGAACATTCTCTGGATATTCTCCGAGCACTCCCATTTTTGTAGAATAAAAGTTTCCATAATATGCAACGATACGATTGAATGGCAGAAGCGCTCCGGCATTTGGATACACTGTTTTGGTTGGCCAGTCACTTTTGGCAGGGACTGATGCACAAGTTTTTATTGTTTTTAGTTTTGTACTTGTTGCAGTTTTTGGTGTTGATGTCGCTACTGTTGTGGTGCATTTTGATATAAGAGGAATATTCGCGAGTGCGAGCATTCCTTTGTCATAAAGAACTTTGTCTAAAGTGGGGACAACCTTAGGGATGATTCCATTTGTCTCTGTTGTTGTTCCTGTAGACGCTAGACTACTGTCAGAAATGAGATAGACAGTGGAAGAGAAATTAATTTGTCCAATAATAAAGACGAGTACAACTGGTACCACGACAGCAACGAGGACTTTTGAGGCAGGATTTAAGCGTGCAAATTTCTTTTTGAGAGTTTCTATTTTTGTCATAGAAGAAGTATAGCATTTGTAAGTTGAAATTTAAATTTGTATAATTAAGGTATATGAAAAACAATACAATTTTTTTGATTATTGCAGGTATTATTATTTTGGGAGGTGGTATTTATATAGATACGCATGTAGAAACAAATATGAAAGCGTCAGCCCCTGTCGAGGCTGATCATGTTCAAACTGCTCCGGGCGATCATCCTGAAGTGGATCATGCGGCGAATGATGGAGTGCTACCTGATCAGAAATCTTCTGTCTCATGGAGCTTTAAAGATGAGGGTGAGAAGAAGGGGATACCTAACATGACTGTGACTGTTGTTATTAATGGTAAATCTTATGTAGCGGGAACATTCCAAGGAAGCTGTGTTCAAATGGGTCCTATGGGTGGAGTAGATGGTAAAGGGCTTCTCACAGGAGAATTAGCTGCTGCTCAATGTTGGTATGCAGGAGGAGGAGACGAGATCGGTGTTTTCGCAAATGAGAATGGAGGTTTTGATATCATGACAGGTGAGCTTGGTGAAGGGGTAGATGGTGGAGCATTCTTCCGTGGCAACTTCAAAATAAAGCAAACAATCAAAGCTTAAGAAATTCTCTTGAAAAAACACCCAATCCCAACTCTTGTTCTCGTTGTCTACAGTGCGATCTTGATAAAAGTAATGGTGTTTAGAGAAATACCTCTCATTAGGATAGGTAGACTTATGATTAATTTTGGAGGAGCAGATGCAAATGGACAAGCAAACTTTGTGCCATTTAAAACTATTTTACCGTATCTCTTTGGGTATAAGGGCTGGATTGTTGCAGGCATTAATCTCGTCGGGAACATTGCTTTGCTTGTACCATTCGGATTCCTTGTCACTTCAATCTATCGCAATATAACTTGGAAAAAATGTCTCGTTCTCTCAATTGTTGTCCCTGGTGTGATCGAGGGGTCGCAAGCGCTACTGCAGACGGGCATATTCGATATTGATGATGTGATATTGAATGGGCTTGGCATTATGATCGGTTACTTTATATTTAGGGCCTTTGCAAAATAAACCATTGAATTACGTCTTTATAAATTATTGGTTAGCGTTATAATTTATCTATGAGAAAAATAATCACAACTACATTTATTACATTAGACGGAGTTATGCAGGCGCCAGGTGGACCTACTGAAGATACTACACATGGTTTCAAGTATGGTGGCTGGCAAATCGCATTTCCTGGAGACCCAGCACTCGATTCAGTTATGGGTGGATTTATGGGTAATCCATTTGAGCTTCTTTTGGGGAAGACTACTTATAATATCTTTGCTTCATATTGGCCAACAGCACAAGTAGATATGGAGGTGGCAAACCCGTTTAATAAGACAAAGAAATATGTTGTCTCTCACGAAGCTTTTAAGCCAGAGTGGAATAACTCAGTTTGTATCACGGGTGACGTAGTAGCAGAGCTTAAAAAACTCAAAGAGGAGGATGGTCCAGACCTTTGGGTATACGGGAGTGGGAATTTTATCCAAACGCTACTTAAAAATAATTTGATCGATCGAATGCATCTCTGGATTCATCCGATAACTTTGGGTAATGGCAAAAAACTTTTTGAAGATGGAACGGTGGCAGCAAATTTTAAACTAGTTGATTCAAAAATTGGAACAAACGGTGTCATCTTTGCTACATATGAGCCTGCGGGAGAAGTAAAGACTGGCAACGCCCTAGAAAGATAAAAATGAAACTAGAAAATCTATACAAAACAAGCTTTGCAAAAGTATATCCGTATTACATTGCAAAAGCAGAGAAAAAAGGTCGCACCAAAGAAGAGGTGGACCAGATTATTCGATGGCTTACAGGATACACACAAAAACAGTTTGAAAAACATCTAGAGAAAGAAACAGACTTCGAAATCTTTTATACAAAAGCTTCCAAAATTAATCCGAAACGAATTCTAATTAAAGGAGTAGTGTGCGGTGTTCGAATAGAAGAAATCAAAGACCGTATAATGAGGGAAGTTCGGTATCTTGATAAGCTCGTAGATGAGCTTGCGAAAGGGAAAAAGATGGAAGAGATTTTGAGGAAATAACCATATATCTTTATTTCGTTTGAGTTAAACTTTATCTAATAAATATAAAATTGTGAAAAATATCCCCTGGAACGAAATAGAAAGTGGGCTAGAGAGTATTGCTTCTGTTGAGGGTGGTAATAGTGACGCCAAGCGGGGTATTGTTACTCTTTCAAACGACGAAAAGATATTCGTAAAAATAGGAGGAGATGATCGTACAAAAGAATGGGCCAATAAAGAAATAAGATCTTATGCATTTCTTAAGGATCATTCATATAAATATATTCCTCAATTTCTGTCTACAAATGAAGATCAATCAGGGTTCGCAATAGAAGCATTACTTTCTGAAAATGGCTGGGATTGGAAAGATAATTGGAGTGATGAACGACTTCAGGCAACGCTTGTGGCTACAGATGCACTCGCAGACATAAAGCCTGATTCAAAATATGCAGAACTTTTAAAACCTGTCATTTCAGATGACGATAATGGCTGGCCAAAACTTTTTGCATCGAAAGAACTTCAGGCGAGTATTAGAGAGAAGCTTTCAGAATTTGATAAAGATTTAATACTTGGCGGTATTAATTCACATGTAGAAAAAGCATCTCACTTTAAAGTTCGTCACGATACTCTTGTGCATGACGATGTAAGGGCAGATAACTGTGCTTGGAACGCACAGTTAAAAGAAGTGAAACTTGTAGACTGGAATTGGCTTGAACTCGGTGATAGGCGACTCGATTTGGCAGCTTTCTTAGTTCATATTCACAAAGATGGATTTGATGTATTAAAGGATCATAGAAATAGATTGGATGCTGATGCTTTACACTGGATGGCTGGTTTTTGGTTTGAAGCGGCGAGTAAACCGATATGGCCAGGTGGTCCAGAAAAACTTCGAAACATACAGCTGCGAGCTGGAATAACAGCGCTTAAACTTTCAAAAGAAATTGAAGAAAATAAATAATTCTATTCATGAATGATGCAATCAACACTGTAGAAAAGTATTTCGAGCTATCAAATCAGGCTAATTTAGTGGAAATTGGTAAGATGTTTTCTGCAGATTCAATTTATAATTCCTCACGCACAGGTTTGCATCATGGAGCTCAACAGATCATGAAGATGATGACTAAATTTTATGCAGGATTTGATGAATTAAAATGGATTATAAACAGCATAAAAGAAACTCAATCTAATATTATTGAAGTAGATTTTACATTTAATGGACTAACCAAAGAAGGTTTAGCAGTAGTGAATACAGGTACAGAATATTTTGTAGTACACGACGAGGTGCTTAAAAGTGTTGAGGTGAAAAGCAGATAGTTTTATTGTCCACTCTGAACTCTGATCCATTCCGTAAGATATTCAATCCCTTTTCCTAGTGCATTACCGATTACATCAAAAAGATCTCGGAGCGGTGCTACATGTTCATATCCAAACCAGGCAATGTAGACAATAAGTACGAGCCAAGCCATGCCAATGATACTTTGGGTTAATTCATAGAAAGCAGATTTGTTTTGATTCATGTGCCATCGTTTTTGCCACTGCCGTCGCTCTTGCTTCATTTGTTTTTTCCAATGCTTTGATTGGTCACTGTTTTTGAAATGTTCATATCCTGTACGAGCACGCTGCATCAAGTCTTGAGCAGTAGTACGAATAGCACCCCATGCTTCTTCTTTTTCTTCGGGAGTGTCAGCTTTTGGTACGAGCATCCACATCACAAAGTAGACTGCGATCCATGCGCCATGAGTAAGTACTGTAAGAGCAATAAAAACAATTCGTACAAGTGTCACATCGATTTCAAAATATGCGGCAAGGCCACTGCATACTCCAAAGATCACGCCAGAGTCGGGAAGAAGATAAAGCTTCTTGTGTCGTTTTGACTCAGTACTATCTTCTGATTTTTTGTTAGAAGTTGCATCACTTGCCTCCGCTTCTACTGGCCCCATGTCTTTGATGATCTTTTCGATCTCTGAGGTCAAAATGACATTTTTTGTAGAGCTCAAATATGCATCGCATTTTTCTGCGATCGCGATATTGAAGTCTTTAATAATTTCTTCTTTGTCGGGATTACTTTCAAGTTTTATTGAAGCATTGTCGAGATAGACTTTAAGAAGATTGTATCCAGATTCTTCGACTGAATATGATCTGCCTCCGAGATTGATTGTGATTACTTTGTTCATATGTTTTTGATTATAGTGTTAATTTTTTGCCAATACTCTTCTGTTTCTTTTAATTCCGCTTTTCCTTTTTTGGTGAGACTGTAGTATTTGCGAGGCGGACCCACTTCAGATTCTTTCCATTCGTAGTCCAGAAATCCATCACGGCGCATACGACTGAGGAGGGGATAGAGTGTTCCTTCTTGGGTGGCGAAGTCCGTTTGATTGATCTCTTTTAAGATATCAGCTACATAAAGTGCACGAGCATCGATCATCTTCAAAAGAATGAACTCGAGGAGTCCTTTTCGTATTGCACCAAATTTTTCGTTGTTGTGATCCATATTGTTTAAATCTTTAGGTACCTTGTTGTATAAAGGTATCATATCGTAAAATGGTGTGAAGTGTCAAGAGTTAAATTTTTTTTGAGAATATATTTTAATGTCATAACTACTCAGAAAAACCGTCTTTACTTATAATGGTAGTCTTTAGTTAATTGGAGTAAAATGTACTCTCTACAGATTCAATAATATAAATATGACAAAATTACTTAAATACTTAAAACCTTATACTTGGCCTATCATTTTTTTGCTTGTCCTTACAATAGGACAAGTGGTAGCGAATCTCTCCTTGCCTGACTATACAGCGCATATTATTAATGAAGGAATAGTTGGTGGGAATTCGAATGCGATCTATCACTACGGGCTCATCATGCTCCTTATTGCACTTGGCGGAGGAATCCTTACTGTCGGTGCTGGATATTTCTCAGCACGAGTTGGTACTGGATTTGCCAAGGATATTCGTGATGGAGTGTTTGAAAAAATCGAAGGATTCTCTCTTGTTGAATTTAATAAATTTTCTACAGCATCTCTCATCACTCGAAGTACGAATGACATCCAGCAGATTCAAATGGTAGTTATCATGCTTCTTCGTCTTGCACTCATGGCTCCTTTTATGGGAGTCATTGCTATTATAAAAGCATACGGCATCGCGCCTTCAATGACTTGGATCATGGCTGTGGCGGTAGTTACGCTCATTGTCATTATTGCCATCATATTTAGTATTGCACTTCCTCGATTTAAAAAGCTTCAGAAATTGGTGGATAGATTGAACCTTGTAACTCGAGAAATCCTCACGGGGCTACGAGTGATCCGCGCATATGGCAAAGAAAAATATGAAGAGAATAAATTCAGAGATTCAAACAAGGAATTGACCGATGTGAATCTTTTTGTAAACAGACTTATGACGATCTTGCAGCCTGTGATGATGCTCATTATGAGTATTACATCGATTGCGATCGTATGGCTCGGCGCACATCAGATCGATATGGGTAATATTCAGATCGGAGATATGCTCGCATTTATGCAGTATGCAATGCAGGCTATATTTGCATTCCTTATGATCTCAATCATTTTTATTATGGTGCCTCGTGCCGCTGTATCTGCTGAGCGAATTGCTGAAGTGCTCGAATCAGAGCAGGTGATCCGTGATCCAAAAGATCCTGTCAAAGTTTCAAGACTTGGTGGTAGAGTTGAATTCAAAAATGTTTCCTTTTCATATGCGGGAGCTGAAGAGCCTGTTCTTCATGATATCTCTTTTGCTGCGGTGCCTGGGGAAACGACTGCGATAGTTGGAAGTACTGGAAGCGGCAAATCAACAGTGATTAATCTTATCCCTCGATTTTATGATGTGACAGAAGGAGAGATTCTTGTTGATGGCACGGACGTTCGAAAGATGACTCAGAATGATCTACGTAGCCGTATTGGCTATGTATCGCAAAAGGCACTCTTGTTTTCAGGTACAGTAAAAGAAAATATTACCTATGGAAGCCATGATGCGACGGATAGTGATGTAGAACATGCAGCTCTTGTGGCTCAAGCATCTGATTTTGTGGAAGGTCTAGATGGCAAATTAGAAAGCCATATCGCTCAAGCCGGAGCGAATATTTCAGGTGGACAGAAGCAGCGACTTGCTATTGCTCGCGCGCTCGCAAAGAAACCCGAAATTTATATTTTTGATGATAGTTTTTCTGCGCTTGATTTCAAGACTGATGCGGCACTTCGAATGGCTCTCGAGTCAGAAACAAAAGGCAAGACTGTGATCATTGTTGCGCAGCGAATTAGTACTATTATAAATGCAGAAAAGATCATTGTGCTTGAGTCTGGAAAGATCGTGGGAATTGGTACTCATGCAGAGTTGATGAAGAGTTCTCCTGTGTATCAAGAGATTGCATCGTCGCAGCTTTCTCAAAAGGAGCTTGCGGGAATAAAATAGAAATAACAAAACAAACATTATGGATAAAGATAATACAAAAAAGAAAGACAACTCAACACCGCCAGCGCAACATGGTTTTGGTCGTGGAGGACCTATGGCTGGAATGGGTATGCCAGTACAAAAGCCGAAGAACTTTAAGGCGACAATGCTAACGCTACTTCGATATTTGAAACCTTTTCGGCTGTCGATCGTGACTGTTTTGATCTTTGCTATTTTGAGTACAATATTTACGATTGTCAGTCCAAAGATGCTCGGCGATGTGACGAATGATGTTGTTCAAGGGTTTATGAGTAAACAAATGGGCGGACCTGGTATTGATTATGGAGCAATCTGGAGCATTATCGAACTCCTTGTTGGGCTTTATATTTTGAGTGCAATCTTTAGTTATATTCAAGGATGGATCATGTCTGGCGTATCTCAGCAGGTGACATTTAATTTAAGAAAAAATATTTCAGAAAAGATAAACACTCTTCCTTTAAGTTATTTTGACAGTCGAACTCATGGAGAAGTGCTGAGTCGCGTCACAAACGATGTGGATACGGTGAGCCAGACATTGAACCAAAGTTTGACTCAGATCGTGACCGCAGTGACATCGCTTGTGGGAATTCTCATCATGATGCTTACGATCAGCTGGCAGATGACTTTGCTTGCGATCATTGTATTGCCTATAAGTTTTGGGCTCATTGGACTTGTTGTTGGAAGATCTCAAAAATATTTTATGACTCAGCAGGAATCTTTGGGCAAAATAAACGGACACGTTGAAGAAATGTTTTCGGGACATACCGTGATGAAAGCGTTTAATGGTGAAGAAAAATCAATCAATACTTTTAAAAATATTAATAGTGAGCTTTATGATAGCGCATGGAAGTCACAGTTTTTCTCAGGACTTTTGATGCCGATCATGACATTTGTTGGAAACTTGGGATATGTTGGTGTGGCGGTTTTGGGAGGATGGCTTGCGATACAAGGCAAAATAAAGATCGGAGACATTCAGGCATTTATTCAATATATGAATCAGTTTACTCAGCCGATCACTCAAACTGCAAACATTGCTAATGTGTTGCAGTCGACAGCTGCCGCTGCTGAACGAGTGTTTGAATTTCTTGGAGAAGAAAATGAGATCAAAGAAATTACGAATCCAGTCGTATTGAAAGAAGTGAAAGGGGGAGTAGAATTTGAAAATATTGTGTTTGGGTATTCTCCAGAGAAGACTATTATTCATGGATTTACTGCAAGCATTAAGCCGGGGCAAAAAGTGGCGCTGGTAGGGCCTACTGGAGCTGGAAAGACTACGATGGTGAATCTCTTGATGCGATTTTATGATGTAAACAGTGGAGCCATAAAGATCGATGGAGTTGATATTAGAGATTTGAGACGGGAGGATCTTCGTGCCCTTTTTGGAATGGTACTTCAGGATAGCTGGCTTTTTACAGGTACGATCGAAGAAAATATTGCATATGCAAAAGTGAATGCGACTCATGATGATGTGGTTCATGCTGCAGAAGCGGCTCATGCTGATCACTTTATTCGTGCACTTCCTGGTGGATATGGAATGAAACTCAATGAAGAAGCGGATAATATTTCTCAAGGTGAAAAACAGCTTTTGACTATTGCTCGAGCGATGCTCGCTGATACACCGATGCTCATACTTGATGAAGCGACAAGTTCTGTTGATACTCGAACAGAAACCTTGATCCAAAAAGCGATGGAGAAACTCATGCATGGACGAACAAGTTTCGTTATTGCCCATAGGCTCTCTACGATCAAAAATGCCGATCTTATACTTGTGATGCGAGATGGAAATATTGTTGAGCAGGGTAATCACGAAGCGCTCCTATCGCAAAATGGCTTCTACGCATCGCTTTATAACAGTCAGTTTGCAAACGAGAATTAGACGATGAAAATTAAAAGTGATTTTAGTGCGCGAGTTCTTCGAATAGCTTTGTCTATCCCTTTTGGAAAAATAATGACCTATGGCATGATCGCGCGAGCTGCAGGAGGTGGCGGACAAGCATCAAGAAGTGTGACTTCAATACTTGGTAAAGCTTATTTGAAAGATGAAAAGAATATTCCTTTTCATCGCATTGTGTATGCTGGAGGCAAAGTATGGCTTGATGAAAAACACGGACAGTCTCGCAAGAAATTATATAAAAAAGAAGGAATCATTTTGAATGATAAAGGCAAGATAACCAATTTTGAAGATGTGTTGTACGAACTATATTTGCCAAAATATCACGAAGAGCGTTAAAAACAGAATTTAAATATAATTATGAAATCTACAACTTGGAAAACAGTCAAAAAGTTTGAGGACATTCCAAACATCGGGCCTGCAATGGTCAAGGATTTTAAATTGCTCGGTCTCAACGATCCAATGGATTTAAAAGGCAAGGATCCGTATCAGCTTTATTTAAAGATTTGTAAGATCACAAAGTCTCGTCATGATCAGTGTGTCCTAGATACTTATATGGCAGCGGTAGATTTTATGAATGGAGCATCTCCAAAATTTTGGTGGAAATATACTCTACTTAGAAAGGAAAAATATCCTGATTTAAGCAATTAGAATTTGCTATTTCTCTTTACTTTCTTTTCTATCTTCTTTTTCCACTTCTTGCTCTGTTTTTTCGGATGTCCAACCAATCGCATTTGTAATGAGTTGGATCATCGTGGCCCCTCCTGATAGTGCGAGGATAAGAATGAGTATCCAAAGATCAGGGAAAAGAAAGTGAAAGAATGTAATAAAAGTGGCAGTCCAAATACTTGTACACCAGGGGCATCCGAGAAGATCATGAACGACTCGTCTTATACCATAGTTTGTTGCTGATTTTTGTATAATAATATTATTTTTTTTGACCTCGATACTTTTTATATCAACAAATAGATCTCGGAAGAATTGCATTGATTTGTCATAAACGAAGAATTCTGTAAGCCTGAGCGTTGCAAATAAAAGCAAGAAGAAATCAAAAACACTAATTCCACGCGGGAATCCTCTCTGATTTTTGAGATATACTATAAGCAAGGTTGCTGTCAAAATATAGGCAACAATAGATGTCACAAAATTCATAAGATCTTGATTTTCTTTCCGGAATCGGATTTTTAAGTAGGTCATATACTATATGACGTGAGCTTAATTCAAAGCTTACAAATACTATTGTCATAGGAATATAACGGATTCGTCACCTTAATTACATATGAAATCGATAAATAACATAGAAGATAACTTACAAAAAAGCGATCCTTTGGCTGCCAAGCTTCGTCCTCGAAGCCTAAAGGCCTATATCGGACAATCACATCTTGTGGGCCAGGGTAAACCTCTTGCAGAAGCTATCGAAAAAAAACATATTTTTTCTTTTATCCTTTGGGGTCCACCCGGAGTTGGGAAGACAACACTTGCTAGGATTTATGCAGAAGCAGTAGATGCTAAATTCTACGAGCTTTCTGCGGTGTCAGCAGGCAAGGATGATATAAGAAAGATTGTCGAAGAGGGAAAAGGTGAACTCAATTTTGATCCAAGAAAAAAGATTTTGTTTTTGGATGAGATTCATAGATTCAACAAAGCGCAGCAGGATTTTCTTTTACCCTTTGTTGAGTCGGGTGTGCTTACTCTAATCGGAGCCACTACAGAAAATCCGAGCTTCGAAGTTATTTCTCCTCTTCTTTCGCGAACCCGCGTGTTTGTTCTGAATGAATTAACAAACGATGAAATGGAAGAAATCATTGATGGGGCAGTAAAATTCTCCAAGACAAAGATCGATCAGAAATCAAAGCAATGGCTTGTCGCCATGGCAAACGGTGATGCAAGACAAGTGCTTTCTGTCATTGATGCAACATTAAGTTTGTATGGAAAGATTACAGAAAATAATCTGAAAGAAGCAGTCCAATCCAAATTCCTTCGTTATGATAAAAAGGGAGAAGAGCATTACAATACTATTTCTGCATTCATTAAAAGCATGAGGGCAAGCCAGCCTGATGCTGCGCTTTATTATTTGGCTCGAATGATTGACGCAGGAGAGGATCCAAAATTCATCGCAAGAAGAATGGTGATCTTTGCGAGCGAAGATATAGGATTGGCACAGTCAACGGCGCTCGTCGTGACAAATGAAGTATTTAGAGCTGTCGAAACAATCGGACTTCCTGAATGTGCTATTAATCTTGCTCACGGAGTAACCTATCTATCTCTCGCAAAAAAGGATCGACGAAGTAATGATGCTTATTTTGAGGCACTTCAAGATGTCAAAAAATATGGCAATCTGCCTGTGCCCATGATGATACGAAATGCGCCTACTAAACTTATGAAAGATCTTGGGTATCATAAAGGCTATGAAAAATATACAAAAGAAGATCTTTTGCCTTCTAAACTTAAGAATAGGAAATATCTAATCTAAGAGGGTTTGTCATAACCTGTGATGAAGCTCGTCTCCAATCTTACAGTATAGAATTATTAGTTTTTTATTCAAATTTTATGCCAAATACAAAATCAAAACAAAAAGATCTGTCAGCCCTACTTGTTACTAAACTATCTGTTCTTCTGGATATCGAGGAACAGCTTATAAAGGCTCTGCCAAAGCTTGCTAAGGCGGCAACTGACAAAGAGCTGAAAGATGGATTCACAACACATCTTGATGAAACTAAAGGTCATGTCAAAAGGCTGGAGCGGGCATTCACACTTCTCAACACTAAGCCTGAAAGGGGGATGAAATCCGCTGGTATCAGAGGAATTATTGAAGATGGGGGATGGGTGATCAAAAATGTAAAACCAAAAGAAGCACTCGATACGAATCTCATTGCTGCTGCATCTTATGCAGAACATTACGAAATGGCAGGATATATGGCAGCTTTGATCTGGGCTGAAGAATTAGGATTGTCTGAAGTGGCAGAACTTCTCGAAGCAAATCTTAAAGAAGAGGTTGCCGCGGATGAAAAGCTTGCAAAACTCGGTACAGAAAAGATCAATGTAAAAAGTTTGAATATGGAATAATAAGAAAATTAATAAATATCTCACCAATCTATGGCGGGGTGTTTATTAATTATTACTTTTTTTGATAGGCTCTGACGTAGTCAATCTCTAAATATGCAGGCCAAATGTTTGTTGCGTCAGGGGTACCGGGCCAGCTACCTTCGCCGCCTACTGCAAGATTTACTAATATGTAAAACGGCTTATCTGCGTCCGCATTATGCGGACAATTTGCATATGGTTGTCCATCAAAATAATAAGTGATCGATTCTGGTTCCCAGTCAACGCCATAAGTATGGAAGTCTGCTGTTACATCTGTACCGGTGTCGTGCCATGCTCCGCAGATACTGTTATTTGGATTAAAATGTGATGCATAATGGATCATTGCTTCACCACCTTCTCCATTTACAGAATTTGTATCACCAAATGCTTCCATTGCATCGATCTCTGGCGGCCAGCTTGTATCAACAGGGAGGAGCCAGAATGCTGGCCAAAGGCCTTTTCCTTTTGGGAGTTTTGCTCTTATTTCAAAGTATCCATACTGCTGTGAAAAATAATGCTGCGTTGTGATCATTCCTGAAGTGTATTTGGCCCACGGACCAATTCCAGACTGTATTACTGTGTCTGATGGTGTTGCTTCAATACGGAGTACTCCATCTGAAATTGAAAAAGGAAATTTGCTTGTGGTCGGTAGATTGGGGGAAGTATGTTCATTAAAGTATTTTATAAATGTCCGGTCGATGTAAATCTGCGCTTCGTTATTCGATGCTGTAGTGCGTGTGCAGTTGTAATACAGGGTTTGCCAAACACCAGCCCCATCTGTACCACAAGTTTCGTCTCCATTTGGATCTAGGTATTGTTTGAAGGTGTCAAAATCATCGTTGAAAGTGAGCTGCATTCCACTTATAAGTTGTTCTTGTGGTGTAAGTGGGATATCGTTTTTTGTTTCATTTGACATAAGTACTATAACAATAAGACAAACGATTGTTCCCAGGATAGCTTTAGAGCTTAATTTCATAGTTAAAGAGTGATCGATTTCGAGAATCGTTTCGTCCATTTCGTCGTGGTGGAGCAGGTGTTGGTCTACGATTTTCGTGCTCATCAGTTGATGAAGAAATGTTTTGTTGTGCAGGAGGATTAAAATCTGTGTTTTGATTTTGTGCTGGAGATGCTGGCGGATTTTGTGGTATTACCGTTGGGGAAGTTGCGGGGGCTATAAAATGCCTAATCTTGGTTGTTGTGGTTTGAGGCGCGGTCTTTGTTTTAGGCTGAAGTGATGCTAGCCTATCGTATTCGACATCTAGCATCCATCCAAATGCAACGCAAAGCAACAAAACAAAAATTGTATATTCTATTTTATATTTGTATTTCATATATGTATTGGGAATATAACAATGGCTCCAATCACTACGGCTAAGAGTACAATATATGGCCCTACCGTTTTAGCTTGCCAAAATACGAAGCCTTTTCGCGTGAGTTTTCCATCTCTAATCTCCTCTCTTTTTCCTTTTCTAACAACATAATAGAATTCAAGAAGTATCACAATGATAGAGAGAAGGTTGAAACCGATCCAATATAGTATAAGAAGGAAGTTCGGGTTCAAGAGAGTGCTTCCAGCTTTCTTTACCGAAAGCGCAATAAGAACAATATAGATGAACAAGTAGCATGCAGCGAATATTGTTACATGAACGAATTCTCCTGAGACGCTCACTTTTTTACTATTGGTAACTTTCCATCCAACAGAGCTTTTGAACATTGTCGTGAGCATCGCGTGGTAATAAGCGTAACTGTGTGCGCTTCGGGCAACAAAGTTTCCAATTCGTGGCTCGCTAATTCTATAGAGAGGCAAAACAATCGCAGAAAAAAGCATTGTAGGAATAAACGGTAATGCACTAAAGATACTTATGCTTCCTGGATAATAAAAGATAATGATGAATCCTTGAAAAGAGAGAAGTATAGCGAGAGGGTAACTCAAGTAATACATGAATCCAGAAATAAAACACATCTTCTGTCCGAATGTAAGCTTTGAAGTCCAGAAACTTCTGTCGAACATAAGTAACAGTGTTCCAGAACACCATCTTTGCTGCTGATGAAAGTATTGATGGATGTTGTCGGGACAAATACCTACTGCGAGAATAATTGGCAGATATCGAACTTTCCAATCCTTAAGCATTAATTTAAAACCTGTATACATGTCTTCACTGTGTTCAATCTGTGCTGCTCCGCCAATTTCAGCAAGGGCTGCACGTCGATAAAGGGCATTCGAACCACAACAAATCGGAGCTCCCAGACTGTCTCGCGCTACTTGAATTGATCGGTAGAAATCTTCTTGAATGTGAGATGCTCCATATTCAAGCGGGCTTCGGCGGTGCACTTTTTCGCTCGTATCAAAGAATTGTGGAGTCTGAATGATCGCTGTATTTTCATCCTGCATATAAGGTACGAGCTCTTTTATAAAATCTGGATGCGGCGCAAAATCAGCATCAAAAATTACAATAAATTCTCCATTTGATCGCTCAAATCCGTACTTCAAATTACCCGCCTTTTTCATCTCGCCTTTATTTGGACGAGAGAGATATTCAAAATCAAATTTCTTGGCGAGATCAGAATATTCGCTACCTCCTTTGTCATCCAGAATATACACCTTCTTGTTTTTGTACGGTATATCCTCCACAGCTTTGCAAGTATTTTCAAGCACCTTGACGCTCTCTCCGCAGATAGGAAGGAATATATCAACTGACGGCTCCTCTTTGATGTTTTGCCAATAATTTTCTATGAGGGCAGTATGTTTTTTGAGATTGAGCCTTTTGTAAAATATATTAATAGCGTAACTGTTTACATAATACAGAGTAAAAAAGATAACAATAGGAAGGAAAAACCAAGTATAAAATGGGCCTGATTCCATAAAGAGCCAATAGCCATAAACCACAGGAATCCAGCAAAGGATTCCGAGACCGTAAATAGCTCGCACAAGCCAAGTTGGTGTCTTGTTTATATAGAGATACTTATTGATGTCTTTAGGATTCATAAATTAGTATTTGTTATTGATATTTATGCCTGTTTCATTGTTATGTATAAAATGACGCTTTAGATTTCCTTTTATGACTAAAAGTCATTAATATCAAGTTTGGAATAAATATGCATCTTACCCGTCATCAATCTATATATGAAATATTTTAAACAAGCAAAAATCGAGGACCAAGATTTCAAAGGATATAAGAATCTTGTTCCAAAGCAATATGAAGAGGTAATAAAATTATCAGAGAATTTTTCAAAACCAAAGATTATTCATATTAATACTGCGTTTGGCTCTGGAGGTGTTGCTGAGATCCTCAAGTGTCTTGTGCCTCTTGAAAGATCTTTAGGTCTTGAATCAGAATGGCTTATTATGCAGGGGACACCCGAATTCTTTAATGTGACAAAAAAGATACACAATCTTCTCCAAGGAAAAGAAGGATCTTTGAGCGAAGATGAAAAACAAACCTATCTTTCTTATACAAAGAAAGCTTCTGAAGAGTTGATGAAGTATCTTGATAAGTCATCTGGCGAACAGATCGTTATTCTTCATGATCCGCAGCCATTACCTATGATTATGGAAATTCCTGATACTATTCCTGTAATTTCGCGATTGCATATTGATATTACAAATGAGAATAAAGAGCTTGGTCAATTACTCAAACCATTTACTGATCGGGCAAAGAAAATAATTGTGAGCGACAAGAAATTTATTGCAGATTGGATTCAAGCCGACAAAGTTTTGATTAGTTTGCCTGCAACAGATCCGTTCAATGAGAAGAATAAGTTAATATCCAAAGAAGATGCTTCGGTGATCTTAAAAAAGATCGGCATAGATACAGAGAGGCCGCTTGTAAGCCAGATCTCACGATTTGATCCGTGGAAGGATCCAGAAGGTGTTATTGAGGCTTATCTTGCTGCGCGGAAGAAAATCAAAGGCTTACAGCTCGTGCTCGCAGGACTTATTGTTGCTGAAGATGATCCTGAGGCGCAAGGCATTTATGATGAACTAAAAGATAAATATGGTGATGATCATGATATACATCTCTATGGTGAGAAAACTCCTCCTGGAGGAATTGAGAATGAAGAGTTTATTAATGCGCTCCAGACAGGCTCTGATGTTGTGGTTCAGAAATCACTTCGCGAGGGATTTGGTCTTACGGTGACTGAGGCGCTTTGGAAAGGGCAGCCAGTCATTGGTGGAAATGTGGGCGGTATCAAAAAACAGATAGTTGATGGTGAGAATGGTTTTTTGGTTTCATCGCCTGAAGAATGTGCAGAGCGGATCGTGGAGCTTATCTCTAAGCTAGAAGAGAAAGAGAGAATGGGAAAAAATGCCAAAGAGACCGTGAAAAATGAATTCCTTATGTCGCGTCTTATCTTGGATCATTTCAAGGTATATGATGAACTTTTAAAAAAGTAGATGGCTGAAAAGCTAGACGTTTTTAATTCATGTTATAATTAGTTACACGTTTAATTATAATTTAACTATATATTTATGATCGCTATTATTTTACTTTCGCTTCTCGGTGCCGTTATTGCTGCAGTTGTCGGTACTTTTTGGTACTCAAATTCGACACCGATGGGTAAGATTCAGATGAAAACTCTAGGTTGTGACAATTTAACTCCAGCAGAACTCAAGAAAAGAATGGAAGATGCCAAACCTATGATGGGGAAGATGTACGCGGCGCAGATTCTTCTTTCTTTTCTTACTTCATTTGCTGTAAGTCTTATTGTTGTCATGGGAGTCAGAAATGGGCTCACATTTGGCATGGCTTTAGGATTTATTCTCATGAACTGGCTTTGCTTTATTGTGCCAACAATTGGATCTGGGATACTTTGGAGTAATACAGATAAAAGCATTCGATGGCCTAGATTTTTTTCTGAAATAGGTGCAAATCTTTTGACTATTTTACTTGTTGCGATTATTGCCAGTTTCTTTATTTAGTTTGTGACAGGAATAAAATCAAATTTTAAATTCCTTGCGGCCGAACTCCTCTTTTTTGTCATAAAAGAGCTTCGGTCGCTTGTTTTTGCGCTCTCTTTTATTTTTCTTTTGTTTATTTCGAACTACGTATCAATCTCAGGATTATATAGGTATGATTTTTTGTTTATTGGCGCGATCATCATTCAGGTTCTACTTCTTGTTTTTAAGCTTGAGACCAAAGATGAGGCGAAAACAATATTTCTCTTTCATATAATCGGACTTTGCCTTGAAATATTTAAAACGAGCCCGAGTGTTGGTTCGTGGTCATATCCTGAGATGGGATATCTCAAGGTTTTTAATGTGCCGCTCTATAGCGGATTTATGTATGCAGCAGTTGGAAGCTATATCGCATATGCATGGAAAATGTTTAATCTTCGTCTCAGTAATCCTCCTTCGTACAGACAAAGTATTGCTGTCTGTTTTTTGATTTATCTTAATTTTTTTACCAACCACTATATTCCAGATATGAGATTGGCTCTTTTTGTCTTGATATTTATTATTTACCGAAAGACATTGGTATACTTCACTATTCGAGTGGGAGAATACAAGATGCCGATCGTTTTAAGTTTTTTTCTGATTGGGTTTTTTGTTTGGATAGCAGAGAATCTCGCAACGTACCTCGGTGCTTGGAAGTACCCAGGCCAGATTCACGAATGGCATGTTGTAGGGCTTAACAAGATCACCTCATGGTTTCTCTTGGTGATCATTTGCTTTATCGTTGTTGCATACCTCAAACACTTTAAAGAAAAGATGAAAAAGTAGATTTTGTCTTAGTGTTCAAACTTACCTTGATCTGCTAGACTAATGCTAGAACCTAACTCAAAATTAACCGCATATTAAAACATCTCAAAAACATGCTTGAATATCTAAAGTCAAAAATTTCAGTAAAAAATAAAGTTTCGTCAGTCAACATAACACAGTTATGCCTCCCTCCTCATCCTTCATTTTTTCCTTCGAAATTTTTGACTTTATATTATTCATTAATTTTAAGATAGGTTCTATGAACAAATCAAGACTGGAGGCTTTTAGTGACGGAGTGTTTTCAATTGTTATGACCCTTCTTATATTTAATGTGAAGGTACCAGTACTGACAAAACCTTTTACAAATACTGATCTGTGGCTCTCGCTTGGAGCAGTGTGGCCGATTCTTTTTATCTATTTCCTTACATTCTTTGTATTGTCATTCTTCTGGATCAATCATCATGTGCTTTTTGAGTCATTTGCAAAATCTATCGATCACAAGCTGACCGTTTTAAACCTTATTTATCTTATGTTTTTGGTGCTTGTGCCATTTACGGCGAGTCTTTGGGGCGCATATGATTCTTATCAGCCAGCCGTCATATTGTATGGTTTTAATATTTTCATTATTGTTTTATGTTCAATGTGGATGGGGTCATACATTCTAAAAACTCCTGAGATCTCGCATGATGATATTACCGATCGAATGATCAAGAGGGGACAGTTTCGTTCAAGACTTACTCTTGTTTCTTATGCGATTGGGATCATTCTTTCCTTTGTCCATCCAGTTCTTGCTGGGCTTTTTTATCTGCTTCCTGTGGTATTTAATATTACTCCTGGCTCACTTAATTTTCTCGAAAAGAAATTGGGGTTTAAAATTGAATAATATTGTCTTTACATAATCTTTACAGTACTTTGTGTTAGTATTGCGGTATGCGTATTTTAGTTATTGAAGACAATCAAAAGTTAGCCGAATCGCTTGTACGAGGGTTTACCCAAGAGGGGTATGCTGCTGACTTTGTATTAAATGGGGAAGAAGGTGAAAAGCGTATAATGATATCTGAAAAAGATTACGATATGGTTATTTTAGATATTTCACTACCAGGAAAAAATGGGATCGAAATCTGCCGATCATTTCGGAGTCAGGGTATTATGATTCCGATTATCATGCTCACAGCTCGAGATACGGTCAAGGATAAGATGCTTGGTCTTGATAGCGGTGCTGATGATTATGTTATAAAACCATTTTCACTTGGTGAATTACTTTCACGCGTCAGAGCATTATCGAGACGTCCGAGGAATTCACTTCCTCCTATTATTGAAGTGGGTGATCTCATTTTGAATCCTGCAAATCAAGAAGTCTTTCGAGGAAAAAAGAAAATTGAATTAACCCTAAAAGAATTTCGAATATTGGAATTTTTTATGACAAAACCAAATGAGGTGGTGACACGGCAACAGATTACTGATCATTTATGGGATTTTGATTTTAATCCATTTAGTCGTGCTATGGATGTGCATATTAACAATTTGCGTAATAAAATTGGCAATAAAAATGAAACAAAGCTTGAAACGGTGCGAGGAGTGGGCTATCTCCTTAAAGCATAATGTATTTCTGTGGGCAAGACTGAAACTTACTTTCTTGTACGTTCTTATTATCGCTTTTATTCTTATTGGTTTTAGCTTAGCGCTCTACACAAACATCAGCAAGAATCTTATTGATATTGGGGAGGAAACTTTTGCTGGGCCTGAGGCACATCAGCACTTTCTTCACGAGACACTTGAGGCGACGCAAGATGAGATACTTGCTATAGATCTTATTGTACTTATTGTTTCTGCAGGACTCGGTTTCTTGCTTGCTGGGTATACTCTGAGACCAATTCAGCGATCAGTAGAAGCTCAAAGAATGTTTTCTGAAAATGCATCTCATGAGTTGCGTACGCCTCTTGCGGTCATGAAAAATGAGATAGAAGTGCTTTTACATGATCCAAATCCAGATAAAGAAAGAATCGTTCAAACTTTAAAAAGTTCGGTTGAGGAGATTGATCATATGACACGAATGGCTGAAGATCTGCTTCTCTTGGCAAGAGCTGATAATAAAAAAGAGCTCTTCCTTACAAGAGTGGATGCTGGAGCGATAGTGAAACAAGTGATAAATAGTCTCAAATCAATCGCATCTTTAAAAGAGATTTCGCTTCACCATACTCTTAAGGATGAATTTTATATAGAAGGAAATAATGATGCGCTTCGAAGAGTTTTTATCAATATTTTGAAAAATTCGATTGATCACACATCAAAAGGCGGAACTATTACGGTTGAAGGCGATTATGAAAACGGTAAGTGCTTATTGAGTTTCATTGATACAGGTTCTGGTATTAATGAGAAAGATTTGCCTCATGTCTTTGAGAGATTTTATAAAGGAGCTGGCACATCAGGAACAGGACTCGGACTTTCGATTGTTAAAGAACTTGTTCAAAAACAAAACGGGGAAGTCGTGATTCAAAGTGAAAAAAATAAAGGAACGAAAGTGATTCTTCGATTTCCACACAGAGCATAATTCTTTACAAAATCTTTACATTATCTTTTGTATGATTATAATGCATCAAACTTTATTTGGTGCATAATTATTTATTATAACTACATATTGTATGGATATTCACATTGATAAAAAAATAGCGGGACTCATGATCGGATCGCTTCTTGTTGGCGGAGTGCTCGGGGGCGGTATAGGTTTTGCGGCAGGACATGATGGAGAGAGGGGTCATGGAGGTGAGAGAGGAGGATATGAAATGAATGGTCAGGATCGAGGAGGGGTGTCTGACAATCAAGCAGATGGAGAAATAAAAGATGATAATGGCGGAGCTCCAAACCAAGATGAAAAAGACAATTCAGCGTCATCAACTATTACAAAAGTTCTGGCTCCTGCTACTAAATAACCTATTATCTATGGCCGTATTCACCGAGCTGTCTCAGACAAATAGCAAGAAGCGAAAAATGGAGTTTCTTTCAAAGGTGCCTGAAGTTACCGCTTTTTTCTGGATTATCAAAGTGCTTTGTACGACAGTTGGTGAAACGGCTGCAGATTTTTTGAATATCAATTTAAACTTTGGACTTACGGGCACATCGGTTGTGACTGGGGTATTTCTTGTTTTCGCTCTTGTGGTTCAATTTAAAGCAAAAAAATATATTCCAAGCATATATTGGGTTACAGTTGCGTTAGTTAGTATATTTGGAACATTGGTTACAGATAATATGACTGACAAGCTTGGTATTCCGCTTGAGGTAAGCACGATTGTTTTTTCTTTGCTTCTTTCGCTCACGTTTTTGGCATGGTATCTCAAAGAAAAAACCCTCTCCGTCCATTCAATTTTTACAAATCAAAGAGAAGGATTTTATTGGCTTACGATCCTTTTTACTTTTGCCCTCGGTACTGCCTCTGGTGATTTGATGGCAGAAGGTTTAGGGCTTGGATATCTAGTTACGGGCGAGATCATTCTTTCTCTTATAATAATATTTTCTATTTTGTGGAAGCTCGGTCTTAATTCTATTTTGGCTTTTTGGCTTATTTATATTATGACTCGTCCACTTGGAGCCTCAATTGGGGATTTTCTAACTCAGACACCAGAGCATGGAGGGCTTGAGCTCGGTGCAACGCTTACAAGCCTCATTTTTGTGGTTGGAATTATTTTTATTGTTACTTATCTTTCGATAACAAAAAGAGACGTTATCAAAAACCAGAATGGAAATAATCTTGAGATAGAGAAAAAAGAAAAAGGGGGTTTGTGGCAAACGATTGTTGTAGTATCTTTTCTTATTGTTATGGGTTTGTCTGGATACTATACACAGCAATCAACACTTCAAAGTGAAGTCGCGCCATCTACGGGTTCTGTTCCCGGCACTAATATCGTATCCTCATTAGGAGATCTGTCAGTATTTAAAATTATTACACAAGATACGCTTGATAAATTAAATGCTGGGGGCCAGTCCGGCGCTACGACTCGTATTGATGATCTTGAATATGAATGGGACAATGCGCAATCTCGATTAAAGTCAAAAGATAAAATAGGATGGACTTTGGTTGATGGAAAGATTGATATTGTACTTCGAGAGTTGCGATCGACCAATCCAAATATTGATCATGAGAAAACGGCACTCAAGACTTTGCTTTTAGCACTTAACTAATTTTACTGCAAATGTATACACTAAACCTCTCACTATTCTATTTCTTTTTTGATCTCTCGGGGCATAGTCTCTGGTCTGATGATGTGATAATTTTGTTTGCAGAATACTTGCCATATCTTATTGTTCTTGGTGTCGTCATTGCCGTGTATCATTTTTGGAGACTTGGTCAAAAGAATATTGCTTATGGATATATGCTTGCAATAATTTCTGGAGGTGTAGCACGTGGTGTCGCAAGTATTATTCGTCTTTTCTATCATCATCCGCGGCCGCCTCAAGCGCTTCATATTACATCGCTTTTTCCAGAAACATCGTATTCATTTCCGTCAGGACATGCCATATTTTTCTTTGCGCTTGCAACTAGCGTTTATTTTATAAATAAAGGGTGGGGCAAAATACTGTTTGCGCTTTCAATTCTTATTGGTCTAGCTCGCATTGCTGCTGGTGTTCATTGGCCGTTTGATATAATAGGAGGTGCGGTCCTTGGTGTTATTATTTCGATAATCATTCAAAAAATTTGGAAAAGATATGAAGGCTTTAACTCAAAACATTTTTAAAAAATACAAAAGAGTTGCATCTCTGCCTGGGTTTCATTTTTCAATACTTGGAGCAGTACTTTTTCTTGGAGTCAGTCTTTGCATAAATTTTTATGCCGGAATCTATGCCACAGTTTCTGCGAACAATCCTGTGACAGATATTATTTTGAGTAATATTCCAGTTTATAATGTTGATGCTATCTTTGTGTACGGAGCTATACTTTTATGCGTCTCGATCTTTTTTCTTTGCATTATTAATCCAGAGAAGATTCCGTTTACCGTAAAGACAATCGCTCTGTTTGTAATTGTCCGTTCACTCTTCATCATACTCACTCATATTGGTCCATATCCAAACCATACAGATTTAACACTCAAACTCATCAATGATTTCAGTTTTGACGGCGATCTCTTTTTCTCAGGCCATACCGGCTTACCTTTTCTTATTGCTCTCATTTATTGGGACAATAAGTTCCTAAGGAGGATCTATATTATGGCTTCAATATTTTTTGCTATCGTGGTTTTGCTTGGACATATTCACTATTCGATAGATGTATTCGCTGCGTTTTTTATTACAGAAGGAACTTACAGACTTTCTGAAAAGTTATTTAAGAAATCTTATTTGCTTTCACGATCGACGTATTTTTAATTTTTTATATTTGAGAAATATAAAACTTGTTATTTGGTCTCGCCATGAACATATTTATCGCCTCGCATCCACGAAGCGACGGCACCAACAAGAAAGAGAATAAGTGAGAATGTAAACACTATTTTAAGTCCGTGCATAAAAGGTTCTGAGATCAGATCTGGGAAAAATGATGAGCCAATAATTTCATTTCTATTTTCTTCTGGAAGTGCGGCTAGTGTATCTGTAGGAATGAGTTTGCTCATTGGATTGTAGCCGAGGAATGCGGCAAAGAGACTTGATACGGGTGGGGCACTCGCGATCTGTATTGCGACTGTCTGGGACACTCCTTCTTTTATAAGCGCCTCGGACATCGACTTTGGAAGTGATGATGCGAGACCTGCAATCATGAGGCTAAAAAATATTCCAATTGAAAGCACTTGGCCCACATTCATGGTTGTTGCTCGCATTCCAGATGCCTGACCTCTATCGCTTGCCGGCACGGAGTTCATGGTCCCTGTGGTGTTTGGGGAAGAAAATAATCCTACACCGATACCATTTAAAAGAAGAAGCAATGCAAAATTTAAGTACACAAAGTTTGCAGGTAGCGTCATAAGAAGTGCGAAACTTATCGCTCCAATGATCATTCCGCCTGTGGCAAAATATCTTGCACCATATTTGTCCGAAAGATATCCAGAGAGCGGTCCAACTAAAAGAAAACCAAGAGTGAGGGGGAGCATATAAATACCTGCCCAAAGTGGCGTGCTCTCAAAAGAATAATTATGAAGAGGAAGCCAGATTCCTTGAAGCCAAATAATGAGCATAAACTGTAGTCCGCCTCTCCCGATCGATGAGAGAAGGTTGGCAATATTTCCTGCAGCGAATGCTTTGATCTTAAAAAGTTCGAGATTAAGCATTGGTGCTTTGATTTTCTTTTCAATAAAAGCAAACAGTACAAGCAAAAGAATTCCCCCGATAATTTCAGATAATACTTTTGGCGAAGTCCATCCCATAAGATGATTTCCGTACGGTTGAATACCGTAAGTGATGCCAACAAGAATCAAAATTAATCCTAACGCAAATGTAACATTGCCCCACCAGTCGATCTTGATATTTCTTTTTTCGTTAACTTCATGAAGTTTGAGATATGCCCACGCAGTACCGAAAATTCCAATCGGCACATTGATCCAAAATATGAGTCGCCAATTCCAGTCAGCAAGAATTCCACCGAGTATGAGGCCAATGAACTGTCCTGCAAGCCCTGCGATAGTATTGATACCAAGTGCAAGTCCACGTTGTTCGGTAGGGAATGCGTCAACTAAAATTGCGGTAGAGTTCGCCATAAGAAGTGCTCCTCCTACACCTTGAAATATCCGCATAAGAATAAGATAAAGCGCCGCGCTTTCTCCTTGTCCAGGGGTCAGACTAAGTGCAATGGAAGCAAGCGTGAATATTAGGAATCCAAGATTGTACATTTTCACTCGTCCAAAAATATCACCCAATCGTCCAAGTGATACTACGAGTACACTGATGCAGACGAGGTATCCAAGGAGTGTCCAGAGAAGAAAGCTGATATTGCCTGGAAGAAGAGGGTCGAGATTGATACCTCGAAAGATTGCAGGAAGACTGATGATGACGATTGAACCGTCGAGAGCCGCCATAAAAATGCCCAATGTGGTATTGGAAAGCGCAGTCCATTTGTATCTATTTTTGGCCTTTTGATCCATGTGAATAGTATATCAAGCCGTTTATTTGCCTCAAGTTCTTTTACGGACCTCGTGATATGATAGGTGCAATAAAATAAATTAAGAGAAATCCATGAACTCCTATAAAGATATCAATACATACATAAAAACTTTTCCAAATGATATTCAGATCATTTTAAAGAAGATGAGAGAAGTGATAAAGAAAGCTGCACCAAAAGCGACGGAGACCATAAGTTATGGTATTCCAACGTTTGATTTCAACGGGCATCACTTGGTACATTTTGCCGCATACAAAACACATATCGGATTCTATCCAACTTCTTCTGGTGTTGCCGCATTCAAAAAAGAGATCTTGAAATATGATTTTTCTAAGGGAACAATTCAGTTTCCGATAAATGGTCCTATACCGTTTACATTGATTACAAAGATTGTTAAGTTTCGAGTCAAAGAAAATAAGGTACTAAAATAGAATGGTTCCACTTTTCTATTTTTCTGTTAATATATTCATATATTAGATAACTTGTTTATATGAAATCACATAAAATTGCGTATTGGATTACAACGTCACTTATCTTCCTTATGGAAGGAGTCCTCGTGGCTCTTACGGGCTGGAGCCAGATGTCTATCGATGGCATCACAGGGCTTGGCTATCCGCTTTATTTCGTCTCACTTCTTGCTAGCTTTAAGATCCTTGGATCAATCGTTCTTATGTTCCCGCAGTTCCCAAGAAATATGAAAGAGTGGGCGTATGCTGGATTTGGAATCGATTTTATTTCTGCATTCGTTAGTATTTGGGCAGTAGCAGGATTTGGCTCAATGCTCATTCTTCCTGTTGTAGCCATGGTTCTCCTTGCTATCTCATACAATTCATATCACAAACTAAATTCCTAATTATCATTTGCTCCGCATGACAATGTTATGCGGAGCTTTAATTTTTTAAACTATGATCAAACTCAATCCGTATTTAAATTTTCTAGGCAAAACCGAAGAAGCCTTTAACTTTTATAAATCAGTGTTTGGTGGAGAATTTGCAATGATCCAGAAATTCAAAGATACTCCTCAGTTTGAAGGGAAAGAGAAAATCCCTGAGGCAGATATGGAGAAGATAATGCATATAGCACTTCCTATTGGCGGCGAAGTATTAATGGGTACGGATGCACTCGAATCAGCGGGGCACACTCTCACATTTGGCAACAATATAAGTCTCACGATAAGTGTCGATTCAAAAGAGGAGGCAGATCGAATATTTAATGGACTTCTCGAACAAGGAAAGGTTGCAATGCCTATGTCAGATACATTCTGGGGCGCATATTTTGGAATGGTGGATGATAACTTTGGTGTGAAATGGATGGTGAGTTTCGATGCCAAATATGCAGACAAAAAATAATCTGTAATAAACAAAATATATGAACTATACATACATAATCATTGCAACACTTGCTCAGTTTGTGCTCGGCGCTTTGTGGTATTCACCGCTCATGTTTGGAAAGTGGTGGATGCAAATCATGGGAGCAGAAAATCGTACTAAAGAAGAAATGCAAAAAATGCAGAAAGAAATGGTGCCATTTTATCTCCTTCAAATATTTCTCACTTTTGTTTTTACTTGCGCGCTTACGATAATGCTGATCCTTATGCCGTTTAATCCATATACCTCAGCGCTTGTGCTTCTCATTGGATTTATTATCCCAACCCAGATAGGAGGAGTTATTTGGGGCAACACTCCAAAAAGATTGTTGGCAAAACAGCTTTTCGTGATGGTATCGTATCAGTTTTTTGGAATTATTCTCGCGACATTTATTCTCGCATATTAAAACAAATGGAAAATACAATTTCCTATTTTGAGATTCAATCATCAAATCCTTTGCAATCTGTGGAGTTCTATAAAAAAGTCTTCGGATGGAATTTTGTGAAAGAAGAATTGATGCCGATCGAGTATTATCGAATGACAGAAACTTCTGGAATAATGGGTGCAATTCTCAAAAGACCTGCCCAAGTGCCAGCTCCAGAACAAGGAACAAATGCATTCACTTGTTCAATCAAGGTTAAGAACTTTGACGATACACAAAAGACAATAATAGAAAATGGAGGCGCTGTGGCATTACCAAAGTTTGCTGTCCCAGGAAGATGCTGGCAAGGGTATTTTCTGGACAATGATCACAATGTCTTTGGAATTTTTGAACCGGATGAAAATGCTCGCTAAAGCAAGATTTCTTTTTAGATAGACTCTTGATATACTATTTTGATGTTGAAATATCGAATCGAAATAGTTGTGAGTTTGTGTGTGTTGTTTGCACTTGGAATGGGCTATTCGCTCTATACTAAGTTGTCGACATCTGCGCCAGATAATCAAATCCAAAATAAAACGGTGGAGAATTATGACGCAGCATCAACAACACCAGTATCAGAAACAACTGCAACAGACGATAATTCAAAAACATTAACCAATAACACAAAAAAGGAAATGGAAAAAAAGACAGCAACAATGCACACAAATAAGGGAGATATCGAAATCGAATTTTTTGACACGCTTACTCCAAATACAGTGGCAAACTTTGTAAAGCTCGCAAAGACTGGGTTTTATGACGGAGTCAAATTTCATCGAGTGATCAAAGGATTTATGATACAGGGCGGGGATCCTCTTTCAAAAGATGATACACAAAAATCAAGCTGGGGTACAGGAGGTCCGGGATACAAGTTTGACGATGAGCTTTCTCCTGAAAACAGCAATGTTACAGGCACTATTGCAATGGCAAATTCAGGACCTGATACAAACGGAAGTCAATTCTTCATCAATGTAAAAGATAATAATTTCTTGGACACAAAACATACGGTGTTTGGCAAAGTAACAAAAGGTATGGATGTAGTAACTGCTATCGAAAATACTCCAGTAGATGGGTCAGACAAGCCAATCGACGCCATTATCATTCAAAGCATTAGTTTCTAACTAATATAATTTAGCACTCAGAAAATGCACCGAAATTGACTCTGTCAATTTCGGTGCATTTTCTTTCTGTCATCATATTCTTATCAAACCGTCCTCTATAACATATGAAATACAATATTTTTTTGGCGGCAGTTTTTGCGCTCAGTATTATTATGTCTTCAAATGTAACATCGGCAGCCACTGCAACAACAACTCGATACGGCAGGACTTATTATTCTAATCAGTTTTACAATAATGATGGATCTGGTGAGGCAAGCACTACGCGCCAAGCGCGAATAAGACAATATCGCGGACAATCAAGCGATCTTCAAAACAAAATAAGCGCTCTTGGAACTACTGCAAATCAGATCGTAACCATGCCGGTACTTTTTGGTGTAAGTATAAATGACCTGACGCCAAATTTCGGTGATCCTCGATCAGGTGGGCGAACACATGAAGGTGAAGATATTATGGCAGTTTTGGGTACTCCGATAGTAACACCCACAGATGCAGTTGTGATCCGTACAGGAGTAGGTGAAACAGAAGGTAATTACGTATACACCGCAAACCCTGGAGGAGAAACTTTTGTCTATATGCATCTTAATACTATTGGTGAGGGTGTAGTATCTGGACTTGTCTTAAAGCGAGGAGATTTGATCGGCTATGTCGGCAACACGGGTAATGCTGCAGGAGGGCCCGCACATCTACATTTTGAAATTCATAATAGTTCTGGCACACCGGTGGATCCGTTTCCTAGACTGTCTGGTGAAATTTCACTTCAGGACAAAATAATATATCTAACAAAAATTCTTGGACAGACAACTGATGCAAATACGCTGTCCAAATTCTTGGTATTAAATTTTAGAAACACTTTTTTATCTGCAAGAAGTGCAGGTCTTGTATTGCCTCAGTCTATTATTGACGCACTTGGTCCCATAAACACAAATCCAGGAATAGGAACTGGTGGTGGATTATCACTTTCAAGAGATCTATATCTAGGTATCACAGGAGACGATGTCTATGCGCTTCAGGTGTGGCTTAACCACAATGGATTTGTGGTATCGCAAAACGGGGCAGGATCTCTCGGTAACGAGACGAGATATTTTGGCTCTGCTACACAAGCAGCAGTCATAAGATTTCAAATTGCACATAATATAACACCTGTTGCAGGCTATGTAGGCAGCATTACTCGGGGAGTATTGGCTGGACTATAATACATAATTGATGCATTGAAAAGTGCATCTTTTTTGTGAAAAATATCGTATACTATTTTAGATGCAAACATTATTTCAAAAATTAGAAGCATATTCATCGAGTGTTCTTCGAATTGGAATGTCCCTGGTTATACTCTGGTTTAGTACTGAGCAATTTCTGCACACGCTTGATTGGACTGCTTATGTACCAGATTCTGCCGTATCTATAACTGGATTTACTGCAACAACACTTGTGTATTTCAACGCATCGTTCGAACTTGTGTTTGGAGTACTTCTTCTTTTTGGAATATTGACAAGAATCTCAGCGCTTCTATTAGCTCTTCATCTTTTTGATATCATGTTTATTGTTGGATATGGAGAAATAGGAGTTCGGGATTTTGGGCTTGCCGTTGCAACGTTTGTTGTGTTTATGAAAGGGAGCGACATGCTTTGTTTATCAAAAAAATATTAATATTAAAATAATTTATATAAAATGAATTCTCAAAATACATCAAAAAAAATCTTTGGAATCGTTATCGCAATAATTGTTCTTGCAGTCTTAGTATATGCAGTCTTCTTTTCTGACAAAGATGACAATATGGCAAATGATCTGACTGACACTACGTCACAAGGAAATACTCAAGATGCAGCACTTCCAGTAGAAACAACTCCTGTAGATACAACCAAAAAACCTGGAACGGTGAGTATGTATAAAGATGGTACATATTCTGCAACAGGAAGTTACCGATCTCCAGGTGGAGCAGATACTCTAGGTGTTACTCTCACGCTCTCAAATGATGTTGTCACAGATGTGACAGTTGCAAAAGGTGCAGGGGACAATACATCATCAAGATTTCAAGATAAATTTATTTCAGGCTACAAAGCACTCGTTGTTGGTAAAAATATCGCAGATATAAAACTTTCAAAAGTTTCGGGCTCATCACTCACTCCAATTGGATTTAACGATGCGGTTGCTCAAATTCAGGCGCAGGCGAAAGCATAATTCTCTCTACAATGCCTCAGTTTAATTTTGATGCGATCGGCACAAAATGGCAGATAGATATTTTTGAATATCTAGATCGTGAAACTGAAGCTAATATTTTGATAAAAATAAATAGCCGAATTGAAGAATTCGACAAAGCTTACTCACGCTTCCTTCCTTCCTCGCTCATAACTGCAATGTCCAAAAAAGCTGGTGTGTATGTTGTGCCTGAAGATGCTCAAGAACTCTTGAAAATTTATTTTGATCTCTATCAAAAGACTAATGGATTATTTACTCCTCTTGTGGGTAATCTGCTTTCAGATGCTGGCTATGACGCAGAGTATTCACTCAAGCAAAAAAATGAATTAAAAGCTCCTTTAAAATGGGAAGAGGTTATGGAGTATGATCATCCGAATCTCACAATTAAAATACCATCGATACTAGACTTTGGCGCAGGCGGCAAAGGGTATCTCATTGATATTATAGGCAAACTTCTCGAAGAAAATAATATTACAAAATACTGTATTGATGGAAGCGGGGATATGCTATGCAAAAATAGTGAGGCTATCAGAGTCGGACTTGAAAATCCGTTTGACCTTGATCAAGTGATTGGTACTCTAGATCTTCAAAACAAAAGCATTTGCGGCTCTGCAGGCACTCGCCGCAAGTGGGGAGAATTCACACATATCATAGATCCAATGACACTCAAATCTCCAACAGATGTTGTGGCTGTGTGGGTTGTTGCCGATACTGCACTTATTGCGGATTGTATCGCAACTTGTTTATTCTTTGTTCACCCTGAATCTTTATTGAATTCGTATCAATTTGAATATGTGATAATAAAAAATGATAAATCTATTTTAAGATCAGTAAATTTTGCAGGACAAATTTTCGCGTAGTGTTTGATGTTTTTTAATAGCTATTGAGGTATAATATTTGTAATGAATCCTGAAGATCCTAACAAAGTAGTCTATTTTGCTGAAACAGATGCGCGTAATCGCAAACTTCGTTTTGGTATCAAAATAAAAGACCGATCTCGACATACCTACGTCATCGGTAAGACGGGAATGGGTAAATCAACTCTTCTTGAAAATCTTGCTGTCCAGGATATTCAAGATGGACGAGGTCTCGCATTTCTCGATCCTCACGGCAAGACTGCGGACCTTCTGCTTGAATATGTTCCAGAAGAAAGAATGAAGGATGTGCTTTATTTTGCACCTTTTGATCTCGACAATCCTATCTCATTCAATGTGCTCGAAGACGTGGGTGCAGACAAAAGACACTTGGTTGCCAACGGTCTCATGTCTGCTTTCAAAAAGATCTGGGTGGATGCATGGAGCGCCCGAATGGAATATATTTTAAATAATATTTTGCTTGCTCTTCTTGAATATCCAGACTCAACACTCATTGGTGTTAACAGAATTTTGGCAGACGAAGACTATCGTAAAAAAGTGATCGAACATATTACTGATCCATCAGTGCGTTCTTTCTGGGTGGATGAGTTTGCAAAGTACGGACCAAAATATATGCAGGAAGCAGGAGCCTCAATTCAAAACAAGATTGGTCAGTTTATTTCGAATCCTCTTATTCGAAACATTATCGGCCAGCCAAAATCAACTTTTGATATTCGAGAAATGATGGATAACAAAAAGATTATTATCATGAACCTTTCAAAAGGTCTTGTAGGTGAAGCGAATGCCAACCTCTTGGGTGCGATGCTCATTACCAAGATCTATCTTGCTGCCATGAGTCGTGCGGATAAAAGAGAAGCAGAACTCGCAGAGCTTCCGAACTTCTATCTTTATGTAGATGAGTTTCAGAACTTTGCTAACGAATCGTTTGCAGATATTCTTTCTGAAGCGCGAAAATATAAACTGAACCTTACTGTTGCACATCAGTATATCGAGCAAATGACAGAAGAAGTGCGAGCTGCAGTGTTTGGAAACGTGGGAACAATGATCACTTTTCGAGTAGGCGCTTTTGATGCGGAATTTTTAGAAAAAGAATATGGACCGTTCTTTACGGCACAAGATCTAGTATCGCTCGGATTTGCTCAGATTTATTTAAAACTGATGATCGATGGTGTATCTTCAAGGCCGTTTTCTGCCATAACACTTGCACCTCTTGCAAAACCTGATCACAATCTTCGGGAAAAAATAATAGAATTATCTCGACAGACTTTCGCTCGTCGGCGAGTCGATGTTGAAAATGAGATCAAGGCTTGGCATGAAGAAGCTCAGGTTTCTACTTATGGGAATAACAATCGTAGCGGAGGTAATGGAGAGAGGTCTGCAAAAAGATCAGATCATGGAAACGGAAATGCAAGACCAAGTCCTATTGATCAAGCTCTTGCAGCAGTATTAGGTAAAGCACCAGCACCAAAGCCAGTACAACAAATATCACAATCAAATCCACAGTCAAATACTAGTGAGCAAAAAAGAGATCCTGCATATGATAGAGAACGAGATCTTCGTAAGGCGGTATCCTTAAGCTATTTGAGACAGACGAATCAAAAACCAAAGGAGAAAAAGCTTCCTTCAGAGGAGCATCTTGCGGATCTTCGAAGTGCACTGGCTGCTGTTGTGTCATCAGAGGCTCTTCCAGAAGCTCCAAAGGCTGAGCCTTCTCCGAGACCAATTCATCATGCATCACCAGTTCAAGAAAAAGCTCCAGAAAGAAAAGAGCCTACAAACCCTGAAGTAAAACAAGAAGAAAAAAGAGAGGTGCCTGAGGATATTTTGAAAAGAATTCTTGAAATTCAATAAATGTTACCACTTCTCATTCTTATAATTATTATTGGAGCCGTTGGTGCGGTGGCATTTTTGAATATCAATAAAGGTACTAAAATAGAGGACAAAAACGATGCTGATGAATACGAAATTAGTGAAATTCATTAATTTCAAATTAGATCATTTTGTGGCATAATCAGTAGAATCTATCTCAAAATTAACCGCATAAGTAATTATAAACCAATGCTTGAATATCTAAAGTCCAAAATTTCGGTAAAAAATGAAGTTTCGTCAGTCAACATAACACAGTTATGTCTCCTTCCTCATCCTTCATTTTTTCCTGCGAAATTTTGGTCTTTATCTTATTCATTAATTTTGAGATAGATTCTAAAATGCAACATAAGAAGCGAATACTTATATTTTCCCTTGTATATTACCCAAATTTTATAGGTGGTGCAGAAGTTGCAATCAAGGAAATTACTGATCGACTAGGGCACGCCCAAGGGACTTTTGATACACAAAACTCCAGTGGGCAAGCTTTTGAGTTTGATATGGTAACACTTCATCTTGATTCACATCTCCCAAAGGTAGAGCGAATTGGCAACGTCACAATTCACCGTGTTGGTTGGACAAGTGATGAAAATGTGTCCGCAGATTCACTTCCAAAATCACTCCATTTAAATAAATATGCGATGCTCCTAACAGCATTTTGGGAGGCGATGAGACTCCAGCATAAACACAAATACGATATTATTTGGAGTATGATGGCAACGTACAATTCCTTTGCGGCGCTCTTTTTCAAACTTTTGAATCCAAAAGTAAAATTCCTTCTGACACTTCAAGAAGGGGATCCAATTCCATTCATCAAACGCCGTGCACGACCTCTCTGGCCTCTTTTTAAGATGATATTTACTCGCGCAGACACTATTCAAGCTATTTCAAAATATCTTGCTGACTTCGGAATTGAAATGGGGGCGAAGTGTCCTGTGGTTGTGGTACCAAATGCGGTTGATATAAAACACTTTACACAAGAATATTCTGTCGAAGAGATAAATGAGATCAAAAAAAAGCTGAACAAAAAAGAAGGAGACATATTTTTGATTACCACATCACGTCTTGTGACCAAAAACGCAGTAGAGGATATTGTTAAGGCAATGCCGTTACTTCCAGAAAATATCAAGCTCGTTATTGCAGGAAGAGGATATTTGGAAGATTCAATCCGTAAGCTTTCGGTAATGCTTGGGGTAGAGAATCGAATTCAATTTTTGGGCTGGCTCACACACACTGATATGCCAAAGTATCTTAAAGCCTCAGATATATTCATTCGTGTACCGATTTCAGAAGGATTCGGTAATTCATTTGTTGAGGCGATGGCATGTGGACTTCCTTGTGTTACAACTCCTGTGGGTGGAATCTTGGATTTTCTTCGAGACCGTGAGACGGGAATATTTGCAGAAGTTCGTAATCCTGAAAGTGTAGCAAAAGCAGTGACGGAACTCGTCCGTAATCCAGAACTTGTGTCCCGGATAAAACGACAGTCTTTTGAAATGGTCAAAGAAAAATATGATTGGCCAATGATTGCAGATGAAATGAAGAAGGTGTTTTTAAATATATAAATAAATGGATAATCACTCAGGAAAAATAAATTTTGATTTAAAGGAACGGGCAGAGGGGTCTATTAATGCTGCTAAGAACATTATTCTTGCCTCAATACCAGAAAATGAGATTGTTACAATCTGCGTAAAAGGGAGCTATGCGCAAGATGCTTTACAGGAAAAAAGTGATGTAGATTTGGTATTAATTCTTAAAAACAATTCATCATTTCAAAAAGCATACTCATTAAGTGATCAGGGGAAGGAATTTGTTCCTCCTTTTTCAATTTCTGTATATACCCAAGAGGAATTGAAAAGCGGCAAAGTTATAGAAAATCGATCAAGAGCACCATGGTCAATCAGTCGATTCAACAAAAATATTTCTGACATGCCGATTATTTATGGGCAAATACCTGAGGGAGAATTTTTTATGAGAACAGATGAAAGGGATCTTTCAATTGATATCAGTACCGTGAAAGAAAAAGTTGTCCCTGAATACAGGTTAGGTAAATTGAGTTTTTATGAACTGTTAAAATGGGTGACCAGGCTTACGGAGTCAGAGCAAAGATTAAAAGGCTTTAGATCCTATCTATGGAAGAGAAATGCACTAAATACAAATGATCCAGGTCACATCATTCATGAGGCTTTACGACTGAGGGTATTGAGTGATGTTTCTGAAGAAGATAAAAAAAGTTTTTTGATAAGATTTGAGGAATATATTACACTACTTGAACAAGATATAAAAAATGAATAATTACAAAGAATATTTCAAAGATAAAAAAATCACTCAACTTGGACTTGGACTTCTTGGTCGTGGGCTTGGGGACGCGATATTCCTTGCTGAATGCGGAGCAGAGCTTATTGTAACGGATCTCAAAACTGAAGAAGAGCTTAAGACTTCAGTAGAAAAATTAAAAGGATATCCTAACATTACTCTTCATCTCGGGGGACATAATCTTGAAGATTTTAAAGCCCGAGATTTTATTTTAAAAGGAGCCGGGGTGCCGCTTGATTCAATATATATAGAAGAGGCTCGAAAGAATAATATTCCAATCGAAATGGATTCATCGCTCTTTTGCAAGCTTCTTCCAAAAGAAGTTATCACGATCGGTGTCACTGGCACTCGTGGCAAATCTACTGTGACACATCTCATTAATCATATTTTGAAAGGTGTTGGTAAAAAAACAATTCTCGGGGGGAATGTCCGTGATATGGCGACACTTCCTTTAATCAAAGATATTCAGCAAGGGGTCCGACCCCTTGCTGAGATTGTTGTGCTCGAACTCGATAGTTGGCAGCTTCAGGGATTTGGAGATGCAAAGATATCTCCTCGTATCGCAATCTTCACTGCATTTATGCATGACCACACCAACTACTACAAATCTACCCCAGAAATGTCTGGTCACGAGAGATATTTTGCCGACAAGTCAAATATTTATCTATATCAAAAAAGAGGGGATACTTTAGTTGCTGGAGAAACTATTTCGAATGTTATTGCTTCAAAACCTCATGGAGATGGAGAATTGACCATTGCACGTAGATCAGATGTTTCAGTAGATTGGAAACCAAAAATAATTGGAGAACATAATGTTTCAAATATTGCTTGCGCGATTGAAGCTTGTAAGGCAATAGGGATTAGTATTGAAGATATCAAAAAAGGAGTAGAAAGTTTTCTAGGGGTAGAAGGGCGACTTCAGTTTGTAAAAGAAATAAATGGGGTGAAAATTTATAATGATAACAATGCTACAACTCCTGAAGCGACAATTGCTGCATTAAAATCTTTAGATACTAACATTGTATTGATTTGCGGTGGGTCAGATAAAGGTTTGGAATTAAATGGGCTTGTAGAGGAAATAAATAAAACCTGTAAATCTATTATTCTTTTGCCTGGATCTGGAAGTGATAAACTCACAATATTATCTACCAAAGTTCAAAACTTATCTGAGGCAGTTACTGAGGCTGTTAAAGTGGCAAAGTTTGGCGATACGATTCTCTTCAGTCCTGCATTTGCTTCATTTGGACTCTTCAAAAACGAATACGAAAGAAATGACGAATTTATGAAAATAATAAATGAAATAAAAAATGATTGAAATAATAATTGGAACATCGAGACCTGGAGCATACTCAAGAAAAGTGGGGACAATGGTTTTTGAAATATATAAAGCGTTAGGGATTGAAGTGGGACTTATTGATCTTAAAGATGTGCCGCTTGAAGCATTCTCGGGAGATTCTATAAATGCACGACCTCTCCCAATTCAAAGTTTTGCAGACCGAATCCTTAAGGCGGATGGAGTTCATTTTGTTACTCCTGAATATAACGGAGGAGTTCCAGGAGTCTTGAAATTCTTTATTGATCTTTTGCCATTTCCAGAAGCATTTCAAAATAGATGCTTCGCTATTACATCTGTCTCTGCTGGAATGTGGGCAGGTATTCGTGCAGCAGGACATCTCGAAGATGTTGTTACTTACAAAGAAGGGATTATTTTTAATCAAAAAGTAATGATTGGTGGCGTCGTAAGTCTCTTTGATGAAAAAGATAATTTCACGGGAGAAAAAGAAAAGGAAAGACTTGAAAAACAGATCAAAGGATTTGGGGAGTTTGTGAAGAAAATAAGGTCCATTTAAGTCATTTTTTGTGGTATTATATTACTCAAATGGATATAAGTAATATAAAAAAGGTTTACTTTCTCGGCATTGGGGGTATTGGAATGTCGGCTCTTGCTTTGCTTTTTATGCATGAAGGAAAAGATGTCTCTGGAAGTGATACGGGGTTTTCTAATCGTGACGGACTTGTGAAAGCAAGTGTTCCAACATTTGAAGGTTATCACGAATCTCATATCACACCGGACATCGATGCGGTGGTCTACACGCTCGCGACTCCAGAAGATAATATTGAACTTATAAAAGCGCGAAAACTTGGACTTCCGGTTCTAAGCTATGCAGCAATGCTTGGCGAAGTTTCAAAGAGTAAGAAAACAATCGCCATCTGTGGAACTCATGGGAAAACAACGACAACCGCAATGATTGCACATATGATGATCAAGCTGGGGCTTTCACCATCGGTAATAGTTGGTTCTCTTATGAAATACGAACATGACGGAGTGGTGGAAAAAACAAACTTTATTCCAGGTACAAGCGAATATCTTGTTGCAGAATCTTGTGAGTACAAAAAATCTTTTTTGAATATCAATCCATCTGTTGTGTGTATTACAAATATCGATGCTGATCATCTCGACTTCTACGGAAATATTGAAAACATCATTGCATCGTTTAAAGAATTTATAGCAAAGCTGCCTCCAGATGGAGTGGTGATTGTGGATATGCTCGATCAAAATTCGATGAAAGCTGTTGAGGGTTGTAACAGAAAGGTGATTGATTCACGAGCATTCTTGGATATGAGTCTAGGACTCAAAGTGCCTGGCCTTCATAACAAACAGAATGCTTCTGTGGCACTCGCTGTTTCTTCATACTTAGCTCTCAAACTAGATGACGCCAAAGAGGCTTTAAGGAGCTTTGGAGGTACTTGGAGACGATTTGAACACAAAGGTGCAACTAAGACTGGCGCACTCGTCTATGATGACTATGCGCATCATCCGCACGAGATAATGGCGACCTTAAATGGAGCTCGAGAAGCTTTTCCTGATAAGAAGCTAACTGTTATTTTCGAACCACATCTTTATTCAAGAACAAAAGAACATTTTGACGAATTTTCTGAAGTTCTCGCAAAATACGATACTGTATATTTGACTGATATATATGCTGCGAGAGAAAAATTTGACGGAAGTATTTCAAGCGGTCTCATGATTGAAACGATCAAGAAAAATAATCAAAATGCCTTTTATATCCCAGAATTCAAAGATATTGCAGAAAAAATAAATGAAACGACAAATCAAAACGATGTTGTAATTACAATGGGGGCGGGAACAATAGGTGAACTCGCCGATCTGCTTGTTCACAATTCTTAATTTCTAATAAATGACCAAAAGCACAAATATTAAACATATCTTGATCGCTACTGGTATCTATCCTCCTCAAATCGGAGGTCCTGCTGAATATACAAAAAATATTGAAGAAGTGTGGAAGAATGAAGCTTACAAAGTAACTGTCAAATATTTTTCTTTCGAACACAAGCTTCCATCAGGACTTCGGCATATTTATTTTTTGATCAAGTCTTTTTATGCGGTAATGCGAGCGGATTTCATTCTTGTTCTCGATACATTTAGTGTTGCGTTGCCTATAATGATCGCCTGCAAAATTTTAAACAAAAAATATATTGTTCGAACAGGTGGAGATTTTCTGTGGGAATCATTCGTTGAAAGAACAAGGAAAAAAGTTCTTTTCAAAGATTTCTACAATACTGAAACGAATAATTTTACTTCCAAAGAATATTTTATTTTCAAGGTAACAAAAAAAATACTTCTTAACGCTGATAAAATAATCTTTAGTACTGCTTGGCAAAGAGACATATGGCAGAATCCATATAACATCGATATTTCGAAGACTAAAATCGTCGAGAATTTTTATGGTGAGCATTCTTTGAATAATGCATTTGAATCAAAAACATTTATCGGCGCAACACGAAATCTTGTCTGGAAAAATACTGACACTTTAAAATCTATCTTTGAAGATAAACAAATCGCAGAGACTGGTGTAAAGCTCGATCTTGATACTTCAAGTCATGAGGACTTTATAGCTCGCATACAGGCTTCGTATGCTGTTATATTGGTGTCGCTCGGAGATATAAGTCCAAATATGATAATGGATGCAATAAGACTAAATAAGCCATTTATTGTAACAAAGGAGATTGGTATCTATGCCCGGATACGCGATATTGGGATATTCGTAGATCCATTAAATAAGAAGGATATAAAAGAAAAAATATTATGGCTTCTGGAGGAGCAAAATTATAATGAGCAAATAGAGAAGATTCAGAATTTTACTTTCCGGCATTCATGGCAATTGTTAGCTAATGAGATTTTAAATTAGATGACAAAAATAATAATGATTTCAAGAGACGTGAAAGCGCTTGATACATCGAGTGCGGTTTTCGAGCGTCTCAAAGAATACTCTAATCTTTTTGATGAACTGCTTGTTGTGGTGATGGGGCACAAATCAAACGGCAAATTTTATAGTAGAGATAAACTGACAATCTATAATGCAACAAGTCATTTTAAAATATTTTCTTTTTTTAAAGCTTTCCTACAGGCTCGTAAACTTGCTCAAAAAAACAAAGGAACTGAAGCTTGGATCACTTCCCAAGATCCATTTGAAAGCGGACTGTTGGCGTACTTTGTTTCAAAATTAAGCAATATTAAACTCCAGCTTCAATTTCACACCGACTGCTTTAATATTCTTTATATAAAACATAGTCTCAAAAATTATTTCCAGACACTCATTGCTCGATTCTTGCTCATAAGAGCGGACAACATTCGAGTTGTATCAGAGCGAATCAAAAGTTCGATTCTTTCAATGAACAATAAGCTGGCATCACGAATTTCTGTTTTACCTGTATGGACTGATATTGAAAAGATACAAACGAAACCTGTAGATACGCGATATGACTTAAAGAAAAAGTTCCCTGAGTTCAGCAAAATAATACTTATTGTGGCACGTCTTGAGAGTGAGAAGAATCTTGACCTTTCACTCCTTTCATTCAAAAAAGCTCTTCGATTCGATGAAAAGCTCGGGCTCGTGATTGCAGGAAATGGACGAAAAGAGAAGTGGCTTAAAAGCCTTGTTAAATCTTTAAATATTGAAACTAATGTGAAATTTCTAGGTTGGGCGCCAGATGTCGCCTCGCTTTTCAAAACTTCGGATCTGCTTCTTGTTACTTCATTTTATGAAGGCTACGGACTTAATATGGTTGAGGCTGTTGCTTCAGGATGTGCTGTGGTAGCAACTCAAGTAGGTGTAGCAGAGAATGTGGAGGCAACTCTCGTACCTTACGATGCGGGGAAAATTGCGGTCGCTATTATTGATGTTTTAAAAGAAAATACAAAACCAAAAATTAATGCTCGATTCATTATCTCAAAACAAGAATATTTAAATCAATTCAAGAATACATTTAAAATATGAAACTTCTTATCATTACACAATCAATAGACAAGAAAAATACCGTACTCGGTTTTTTCCATTCATGGGTAGAGGAGTTTGCGAAGCGATTCGAAAAAATAACGGTCATCTGTCTTGAAAAAGGGGAATATGATTTGCCTCAGAATGTTAAAGTGTTGTCTTTAGGTAAAGAGATGGGCGAGTCAAAAATGAGGTATGTTTTGAATTTTTATAATTATATTTGGAATGAAAGGAAGAATTACGATACTGTATTTGTTCATATGAATCAGGAATACGTACTCCTCGGTTCTCTTCTGTGGAAATTGCTGGGGAAGAAGGTGACAATGTGGCGGAATCATCATTCAGGTAATTTTTTGACAGATGTTGCCTGTCTTCTTTGTGACAAGATATTTTGTACTTCAAAATTCTCTTATACTGCAAAGTTTAAACAAACAGTTTTGATGCCTGTCGGAATTGATACCGATTATTTCAAGTTTGATGATAATGCCAAAAGGACCCCAAGATCTATTTTGTTTTTGGGACGAATTGCTCCCATCAAAAAACCAGACGTACTTATCGAAGCTTTAAGACTTTTGAAAACGAAAGGAGTTCCGTTCAAAGCTTCTTTGTATGGAGACGCGCTTTCAAAAGATATGGATTATTATAATAGTTTAAAAAAGAGAGTAGGTGATTATGGTCTTAATGAATTTGTTTCATTCCATAAAGGAATTCCAAATACAGAGACTGCGCTTGTATATAGCAAACATGACGTATTTGTAAATCTTTCATCAAGCGGAATGTTTGATAAGACAATATTTGAGGCAATGGCATGTGGATGTGTTGTGCTTTGTACAAACAAGAATCTTCGGGATATTCTGCCAAAAAGCCAAATTGTAGATTTAAACCCAGAGAGGATTGCAGAGAGTATTCTTACTGTATATAATTTTTCTCCAGACAACAGATCAGAGACAGGGCGAATACAGGAAGGGCTCGTGAGAAAAAATAGTTTGAGAGAATTGGCGCAAAAACTTCAAAGTGAAATAACTTCAAAATAATGAAAAAATCTCTATATCTTATATTTCATGGTAGATTTCCAAGCGAAAAAGCGGCATCGCTTTTTGCTGCTAAAAGCGCTGAGGCATTTGCTGCAATTGATCTAGATACAACGCTTTTGGTACCGCGCCGCCTGGGAAGATCTTCGGAAACTGCAGCAAAGTATTACCAGATAAAAAACAATTTTAAGACTGCGTACATACCGGTTCTCGATCTTATGGCATTTCCATTGTTTAAAAAGCTTACTTTTTTTATAAGTTTTTTCTCGTTTGCTCTTTGTAGTGCTATGTATCTTTTGTTTCGAGCATCCAAAGAGGCAATTATTTTCTCAAATGAATCACTTCCTTTGTACACAGCAAGTCTTTTCTTTAAGAACACTTTTTTTGAAATGCATGATTTTCCAGAGAGCAAATATTCTTTTTTCAAAAACTTTTTCAGACGTATTCGATGGATACTTTCTCATAACAAATGGAAAAAAGAAAAGTTGCTGAAAACGTTTGATATACCAGAATCTAAAGTAATCCTCTTACCAAACACGGTAGAGGTCAAAGATTTTGATATTGATATAAGTAAAAAAGATGCTCGAGAGAAACTCTCGCTTCCTCTTGATCAATCTATTGCAGTATATACAGGGCATCTGTATGGATGGAAAGGGGTAGATACACTCGCAGAAGCTGCGCTCTTATTACCTCAGGTGCTTGTGGTATTTGTAGGCGGTACACCAGTTGATGTTCTAAATTTTAGAAAAAAATATAAGGATATTAGAAATGTAAAGATTGTAGGACATAGACCTCATACTGAGATTCCGTTATGGCAGAAAGCTAGTGATGTGCTTGTATTACCTAATACTGCAAAAGAGGACATTTCAAAATACTACACTTCACCGATGAAGCTCTTTGAATATATGGCAAGCAAAAGACCTATTGTTGCTTCGCGGATTCCTTCGGTTGCTGAAATTGTTGATGATAGAACAGCAATGCTTGTCACTCCTGATAATACGGAAGAGCTTGCTTACGGAATAAATGCGATCCTTAAGGATGCTGTTATTTCTTCAAAACTAGTTGATGCAGCATTTGCAAGGGTTAAAGATAACACTTGGGATAATCGAGCGCGAAAGATTGTGGAGTTTTTGGAAAAATAGAAAAGTGATATTAATAGTGTACCCAAGTGCAATATTTGTTTTCAAAAAAACCAACTTTACTTTTATAGTATTCCCAGTCCATTCCATCTTTTTTGGCGATGACGTGAGGGATATTGCCTAGATATGCTGCGAAATCGCCGAATGTGCTATCTGAACCTATTACGACATCGCACTTCGATAATACAAATAGATCCTCCACCATGTTCATGTGAGTAAGTGCTGTCGACAATCCTTCAAAGAGAGATTCATCTACTTTGCCGTCTGATGCGATAACGAGACAGACTTCATCTTTGTTTATATTATATGTTTCGAGATATTCTTGGATAGTACCACTCATTTCTTTAGGTGATATGTAATAGGCGCCCCCTTTCCAAGTTTTGTAATCGCCTTGTCTGATATGCACGCCGATCATTATTTTATGTTTTGCGCGTAGGGTATTGCAAAAACTATCTACTTTTTCTTTTATGTGGGCTTGTGGAGCAAAATAATCACTGATGTATTTATGATGTTTTGCAATTCCTAGGCTATTTCGAAATATCCACCCATCAAGATAGAGAGTTTCTTTTCCTTGTAATTCTCTTAAGTGTTCGTCTGATGTTGGAGGAAGATAAAATGTCCTTTCGTTATCCATAACGCGTACGAGCGACTTCTTCTTGAGATTCATTACTGACCGCGAGAAAATATCATAAATTTTTCGCCACATTCTTTTTTTGAATGCATTCTTGCGCGTAATGTCGTTTTTGAAACGATTGAAGAACATATGTTCGATCAACCAAGAGTGTTTTGGCAGATTAAAATATGTCGCGTATTCAAAGAACGCCCAGTTTTCAAGCGGTATGTTTTTTTCCTTTGTATATGCCAGGATACTCGCATAATTCCAAAGCTGATTTGCGAGTTCGCCGCCACTTGATTTGATGATGACTATTTTTTTCATTTAATCTTTTTTTGATGCGAGATAATTTACAGCAAAAGGGAATTCTTCTGTTTGAGACGGTTTTTTGATCTCCTCCAAACCATCCTGAAGAATGCGATATATCTTATAGTATGGATTCAGTAAATCAAATACATCAGCAAATCGATAGCCAGCTTTGAATGATGCTCCTGAATGTTCAAATTGAATAAAATTAATATTGCCTTTTGATATATAGTTTATCGCGCCTTTCAAGATATCCATTTCCGATCCTTCAACATCTAATTTGAGGAGATCGATAACACCTATCTTTTCAGTTATGCAAAAATCATCAAGCGTATATACTTGGATGTCTGCAGATTTTGCAAATGTATTACGGTCATTGTTGGAGAGTTCATATAAACTATCTACGCCAGATACTCCTTCTGATGAATAAAGAGGTGACATGCCTGTTTTTACACCAAGTGCGGCGGGGATTATCTTTACGTTTTTATTTTCTTGAAATTGCTTTACGAGCTCCTTTTTTGCTTTATCCGCAGGTTCAAAAGCATATATTTTTGCATCCGGATTTGCTTCTAAAACCGTCTCAGAATATTCACCGCCTTGTGCTCCCACATCAAAGACTACGGAATCTTTTTTTGATTTTGAGAGTACGTATTTAATTGCCCACATTTCTCCTGATGTTCTTATCGATCTTCCTCCTCCAACAAGATTCAAGCCTGCCAGCGAAATTCCAAGCAGTCTATGAAAAAACCTTTGGTAGCGCTTTTTTCCGTATAAATTTTGAAATATTGCCTTTACCATAAGTGATTTAGTTTATTTTTTATCCAATAAAACAATTTGACCGAGAATTCCAGGAGCGATCCTTTTGGCGGCATGATTTTTGCCTGTTCTGCTCGATATTTTTTTCCTCCACCTTCATTGCTTAAACTGTTTTCTAATCGGCGAAAACGAGCTACTGGAATATTGATCGAATAAAGCTTTGTATACTTGGCAAACTCTATCCAAAGCCAATAATCACCGGCGAGCCGAAGAGAGGAATTTATTGGTCCTACTTTCTCCCACAAGCTTCGTCTCCAGAAGACGGTTTCCTGTTCGATAACTGGTGCATAGCGGCCATATACACCTCGTTTGATCAAGCTCTGATAGTATTTAAAAGATCGGCCTCTTTTTTTGATCTCGCCATTTTCATCAGTAACAATATTCATTCCTTTGATCCACAACACTTCGGGGGATTTCGAAAGGTAATTTTCTATTACTTTTAAAGCACCAGGAAGGTATGTGTCGTCAGAATTAAGCCAAGCGAATATTTCTCCTGTTGCTTTCTCGAATCCTTTATTGATCGCATCGTACATTCCATTATCTCGCTCAGAAAATAACCTCATATCAAAGGAATTGCATTTGAATATTTTTTGACCTGATTTTAATTTTGAAATGTATTCATTTGCGATGTGTACGGTATTGTCTGTCGATCCGCCGTCCTGAACGATGAGTTCAATATCAAATTCACCCTCCTGGATTAAAAGACTCTCTATAGTTTCTTTGATATATTTTTCACCGTTATAAACAGGGGTGATAATGCTAAATTTCATTTGATTGCTTAATGAATTTTGAAATATCTTTTTTGTAATTATCATTTTGAATATCCATTCGCCAGAGATAAATTGGAACAAAGATAGTGTAGCTTTGTTTAAAGGTTTCCGCAATTTCAAAGTTAAAATCCCGATCGACTCCTCGTCCTGTAAATGATGGCCACACTCGTTCTGGCAATGGTCTGAATTTGATCTTGTCGGTCAAGCTTTTTTTGAGCAAGGGGCAATTGGCGCTTCCTGGGTATGGTGAAAGATTGCCAAAGAAGAGTTTGTTTACTATTCGTGCAGTCTTAATCTCAAATGGAATATACTTCCCAAAAAATGGAAATAATTTATAAAATATCCCTTTTGCTTTACGGGCCTGCCTATAGATCTCATCTGGAGTCAGTATTTTTATATCTGTTTCTTTTACAAATCTCTCATAATCAAATTCTCTGTTCTCTAAATCTTCACTAAATTGCTGCCAATCAACACAAATATGATCCGCTTTGTAAAGATTTAATAGCTTGAACTCTATTTCAATTCTATTTTTAAATGACACATCATCCCCATCTTGAAATGTGATGAGTTCGCCTTTAGCTTTCAAAAGTCCGTGATTTCGAGCGAGATACCCTGCATTTATATTCCTTCCTTTTTTGTTGATTCGAGGAAACGGATCACTCATGTCGAGAAGGGTGTATATAATTCGGCTGTCTTTGAGAACCAAACCTTCGGCTATTTGTTTTGTATTATCTGTACTTCCATCATCAACGACGATGATCTCAAGGTTTTTGTAGGTTTGATTGCAAATACTCTCTATTGCAGCACGAATAGTTTTTGCATTATTATGGGTCGGTATGATGACTGATATGAGAGGATTTGTCATTGTACAATTGCGTCAAAGTATTCTTTGAGTGCGGTAGCGAATTGTTTTTGTCCGTAGGTATCCGTTGTTTTTGTGTACACTTTTTTTGACATATCCTCTAGTGTAATAGGTGTTAGTTTCCTTGTCCATTTCAAAGCTTCTTCAATATCTTTGATAAAACTTTTTTGAAGAATGTATCCCTTGTTTCCTATTGTAACGCCAGTTTCTTTACTTATGATCGGGATAAGTCCGGTGCTCATCGCAACAAGAACAGCGCCTGATTGCCCTTCTGAGCAAGATGGATAAATAATAAATCCGCACTTGGTATGGATCTCTTTAAACTTTTCGCTCTCGATATCAACTCGTCCATGGTAGATAATATTTGGAGTTTCAAAAAGTTCTTTACGGTAGAAAGAAACAAAATCCTTTTCTGCTTTTACGGGTCCGCATATATGGAGCAGAAGATCTGGGTGAGAGCGAAATATTTCAAGCAAAAGATCGAGTCCTTTGTGTACAGCTCCTCCGCCAGAAAGCCATAGAAAATGATGTTGTGCCTCATTCCAGTCTCGCTTTGGTAGATAAAATATCGCAGGAAGGGATTGGGGAAGTAAGGTTATTTTGTTGCTTTCTGGAAATGTATTTACAGTGTGCTCGTTTCCAAATCCAAAAACAAAATCTGCAATCTCAAAATTTTTTGATTCTGGGAGGCCTCGCTGCGGCTTAAGATACTCGCCGTTTCTTTGTTTGAAAGCGCTTAGGCGAAGAAATTCTGCGGTGTTATTGAACTTCCAGTATGAGGTCGTAGCGTGGTGAATTGTGACCGCTTCTTTGAGGTATGGTTTGAATCTCTCTAAATTATGTCCGATATCGAGTACGTAGCTGTATTTCTTCTTTGGTATAAATGCAGAATTTCTCGCATCAATTACTTGAACGATATATCCCTTATTCAAAAAATACTCAACAATTGTTTTACATTCAAAATAATTACTATGGCGAGTTGATAGTTTTTCGTGGGGCAAAAGCAGGAAGGGTTCAAGGATGTAAGAGATCAGTACTCGACCACGAGGTTTTACTCCTTGAGGATGAAGAGTAATCGATCCGAAAAGTCTTTTTGATATTTTTCTCCAATACGCTGTAATTGTATTTTTCATTTTGTATATTATTCAATATCTGCTTTATGTGTTTCAAACCAGATCGCAAGGCACAGAATAAGCCACACCCTGTAAGCAAGCTTTTCTTCTCCATTATAATAGCAATGAGTAAGATGTTGAGTTTCTTTTTGGCTTATATATGAAAATATTTGATGCTCTTTGTTTTTAGAGAGCGCCACAAGAAAAGTTTTTATTTCACTTAAATGAAGCCATGTTTTTACAGGTGCTCCAAAGCCTTGTTTGCGACGGTAGACGAAGTCCGGATCCATCTCTTCGGTGAGAATATCTTTTAGTATTATTTTGCCATTATTGTTCTTACCATCTAATTTGTAGGAAGCTGGGAGAGAATAGACATATTCTGCAAGCTTTGTATCAAGAAATGGGGATCTCACTTCAAGCGAATTTGCCATGCTTGTACGATCTATTTTGGTCAAAAGCTGTCCTGGAAGATAAACGAGAATATCCCAAAGATTCATTTTGTCTTCTGAGTTAAGTCCTGAATCTCTTACTTCTTCTGGTACGAATATTGGTTTTGCATTATAGGCGAGCAGCTCACTTCTTTCTTTCTGGCTAAATATTTCTATGAGCTTTAAGTGGTCTTTAAATGGATCTGAAAACAAACGAGCGGTGATCCGTTTAAAAAAGGGGAGCTGCAAGTGCTTCCAGTACCATCCATATCCCAAAAAGAATTCATCGGCTCCATCACCCGTGAGTGCAACTTTGACCGACTTGTGCGCGAGATTCGATATGAGGTATTGAGATACATCAGAAGAATCTCCATGAGGTTCGTCTAAGTATTCAAAAGTTTTACGAAGTTCAGAAAGGAGTGAATCATTAACAGAAAGCGTGTGATGGTCTGATCTTATTTTTTCTGAAACTTTGAGGGCATAGGGTAATTCATTGATTGTATCTCCATAAGAAAGGGAAAAGGTTTTGAGTGGTTTTGAAAGTATACGCGATGCATAGATGCTAACAAGGGATGAATCGACGCCTCCCGAAAGAAGCGAGCCAACCTCAACATCCGATGAAAGCATTCGTGTGGTCACCGCATCTTTGAAAAGCGTTTTGATTTTTTGTTTTGCTTCGTCATATGTGTCGGTATTTTGGGCTTTGATGAGATGCCAGTACTTTTCTCTCCGAATTCCATTTTCATCTACAATTGCAAAATGGGCGGGTGGAATAGTCTTAATGTTTGAATATATAGTCATGTGCGGCGGTACGTACATAAGCGACAGATATGCATCAAGGGCCTCTTTGTTTATGACACCTTTGAATCCAAGCGCATGGAGCGCCTTGATCTCTGATGCAAAATAAAAATTATCGTCTTTGTCTTTCGTGTAGTAGAGAGGTTTTTTGCCGAACCTGTCACGAGCGACAAATAATCTATTTTTAGTTTTATCATAGATTACAAATGCAAACATTCCATCGAGTTCTTTTACACAGTCTTTGTCATATGCAATATAGGCTTGAAGTATTACTTCAGTATCAGAGTGTGTTTTGAAGATTGCGCCAGATTTCTGCAGTTTTTCTCGGAGGATTTTGTAGTTGTAAATCTCACCATTAAAGACAATCGTGTATGCTCCATCACTAGTTGTCATAGGCTGTCCACCGGAAGAGAGATCGATGATAGAAAGGCGAGTGTGCCCCAAAAGAACATTATCGATTTGCATATGTTTGGATGCATCAGGGCCTCGAAGCGCGAGCGCTTCGAGGCCTGCTTTTATATCGATCGAATTCAATGCTTCTTTGTTTGTTGTCTTAATAGCAATTATTCCACACATAAAAGAAATTATAACGTTAAAATGCGTTTGCTCCAACTATACTCGCTTCCATTCTGGAGGAGTCAGATCGTCAGTATTCCAGCCTTTGTTGAACCATTTTTTGGGTGCGTAGACGAGTTTGTTTTTGTTGTTTGATAGCCAGGCTGCCCACCAGCTAAAGGTGCTGTTTGCGATGATGAAATGTTTGGCATGGCTCATTGCGACAAGCTCTTCGTGAGGAGTGGCTGTTGGAACATCAACATATTCACATGGAAAAGGAATTTTGAAATGTTCTTTTGCCCAAGCTATCTCATCTGAAAAAATAAAAAAATATGCATGAGGAATTTTTTTTGAAATTTCGTTTATAGAGTATTCATAATATTCGCGCGATGTCAGCCCGTGATGCTTTGTGGTACCTGGATTATTTGCATAATCACCCCGGCGAATATGGATTACGACAGATTCTGTAGCATTCATTTTTGAGATGTAGGGCGTGTATGGCTTTTGGATTTCGTCTTTAAGAATGAGTTCTTTTCGGAGTATGTCGTGGATATCTTCAAAATATTTGTATGATTGCCACCAGCCATCAAAATATGAGTCTTTGCGATTCTTCATATACTCATCCAAAAAATGAAAAGTATATTCTTCGATGTATTTTTGAGAATTTGCAAAAAGAGGATTATAGATTCTGCCTATTATACCTTTTTGTTTTTTGAAAATTTTAAAGCGGGCACATTCTTCTTTGGATGCTTTAGGTAGAATTGTATTGAAATATCCGAGGCCATATGTGAGATATGTATGCGTCTTAAAAAAATCAAAATCATATTTAACTTCGGTGTCGTTTCGTATGCCATAGGCACGCGCAAATGCGTATTCGAAGAGCTGATTTCCGAGTCCACCCTGAAGCTTTAATATATGCATCTTTATTTTGAATTTCTAATAAGAATTCCAAGGGTAATGAAATCAATACATTCAGAGGCAAGAAGGGCAATCACGGCTCCTTCGATTCCGTACATTGGTACCAAGGCTATTGCAAGAATTATTCGAGTCATAGTAGGGAATACCGTAACAATATAAGTTTCTTTTATTTTTTGATGGGCGGTGATCGCGGCGGTCAAAAGTTTTCGAGGCGAAGACAGGAGGGTCAGCGATGCGATCTGTGAAAGACCGACTGCATCTGTGTAAAGTGGAAATAAGTATTTAAATATTAAAGGAGCGCTCAAAATATAGAGAATAATAATAGGCACTGCAACAAAATACATTTGTCGGACACGAAAGAAAACATGGCTCTTCACCTCGCTAAAATCTTTTTGTGCAAATTTTGGAATGGCAATTGTACTCTGGTTTTCAATCAAATTTTTGAGTTCTCGGACAGGCGCTATTGCATAAGTATATATCGCTACTGGCGCTGCGCCGACAAATTTCCACAAGAGCAAATCATCAATCTGTTCTGATAGATATCCGAACATGCTTAATATTCCGCTGTGAAATGCATATTTTTTTGCAAACGGCTCTTTTTCATTTGCTCCAATTTGAGCAATATTTTTCTTCATTTTGTGGTAAAGGAAGCTGCCCAAAATGAGATTCGTTATAATGCTTGTGATAACTACGATGATCGCTGATCTGGAGGTGATCGCTGTAATAATAAGTGCGATCGTAATAAATGGCGTTCGCATAAGATTGAATCGAGACATAAATGCAAAGTCTCCCTTTGCATTAAAGTATGATTTTGCCACACTGTTTCTTATAGAAATAGGGAGAGTGATTGCTGCCACTAAAAAACAGATGCCGAGGTCTATATTGTTATGGAGGATATAATAGATAGATACAATTCCAAGTGAAAGTCCGCCAAGCAAGGACCATGGATAAATAGTTTTGAGTCCTTCATAAATAACCCCGTCGTTGCCTCTTGAGATGCTTTTGCTTATGCCTGAGCCAAGCGCTGTGGTCTGCGCCATACTGAAGAATCCGATGAAGGCAAGCGCGAAAGTATAAAGTCCATAATCTTCTTTAGTCAGAATGTTTGCATAGACGATTGAGAGGATGAGTCCGTTTAGGACACTTGATGCTCGGCCAATATTAATCCAAAGATTGCTCCGCACAAAATACACCATGTCCGTTTTAGTGTACTTTTCCGTCCATTTTAAAAATCCAATAATTTTATCTTTCATTAAGTTCTTTGTAATGTGTTTTGTAGAACTCGTAAGCATTTTTGAGTCCTTTTTCAAATGATGTTTTTGGCTTCCATCCAAGTGCTTTGATCTTTTGCACATCCAAAAGCTTTCGCGGAGTGCCGTTTGGTTTTGTAGTATCCCATAGAATCTTCCCTTTAAATCCTGTCATTTCTTTCATCTTTTGTGCGAGAGATTTAATTGACATATCAACACCTGATCCAAGGTTTATGATCCCTGGGCCATTGAATTTGTTCATGAGAAATACGAATCCTTCCGCAGCATCATCAATATAGAGAAATTCTCGCTTTGGCGTACCATCCCCAAATAGAGTGATCTCTTTTTTATTATTTAAAATTGCATCATGGAATTTGCGGATAAGCGAAGGAATAACATGGCTTGTGACAGGATCAAAGTTATCAAATGGTCCATAAAGATTGGTAGGCATTACTGCTATAAAATTCGTTCCATATTGCTTGTTGTATGCATCGCACATCTTGATACCTGCGATCTTTGCTATTGCATATGCGTCATTTGTTTCTTCTAAGGCGCTCGTCATGAGATATTCTTCTTTGATCGGCTGCTTTGCAAATTTTGGATAGATGCATGAACTGCCGAGAAAAAGAAGTTTCTTGACTTCTGCTTTGTACGCGCTATGTATGACTACGTTTTGGATCTTCAGGTTATCAAAAATAAAATCTGCAGGATTATTTTTGTTTGCTATTATTCCACCGACTTTTGCTGCAGCAAGAAATACATACTCGGGCTTTTCTTTGTTAAAATAGGCGAGAGTCGCTTTTTCATCCATAAGATCAACTTCTTTATGAGTAGGGGCGAGGACATTGGTATAGCCTTTTCTTTTGAGTTCACGGATAATAGCGCTTCCAACAAGTCCGCTTCCTCCAGCGACAAATATTTTTGAATCTTTTTTCATTGGTTATTGTGTTTTAACTTTAAGTTCTTGTTCTGCGAGCTTCATATCAGAATCGATCATTATTTTGACCAAGTCTTCGAATTTTGTCTTTGGTTCCCATCCAAGCTTTTCTTTAGCTTTTGCCGGATCACCAATAAGGAGATCAACTTCTGCTGGTCTAAAATATGCAGGATCAATCTCGAGGATTGTTTTTTGTGTTTTTGTATCAATTGCTTTTTCTTCAACACCCTGACCTTGCCATTCGATATTCATATCAAGATGCTTCGCAGCAATATTTACGAACTCTCGGACTGAATGAGTTTCGTTTGTTGCAAGAAGGAAGTCATCGGGCATTTCTGCTTGAAGCATAAGCCACGCGCCTTCCATGTAATCTTTTGCAAATCCCCAGTCTCTTTTTGAATCAATATTTCCAAGGAAAAGCGTTTCTTGAAGTCCTAGCTTGATTCTCGTCAGTGCTCGCGTAATCTTTCGTGTTACGAAAGTCTCGCCTCGCCGAGGAGATTCGTGGTTGAATAGAATTCCGTTAACAGCAAACATGTTATAGCTCTCACGATAGTTTTTTGTGATCCAGTACGCGTAGACCTTTGCGCATCCATAGGGAGATCGCGGGTAAAACGGAGTAGTTTCCTTTTGAGGAATCTCTTGGACAAGTCCAAACATTTCTGATGATGATGCTTGATAGAACTTGATCTTTTTTTTACTTTCTCTAATCGCATCAAGAATACGGAGCGTACCCAAGCCGTCAATATCAGACGTGTATTCTGGCATATCAAAACTTACCTTTACGTGGCTTTGAGCGCCTAGATTGTAGACTTCGTCAGGCTGGATCTTCTCGATAAGACGAGAAATGTTGCTAGAGTCGGAGAGGTCGCCATAATGCAAGAAAAATTTCACATCTTTGCTGTGTCTGTCTTGATAAATATGATTGATACGCTCAGTATTGAATGATGACGATCTGCGAACAATGCCATGTACCTCATATCCCTTTTCAAGTAATATATCCGCAAGATATGACCCGTCTTGGCCGGTAATTCCTGTTATCAAAGCTTTTTTCATAAGCCAAAGTCTAGCATCCTTTTGTTAAATTATCTAGAAGATTTTGAGATAAGTTAAGGCTTATATATAATAGATAAATGAAAAAAAAAGGAGTTGAAAAAGTGGTGGCGGTAAGCGGGGGATTTGATCCGATCCATATTGGGCATATTCGAATGTTCGAAGAGGCGAGAAGACTTGGAGATAAGCTTGTAGTGATCTTGAACAATGATAACTGGCTCCAGAAGAAGAAAGGATATGTCTTTATGGATGAAAAAGAGAGAAAAGAGATATTGTTGTCGCTTCGATCGGTTGATGAGGTGGTTATTACGAAACATAAAAAAAATACAACCGACATGAGTGTTTGTGATGCATTAAGAGCAGTAAAGCCTGATATTTTTGCAAACGGAGGTGATAGGACAAAGAAAAATATTCCAGAGATACCGGTCTGTAAAGAGATTGGCTCTAAAATGGTCTTTTCTGTTGGAAAAGGTGGAAAAGTGCAGTCGAGCTCCTGGCTCGTCAACAAAAGTGTGAACCTAAGACAAAAATAATCGCTAAATAAATACCTAAAATAGCTTGAACCCTCATAATCCAAAATTTTGGTAAAAAACCAAGTTTCGTCGGTCGCCATACCACAGGTATGCCTCCCTCCTCATCCTTTGTTTTTTCCTTCATAATTTTGAATTATGAGGTGTCCATTATTTTTGACTTAGGTTCAAAAAGTAGTAGTATTTAGACCTACATTAATTATTAATTTACTAGCTGTTTATATATTAAAGAATGAATAATTTTATTTTAAAAACGATCAAGATCCTGCTTTGCGCGCTACCTCTCGTTTCGATTGTGGTAGCTGATTCGATGTTCTTTCCATTTATTACTGGCAAGGCATTTTTGTTCCGTGTTGCTATTGAGCTCATTACTTGTCTTTATATTGCTCTTGCATTTGCCGATCCTCGCTTTCGACCAAAGAACAACAAGCTTCTTGTGGCTTTTGGGACTTTTGTAGGAATCATTTTTGTTGCTGATATTTTTGCTGTGGATGCCTCAAAAGCCTTCTTTAGTAATTTTGAAAGAATGGAAGGGTTCGTACTCTTGGCGCACCTTTTTGCATATTTTCTGGTTCTCATAAATGTCTTCAAAGAAAAGAAAGATTGGATAATGATGATTGGATCAAATGTTGCCGTTTCTGTATTTATGACATTCTTTGCATACTTGCAGTTCTTTGGCGGAGCTGTCATCAACCAAGGAGGTGTGCGACTTGATGGAACACTCGGCAACTCTGCATATATGGCGACATATATGCTCTTCAATATTTTCTTCTTGATCTACCTATGGTTCTCAAATGGCAACAAAGTTAAAGGGATTAGCGATATTATTATCGGAGGTTCATCACTATATATAGTCTATTATCTCTATGAACTTTCTAAAAAAGGTCTTGATTATAGCCTTGCTGGAGGAGTTATATTGGCAATTGTGCTCCTTGCGCTGCTTAAAGCGTGCTGGTTTAGGTTTGGAGATACATTCAAAAAATTTGATCACCTTTATGCACTATCGGTCTATAGTATTTTGATCATTGCTCAAATAATCATTCTTTATTACACGGCAACTCGTGGAGCAATATTGGGACTCATCGGAGGACTTTTGCTCACTGCAATAATAATCGCAATCACCGAAAAAGAGCATAGGCATATAAAAAATGTATCAATCGCTGTTATTGCGATTCTCTTTGTTGTTGTTTTTGGATTTATACTTATTAAAAACACTTCGTTTGTAAAGAACAGTCCGGTACTTACTCGGTTTGCTTCTATCTCTATTGATGACACAAAGACTCAGGCTCGATCAATCATCTGGCCTATGGCTATTGATGCATTCAAAGAAAAGCCGGTGCTAGGATGGGGACAAGATAACTTTATAATTGCATTTGCAGAGTACTATAGACCAGAAATGATTCGTCACGAGCCGTGGTTTGACCGAACACATAATGCATTCCTTGATTGGCTGATAGCTGGGGGAATATTAGGATATATTGGATACCTATCGCTGTATGTTTTTGCACTTCGAGGACTTTGGAAAAGTGCAATGTTTACGAAAAGAGAGAAAGCTGTTTTGATCGGTTTGTTTTCTGCATATGCATTCCAAAATCTTTTCATCTTCGACAACCTCATAAGCTATATGTTGTTTATTCTTCTTCTTGGACTCTCAAATCTTGATGTTAGTACAGAGGAGAGCAAGAAAAATGTTTCTGAAGAGATTGGTGCGCCGCTACTTGCATCTGTTGTTGTGATATTCGTGATCATTCTTTTGCTTGTAAATTATCGACCATATGAGCAGAATATTACCCTCTCTCAAGGCATCGGCCAGCAACAAGAAGGTGTAACAAAAAATCTTTCTCTATTAAAACAAGCGCTCTCATATGGTCCAACGGGAGAATTCGAGACAACAGAGCAAATGGATCGAATTGCTATGGATGTACTCGGCTCAGCTCAAGTAGCAGATCAAGACAAAAATGATTTTGGTCTCGCAACACTCGATGCTCTTAAGGCAGAAGTTGCGAAGCATCCTAAAGATGTAAGAACTTATATCAATCTTGGTTCATTTGAAGCGGATGTTGGAATGTCTGATGATGCAATTCCTGTTCTTGAACAGGCGAAAGTGCTTTCTCCAAAAAAGCAGCAAATCTATTTTTCTTTGGCTAAAGCGTATTTCTTGAAGGGGGACAAAGAAAAGGATCAATCATATACAGACAAGGCTCTGGAAACTCTTAAGTATGCATATGATCTTGCTCCAGGATTCGATGCGCCAAAATTGATCTATGCGCAGTCTCTTGCTGTCACAGGACACATTGCAGAGGGTGTTGCAATTGCAAAGACAATGGATAATCCAGGGGACTTTACTACTCCCGCAGTCGTGAAGATAATGGTAGAAAACGGACATGCAGACGATGCTGTCTCGGTGCTTGAAATTGCTATAAAAGCCGATCCTACAAACAAGTCCCTTTATACACTTGTTTCAGATATTTATACATTTAAGAAGGATAAGGCAAAGGCGATTGAGTGGCTCAAGGCTCTTGAGGTGGCTTTACCGAGCGCAACTGATGAAGCTGAGCAGGATATCGTAAAAGTGAACGCAGCCTTGAAGTAACTTAAAACTTGCTTTTTTTCTCGAGGTATGGTACTATATATCTTGTGAGTCGCGGATATATATTCGAGCTCCAAATAAGCAAACATCGACGAAACCACCTGAAAGGGTGGTTTTGTTTTGTCTTAATTTTTTTGTGATATACTACTATTAATTGTTTCAGGTGATGGCCGATGACTGCACTCACAAAGATGTTTGCTTTTGGAGCCCGCATTCATCGGCCATCTCCCGGCGCAATTAAAAAATACTCCGCAAAACATTCTCTCCGAAGCGCGCATAAAATTCTACTGAATTTTTGCTCAGTCTCGGCTACCCGCCTGCGAAGTCTTCGGATCAAATATTTTGCTCCGCTCAAATGTTAAATTCATGATGCAAGAATCAAAAATAAAAGTACAGACCAAAGTCCCTCTCAGGGGACTTTCGACGTTTAAGATTGGGGGCGATGCATCCCACCTTTTTATGCTTGAGAATAAAAAGGATCTCAAAGATGCAGTGGCTTATGCAAAAGAGAACGATCTCCCAATCTTTGTATTGGGAGGCGGATCAAATATTCTTTTTGCTGACAGTGGTATAAGTGCGTTTGTGATCCAGGTTTTAAATAAAGGAAAGGAATATAAAAAAATAGATGACCTGCATGTATTAGTGACTGCAGAAGCGGGAGAGACTTGGGATGATTTTGTGAAATGGACAATAGAGAATCATTTTTTTGGACTTGAGAATCTCTCGTCTATTCCTGGGACTGTTGGTGCATCGCCTGTACAAAATATTGGCGCATATGGAGTAGAAGTAAAAGATCTTATAGAAAGTGTTGAAGTGTTTAATATTCAAACTTCAGAATATAAGACTCTTACAAATACAGAATGCGCATTTGGATATCGAAATAGTTTTTTCAAGACCGAAGAAGGCAAGAATTTAATTGTAGTATCGGTGACATTTACACTTTCTCTCGTACCGAACATAAATATTTCATACAAGGATCTTTCGAATCATTTTAAAGATATAGTACCTACACCATTTGAGGTTCGTGATGCTGTGATCGAGATTCGAAAGGGGAAATTCCCAGATCTAAATATACACGGCACTGCAGGATCATTCTTTAAGAATATTATTTGTAATGAATCAGATATTGCAAAACTAAAAGCGGATTATCCTCTAATGCCCGTATATAAAGCAGGTAGCGGGTTTGTGAAAATCTCTACTGCATTCGTGCTTGATAAGGTCTGCGGGCTTAAAGGATTTCGAATTGGTAATGTGGGATTATATGAGAATCAGTCTCTCGTTGTGGTGAATTATGCTGATGCAACCTCTACAGATGTAAGAGAATTCATTTCAAAGATAAAATCTATTGTAGAACAAAAAACAGGAATCAGGATTGAAGAAGAAGTAATACTTGCATAAATATAAAATAAATAAAAAACTCCAGATATAACATCTGGAGTTTTTTATTTTAATAATTCGTGTTTTAAATTAATTAAAAAAGTATTTTATAAATAAATTTATTATTTTATTTATAAAAATATTTTTTGAAAAAATAAAAATAAAAAAGTTATCCACAACATTTTGAAAAAAAATATTGTGTTAATAAAAAATAAGTTAGATAATTATCTCATCGCTCGAGAAATAGTTTATGGTCGTAAATTTTTTTTCGAGATTAAAGCTTTAAAAAATAATTTTTTCACTTCGTTCTTTCTCAAATTTAAATAATATTTTTTTTAAGATGGTGCGGGGTAACAAATAACATGGCAGCAAAAAAAGTAGCAAAGAAAGGAAAGGCAAAGAAGGCAGCTCCTAAGAAAAAGGCAGCTCCAAAGAAGAAGGCTAGAATCTAGTCTCTCGCAAAACCGTCCGAAAGGGCGGTTTTGTTTTTATCCGCACACTAACTCTGTCATTATTGCACTGTGTTTTTGAGGTTATTTGTATCTTTTTAAAAAGGTGTGTATTTCCATAAACCAATACTATATTTAAATAAGCAATAAAAACACGATGACAGAGTTAGTGTGCGGATGAATTTTAATTAGTAGACAAAGTAATAATATGTGTTAATATACTGGCTGGCCTGCACTTTCAATCAAACATTCAATCCATAAGGCCTTACTTAAACCTATGTTGTCTCATCACTCCTCATCTCAAGAAAATCAAAATCACTCATCAGATCAAGAAGACTCGGGGCACTCACCTCATGAAGATTCGGTGACAGCAACTAGTTGGGTGTCTGCTCCTGCTACGGGAGAAGGCATAACTATTTGGCCAAGCACGTTCGAATGGACGCCTTCTGCGGGTTGATGCTTTCATTTCCTCGACTCCCTGAACTGTAATGGTTCGGGGGTCTTGTGTTATATATTGTCTTCTTAATTTTTAAAATTCTAGTTTCAGTCTCCTTTTTGTGTTAAAATACACCTCTATGTCAATAATCAAAAAACTGTTCGGAGATACATCAACTCGTGCTATTGCAGGTACTAATAAGATTGTCCAAAAGATCAATGATCTTGAAAAGGATATTTCACCCCTAACGGACGCTGCACTTAAGACTAAAACTCTTGAATTTAAAGAACGAATTGCAAAAGGTGAGGCTCTGGATGATTTGCTCCCAGAAGCCTTTGCGGTACTTCGAGAAGCAACTAAACGAACTCTTAATATGCGGCACTTTGATGTGCAGCTTATTGGAGGAATCATGATCCATCAGGGCAAAATAACAGAAATGCGGACTGGAGAAGGAAAGACGCTTGTAGCGACACTTCCGCTCTATCTTAATGCGCTCGAAGGCAAAGGAGCGCACCTTGTAACAGTAAACGATTATCTCTCAAGACGAGATGCTGTGTGGATGGCGCAGATTTTTGATTTTCTCGGCCTCTCTGTTGGTGTCATCAACAGTGAAGCTTCTTATATATATGATCCTGCACACAAAGAACTAGATGAAAATCGAGATGAGGTTGCATCGTTCAAAGTAGTGCACGAATTCCTAAGACCATGTACAAGACGTGAGGCATACGCCGCAGACATTACCTATGGAACGAACAACGAATTCGGATTTGATTATCTCCGAGATAATATTTCATATCGTGAAGAGGAGCTTCGACAGCGAGAATATAACTTTGCAATCGTGGACGAGGTGGACTCGATCCTTATTGATGAAGCACGAACTCCGCTCATTATTTCTTCTCCAACTCAGAAATCAGAAAATCTTTATGTGACATTCGCTCGAATCGCAGAACAGCTCAAAAAAGAAGAAGATTATACAACAGATGAAAAACATCGATCAATTGCACTCACTGATGCTGGTATCAACAGAGTAGAAAAAATGCTCGGAGTGGATAATATTTATACTGACAAAGGTATCAAGTCAGTACATCATCTCGAAACTGCAGTGCGTGCTAAAGCGCTTTTCAATAAAGACAAGGAATATGTAGTCAAAGACGGTGAGATCTTAATCGTTGATGAATTTACAGGACGAATCCAGCCAGGACGACGATGGAGTGAAGGTCTGCATCAGGCTATTGAAGCTAAAGAAGGGGTGGACATCAAAGAAGAGAGTCGTACTTACGCGTCTATCACATTCCAAAACTATTTCAGACTCTACAAAAAACTTTCTGGAATGACAGGAACTGCCGAGACTTCAAAAGAAGAGTTTCTTAAGGTGTATAATCTTGAGACTATTGTTGTGCCAACACATCGTGGAATTCAAAGAATCGATCGAAATGATTTTATTTTCCAGAACGAACAAGGTAAATTCAAAGCGCTTGCAAAGAAAGTTCGAGATCTTCATGTAAAAGGTCAGCCTGTACTTATTGGTACGGTATCAATCGAGAAGAACGAAATACTTTCTGCTTATCTACATCGTGAAGGTGTGCCTCACAATCTCTTGAATGCAAAGAATCATGAAAGAGAAGGAGAGATCATTGCGGGGGCAGGAAAAAGAGGTGCAGTAACTATTGCGACAAACATGGCGGGACGAGGAGTGGATATTAAGCTCGGTGGCGTGCCATTCGACAAAGAAAAGGAGGAAGAGGTGAAAGCTCTCGGCGGACTCTTTGTGCTTGGAACTGAACGACATGAAGCAAGACGAATCGACAACCAGCTTCGAGGGCGATCAGGACGACAAGGAGATCCTGGAGAGACACAGTTCTATGTATCACTTGAAGATGATCTTATGCGAGTATTTGCATCAGACATTATAAAGCGAATGATGGTTCGATTTGATATTGCGGAGGATGAACCGATCGAAAACAGACTCATCAACCGATCGCTCGAAACTGCTCAGACACGAATCGAAGGATTTCATTTTGATTCACGAAAGCACACTCTCGAATTTGATGATGTGATGAACTATCAGCGAAAGATCATTTATGACAAGCGAAGAAAGGTTCTTCTTGGATCAACTGAAGAAGTGATGGGTGTTATAGAACAAATGACAGTGGGAGATGAAGACCTTGCAAAGGTGATCGAAGAGAAAAAAGAAAAGATAGGGAGAGATGTGTTTGCGAATGGCGCGCGATCTCTTAGCTTACAAACAATTGATATGTTCTGGATGGATCACTTGGAAATGATGGATTATCTAAGGGGAAGTGTGAATCTTCGAGCGTATGGTCAGCGAGATCCTCTTGTTGAATACAAAAAAGATGGGCTCAAATTATTTAAGGAAATGGAGAGGGCAATCGACGATATGATAATCGATACACTATCTAAGGTAGAGGCGACAATCAAACCTGTTGAAGCACCTGTAGTGATTGAGACTCGAGAGGATCTAAGTAAAGGGTCTGTGGCAAAAGACAACAAACCAATAGTTCACGACGGAAGCAAGGTGGGACGCAACGATCTTTGTCCTTGTGGAAGCGGAAAAAAGTACAAGAACTGTCACGGAAAGTAAAATCTAATATATAGAATACGTTGCAAACAGCACGGCGCCGTAGGCGCCGTGCTGTTTGCATTATGTTTTAAGAACGGGGTATAATAATTAACATATGAAAGAAAGCAAACTTGAGATCTATATTTATTTTATTCTCCTTGGAATTACCTTATTTGTGACCTACAAGATATTTGAGCCATATCTTTTTGCGATCGTTGTGGCGCTTATATTTTCTGTTATTTTTGGTCCGCTCAACAAAAGAGTTGAAAAAAGTTTTCCAAAACACAAATCTCTTTCTGCTCTCGTAACACTCTTTATTGTATTTATTCTCGTGCTTTTACCATTCATTCTCTACGGTATTCAGCTTTCAGATGAAGTGAAAAATTTTTATGATTATGCTTTTACATCAATGCAGGGCAGTGGTGGCATAATGGCAAAGCTTACCATTGTTGCAAACAATATCATTACTACATTCTCACCTTTAGGAGTTCATTGGCCTGTGTTTGATGTGTCAGAGACTGAAAGTTATGTCTTTGCCGGGCTCTCTTGGCTTCGAGGGCATTTTGGAGATATCTTTTCAGGACTCGCAAAATTCTTTGTAGATATATTCATATTCCTTATTGCATTTTATTATTTCCTACGCGACGGATCAGCGCTTCGAAAAAGAGTTATTGACCTTAGTCCTTTTCCCGATAATCGCGATGAAGAAATACTGGAGAAGCTTCGACTTGCGGTTCTTTCTGTTGTTCGAGGTTCAATGCTTGTAGCGCTTACTCAGGGAATTATGACGGGCTTAGGATTTTATTTCTTTGGTATTCCTTCAGCCCTCCTTTGGGGAGGTGTAACAGTGATTGCTGCTCTTGTGCCAGGTGTTGGAACATCTCTCGTGATCGTGCCAGGGATTCTTTATCTATTCTTCACAGGAGAAAGTACTCACGCATTCGGTCTTCTTCTTTGGGGAGGTGCTTGCGTCGGACTTATTGATAATTTCCTTGGTCCAAAGCTTATCGAAAAGGGTATTAATATTCATCCACTCCTTATACTCCTTTCTGTACTTGGAGGAATCGCATACTTTGGTGTGATCGGATTTATTTTAGGGCCTATTGTACTTTCATTCCTATTTACACTTTTTGAAATCTACAAGCCTATCATTCTTAAAGAGTCGCATTCTCATACTCATACACGATAATGAAAGCTCTCGAAATAAAAAACCTAGTAAAGGATTTTGGTACTTTTCGCGCTGTCGACAATCTTTCTTTTTCTGTTGAAAAGGGCGGCATCACGGCATTCCTGGGTCCAAATGGAGCAGGCAAGACTACAACCATCCAGATGATCTTGGATATTATTACCCCGACTTCAGGGGATATTATTATTTTTGGTCTTGATTTCAAACATCACAAAGAAGAGATCTTGGGACGAATTAATTTCTCATCTCCTTATGTATCACTTCCTACAAACCTCACGGTCATGGAAAACCTTCTTACTTTTGCGCGACTTTATGGCGTCAAAAATCCAAAAGCAAAAATAGAAAAGCTCGCAGAAGAATTCGAGATAAAGCATTTGCTCCCTCGAATGACCGCATCACTTTCGACAGGACAGCTCACTCGAGTAAATCTTGCCAAAGCATTTGTGAATGATCCAGAACTTCTTCTTTTGGATGAGCCAACGGCATCCTTAGATCCTGATATAGCAGAAAAGACACTTTCAATACTTACAAAAATGCAAAAAGAGCGAGGTGTGACTGTACTTTATACTTCTCACAATATGGCTGAGATCGAAAAGATCTGTGATAGGGTAATATTCATCAATAAGGGAGTTATCAAAGAAGAAGGAACGCCAGCGGATCTTATACAAAAATTTGGACATAAGGATATGAATGATGTATTTATTGATTTAGCGAGAGAAGAATAAAAGAAAAATACTATGAAAATGAATCGTATCAATGCATTAATAATGAGACATTTGTATATCTACAAGCGAAGTATGCCTCGGCTACTTGATGTATTCTTCTGGCCTGTGATGGAGCTTTTGACTTGGGGATTCTTTAGTTTTTATCTTGGCAATACTGGTGGAAATAATATAAATATTGCTGCAATGCTTTTGGGAGGAGTTATCTTGTGGCAGATCATTGATCGAGCCCAGAACTTTATCTCAACGTATTTTCTCGAAGATGTATGGCACCGAAACTTCCTTAATATTTTTGTGACACCTTTGAAACTTTCTGAATTTTTCTTGGCGGGAGTTATTCTCGCGATGATTCGACTTGTAGTAATGGCATCATTCTTGCTCATCCTTTCTTACTTTTTGTATGCATTTAATATATTTGTATTAGGATTTTCACTTATTCCTTTTTTGGTCAATCTGCTTTTGTTTGGTATTACGCTCGCGCTCTTTATCAATGCGATCATTATTCGATTTGGATCTTCAGCTCAGGTGCTCGCGTTTGGGATCTCATTTCTTATTCAGCCGATCAGTGCTGCATTCTATCCAGTTTCTGCCCTCCCAGCTCCGCTTGCAACTCTTTCTGGATTTTTGCCTGTAAGCTATGTGTTTGAATCAATGCGTAAAGTTATGGCGGGAGGACCAATTGATTGGAACTCGTTTTATATTTCGCTTGGACTGAATCTTATTTATCTCATCATTATGTGGTTCTTTTTTAGTGCTATGTTTAAAAAAGTGAAGGTTATGGGAAATCTCTTAAAAGTTCAAGACTAACTATATGGCGCAAAAAACACTCGTTACACATAATGGAACATTTCATGCAGATGATGTATTTGCTGTGGCAGCGTTTTTGATTGCGAACAATACTGATAATGATTGGCAGGTAGTAAGATCTCGTGATGAAGAAGTGATAAACAAAGCGGATGCTGCTATTGATGTCGGTGGTATATATGATATTGCAACACTTCGTTTTGATCATCATCAGGTAGGAGGAGCCGGCATTCGTGCAAACGGAGTTCCTTATGCATCGTTCGGACTCGTATGGAATATATTTGGAGATATGATAACGATGGACAAATGGATCAAAGAAGATATCGAAAACAAGCTTGTGCTATCGATTGATGCGAATGACAATGGAATAAAACTCTCTAAAAATAATATTGATGATGTGTATGCATACGAGATCTCAACTCTCATTGCTGATTTTAATATTACTTGGAAGGAAGAATCAGATTCAACTGATAACGGAGACAAACTTCGATATGAGAATTTTATGTATCTTGTAGGGATTGCTACAAAGCTTATCCAGAGACTCATTACTCGAGCGCGCGACAAATATGCAGCAAAAGAATTTGTGATCGATGCATATAACAAAGCGACCGACAAAAGAGTTGTTATTTTGGATGGATATTATCCTTGGCAGGACATTCTACTTAATATGCCAGAGCCGCTTTTTGTGATATTTCCAAATGGAGAGAATTGGAGTTTGAAAACTGTATCAAAAGAAAAAGGAAGTTTTGAATCTCGAAAACAATTGCCGGAAAACTGGGCCGGGCTTCGTGATGAAGAGCTGGCAAAGGTGACAGGTGTGCCAGACGCTTATTTTTGCCACAACGCGAGATTTATGGCGAATGCTCGGTCTAAGGAAGGTGTTCTTGCGCTTGCGAAATTGGCACTAGAGTAAAATATATTCCAAAAACCCGCTTGATGCCGTAGGCATCAAGCGGGTTTTGTGTTATACTGCAATGGTATTTAAACTATTAACTATTTAATTTATAACTATTTATGGCTTTCATTGATGAACTAACGGTTACAGCAAAAGCAGGTAAGGGTGGCGACGGAGTTGTCAGATGGAGACATGAAAAAGGAAAAGAGTTTTCTGGTCCATCAGGAGGAAACGGTGGTCGAGGTGGAGATGTGTTCATCAAAGCGGTGAGTGATCTTTCTATACTCCAAAGATATAAATCAAAGAAAAAATTCCAAGCAGAAAACGGCGAGCCGGGAGCAAAAAATAGTATGCATGGAAAAGATGGCCTCGATCTCTATATCGAATTGCCTGTAGGAACAGTAGTCAAAAATCTCGATACCGGAGAAGTCTTTTCTCTTGTAAATCGCGAAGAAACAAAAATGATCTTGAAGGGCGGACGAGGAGGGGTGGGAAATGAATTTTTCAAAAGTTCTATCAATCGTTCTCCTGAAGAATTCACACCAGGTGCAATTGGTGAAGAAGCAGAATTTTATATTGAACTTCAGATCGTTGCTGATGTTGGACTTGTAGGACTTCCAAACGCAGGTAAATCATCTCTCTTAAACGCTCTCACTCGAGCGCATGCAAAAGTGGGCGCATATGCGTTTACAACTATCGAACCAAATCTCGGAGATCTATTCGGTGTGATCTTGGCTGATATTCCAGGACTTATTGAAGGAGCGTCAGAAGGGCGAGGACTTGGACACAAATTCCTTCGTCACATCAAAAGAACTCGAACACTTCTTCACTGTATTTCTGCTGAGAACGAAGATTTCAAAGAAGTCTATGAGACTATTCGGAAAGAATTAGGCGAGTCAGATAAAGTTCTTACAGAAAAAGAAGAAATAATCCTTATCACAAAATCAGATCTTTTGACTGGAGATGAACTTGCAACAAAATATGAAAAGCTCGTAAAGCCAAAAGGAATCTGGGCTGGCAAAAAAGTAATGACTGTCTCTGTGTATGACGATGAATCGCTGAAGCATCTTTCAAGTTTCCTTACTTCAACTTTCAACAAGAAATAATTCAGTACAATGAAAAACTGCTAAAAATGCTTAGCATTTTTAGCAGTTTTTCTATACCTTTTAGATTCCAACATTTAATGATAATATCTTACTTATGAATAGTGAATATATACCTACAATTGGTCTCGAAATCCACGCAGAGCTCAAAACTAAGAGCAAGATGTTTTGCCCATGTAAAAACGATCCAGAGGAGAAGAATCCTAACGTGAATGTGTGCCCAATCTGTATGGGGCATCCTGGGACACTCCCTGTGCCTAACAAAGAGGCGGTAAAGCATACGCTCAAAGTGGGTCTCGCGGTAGAGGGGACTCTCGCAGACTTTTCAGAATTTGATCGAAAGAACTATTTCTATCCAGATATTCCAAAGGGCTACCAGATCAGTCAGTATAAATACCCATTTGTTTCTGGAGGCAAGATCAAAGTCAAAATAAAAGAAAACGGAGTTGATATTACAAAAGACATTCTGCTCACTCGAATTCATCTCGAAGAAGATACCGCAAAATCATCTCATGATACAGGTGATTATTCACTCGTTGATTACAATCGATCGTCGCTCCCACTTATGGAACTTGTAACAGAGCCTGTGATGCATTCTGGGGCAGAGGCGAGTGCTTTTGCAAAAGAATTCCAGCTTATTCTTCAATACCTCGGAGCATCTGATGCAAACATGGAAAAAGGCGAGATGCGAGTAGAGGCGAATATTTCTGTATCAAAAGATACAAACAAACTCGGTACAAAAGTAGAGGTGAAAAATCTAAACTCTTTTCGATCCGTAGAGCGAGCATGTGTGTACGAAATCGAGCGGCATATTGGAGTGCTAGAAAATGGAGAAACAATTCAGCAAGAGACTCGAGGATTCGATGAAAGTACAGGCAAGACTTTTTCACAGCGGAAAAAAGAGGATTCACACGACTATCGATATTTCCCAGAGCCAGATATTCCAAAGCTTTATATTTCAGAAATCTCTGAATTTGCCGAAAAAGAACTTCGTAAAGAAATGAATGAGCTTCCACGAGCAAAACGAGAAAGATATGAAAAAGAATACGGTATTAAGACTGAGGATATTGAATTCTATGTTGATAACAAAAACCTCTCTGAATTTTTTGAACAGACTATTCAAAATTTCTGTGATGATAAAGAGTGTGTGAAGCTCGCTTCTAACTATATTGTTTCTGACCTTGCAGGACTCATGAAAAATAACAACATTGCAGAGCCAGGACAAGTATTTCCAAGCGCATTCGGCAAAATGATGCTCATGCTTCGTGATGGTAAACTTTCGAGCCGTGGAGCAAAAGATATTCTTGCGATTCTCTTTAAAGAAGGTGGAGATCCAGAACAGATTGCAGATGAGAAAGGTCTTATTCAAAAGAATGACCCAGAAGCACTCAAAATAATCGTAGAAAAAGTCATGAATGAAAATCATGCGATCGTCGCCGAATATCGAGCTGGAAAAGTCGCGGTTTTGAACTCACTTGTTGGTCTTTGTATGAAAGAAAGTAAAGGTTCGGGTAACCCACAACTTTTCAAGGAAATAATGCTAAGTATCCTCGGATAAATTCTCTTCTAAATATTTGTGCCCAAACTATTTTAGGGTATAATTATTCCATGTCTAAAATAAAAGTTGCCATTAATGGCGCAGGAAGAATTGGAAGAGCTTTTTATAAAGTAGCCCTTGGTGTGCCTGACATTGAAGTAGTGGCACTCAATGACTTGGGTGATATTGATAACATTGCATATCTTATGAAGTTTGATAGTGCATACGGCAAGAGTGGTTTTGCTATTGAAGTTGCAGCTGATAAAAAGTCGCTTACGATTGCTGGTAAGAAGGTTCAGTATTTCAGCGAAAAGGATCCTGCGAGTCTTCCGTGGAAGGATCTCGGAATTGATGTGGTTGTTGAATCAACTGGATTTTTCACAAGCTATACCAAAGCCTTGGGCCATATTACGGCTGGAGCAAAACGAGTAGTAATCTCTGCTCCTGCAAAAGATGAGGCGGGAAGTCCAAAAGTTCCAACTATTCTTATGGGTATAAATGAAAATCAGTTTGGAGATTCTCCTATTACATCAAATGCGTCTTGTACGACAAATGCTTCTAGTCCTGTGATGGCAATTATTGATGAAGCGATCGGAATCGAAAAGGCAATTCTCTCAACTGTGCACGCATACACTGCAAGTCAGTCACTTGTCGATGGACCAAAGCCAAAGGATTGGAAAGAGGGTCGTGCAGCGGCACAAAATATCGTCCCAACATCAACGGGCGCAGCTCTTGCTGTGGCAAAAGCATTACCTCAGCTTATTGGAAAGTTCGATGGTATCTCAATGCGTGTTCCTGTTGTTGCAGGATCAATTGCGGATATAACGATTCTCACAAAAAGAAAAACTACTGTGGAGGAAATAAATCAGATTCTCACAACTGCCGCTGCTGAAGCAAGATGGAAAGAAACATTTGCTGTGACAAAAGATGAGCTTGTTTCTTCTGATATTGTAGGGTCAGTATATGCATCTATTGCGGACCTTGGTCTTACTCGAGTAGTTGATGACAACTTGGTTAAGGTGTGCGCGTGGTACGACAACGAGATCGGGTATACACACTCACTTATCCTTCATGTATTAAAAGCAGGGCAGACTCCTGTAAAGGATAACGGTCCAGAAACTCCGAGATATGTCTAAGATTTTTTTTGCATCTGATCATGCAGGATTTGAATTAAAAAAAGTGCTTGTTGAATATGCAAGATCACTCGGATTTGATGCAATAGATAAAGGTAATACTACATTCGAAGCGCTCGATGACTATCCAGACTTCATTTCACTTGCTGCAAAAGAGGTAAGTAATGATCCATATTCAAAAGGGGTAGTAATCGGTGGCTCAGGCCAGGGTGAAGCGATCGTCGCCAATAGATTCCCGAATGTCAGAGCAGCACTCTGGTATGGAGGGAATGCAGAAATCATTAAATTGTCACGGGAGCATAATGATGCTAATGTACTGTCTCTTGGTGCTCGATTTGTGAATACGGAGGAAGCAAAAGAAGCTCTTAAGACTTGGCTCGATACTCCATTTTCTGGAGATGAACGACATCAGAGACGGATAGATAAAATAGAGAATTTAAATAAATAAAGATAACAATAATATAATATGGACGAATCAATTGAGATCATTCCAGCCATAATCCCAAAATACTTTAAAGACCTCGAGACAAAACTCGAGATTGTTAAGGGTGTGTCAGATACTGTGCATGTTGATATTTGTGATGGGCTTTTTACTCAGGAATCAACATGGCCACTTGGAAAGCCTGATATGAATTATGAAGAAATATTGAATGAAGAAAGAGGAATGCCTTTTTGGGAAGATTTTGATTTTGAATTCCATTTGATGGTCAAAAACCCGTTTGCTCTTATTCCAGATATTATCAAGCTTGGTGCAAGTAAGATCATCATTCATGCAGAAACTATTGATCTCGATGAAGATCGGCTTCTTCTCGATCAGCTCCGAACAGAAGGGTTGGTCCAAGTTGGAATCGCATTTAAACTCCAGACTGGTGTTGAGAGAGTTCAGGAACTGCTTCCATATGCGGATTTCATAATGTTTGTTGCGATAGAACACCTTGGATTTCAGGGACAGAAGTTTGATGAAAGAGTTCTTGCAAAGATAAAATGGCTCAAAACCGAACTTCCTTCAATGCCGATAGCTATTGATGGTGGAGTTACTCCTGAAAGTATTGGTGATGCGTATGATGCGGGCGCAACAAGATTTGTTGTTGGTTCGTATATTTTAAATAGTGTAAGTCCAGTTGATGCAATACGAGAAGTGAAAGATTCGATTTAGGGTTTGAAGTTTTAAGGTTTCAAGTTAAAATAAAATGACCCATGGAACATCTTACCGAAGAAAAATTAGAGTTCCTTAAAGCAAAAGCGAATAACATTCGCGAGTCTATTATCGAAATGCTTCTAGCTGCAGGTTCTGGACATACTGCAGGGCCTCTTGGAATGTCGGATATTTTCTCAACTCTCTTTTTTCATATTCTAAAACACGATCCAAAGAATCCAGAGTGGAAAGATCGTGATCGACTCGTACTCTCAAACGGACATATTTGTCCTGTATATTATGCGGCACTCGCGCACTCGGGATATTTCCCTTTAGAAGAACTAAAGACTCTTCGAAAGTTCGGTTCAAGGCTTCAGGGTCATCCACATCGAGAGTTTCTTCCGATACTTGAGAATAGTTCAGGACCGCTTGGCAGTGGACTTTCGCAGGCTGTAGGAATGGCTATCGCAGAGCGCATGGATGATAAAGCGTCAGCAAAGAAATTCTTTTGTCTTACGGGAGATGGGGAGCTTGATGAAGGGCAGAACTGGGAGGCATTAATGCTTGCGGGTAAAGAAAAGCTACACAATCTCATCATGATAGTGGACAGGAATAATATTCAGATCGATGGATTCACAGATGACATCATGCCATTGTCACCACTCGACAAGCGACTTGAATCTTTTGGATTTGAAGTACAAACAATTGATGGAAATGATATGAAAGCAATTGTCGAAGCTGTAGAAAAAGCATACCAAGTGACTGACAAGCCGTCAGTGATCATTGCAAAAACTGTTCCAGGAAAAGGTGTCAAAGAATTTGAAGGTAAATACGAATTCCATGGATATATGCATAATAAAGAAGAGGGAGTAATGGCACTCAAGGAACTTCGAACGCTTGGAGGAAAAATCAAAGCAGAACACCAATAATCTTTTTTTTATAAGGAAAATGTTGTGATATAATTATTTGTATCACAACATATATTCCCTTGAAAAAACTATTTCGAATAAAAAAACAAATAAAAAGTAAAGCACAAAAACTTTCTTCATTAATTATGATTGTGAGCTTTTTGCTATTGAATATTGCGATTCCGACAAAGGTGTTTGCAAATGATATTACCGATTGCAATCATGTAATTGAGTTTTCTGGAACATATGATTTACAAAATGATATTCCATGTGATGGTAATTATCTCTTAATTCAGGCAAATGATGTAATAATTAATGGTCACGGACATACTATCAATGGCGGAATAAATGCAGAAGGAGCGACTAATGGGTATTCAGTTACACTTCAGAATGTTCATGTTACTGGAAATATTAATGCAGATGGCCAGACAGGTAGCGCGGGGGCTAATCCAGGTGATTCTGGTCAGGACGGGGGGTCAAGTGGAAATATTTCATTAACAAATGTGACTGTGGACGGTAATGTGTCTGCAGCCGGTGGTACCGGAGGTAATGGTGTAAATGGAGATAATGGCGCTAATGGTCTGGACGCAAATGGTGCTGATGGTGTACAGATAGGTACAAATCCTGGAGATGCTGGAGCTTCTGGTGCGGCAGGTGGTGTTGGGGGTAGTGGATCAAATGGTCAGCCGGGAGGTACTGGCGGTAATGGAGGTAATGGAGGAAACATTTTTTTAAACTATTCAATAGTAGGTGGAGCAGTTATAACTCATGGTGGGGCAGGCGGATCAGGAACGCAAGGTGGTAATGGAGGTAATGGAGGTAATGCAAATGGAGGTAATGCTACTGCTGGCCAGCCCGGTAATCCAGGAGATTCTTCTCTAACTTGTGGAGTATCTGGCAGTGACGGTGGTTCAGGAGGTGCCGGAGGAACTGGTGGAAGTGGTGGTACTGGAGGTGCAGGCGGTAATGGTGGTGCAGGAGGGAACGGTGGAGATGGGGGCAATGCAGGAAGTATTGTTGTTAACAATTCTCTTATAAAATCAAGCGTCTCAATAGTTGGTGGAGTTGCAGGAAACGGCACTTCATCTTTTGGTCATGGAGGAAATAGTGGTACGGCAAATGGTGCTTCAGGGACTTCTGGAGGTAGTGGTGGAACTGGTGGGGCTGGAGGAGAGCCGTGCTGTGTTGATGATGGAGAGGGGGGATATATGTGCGGACTTGCAGGTGCAAATGGTAATAATGGCACCAATGGATCTGACGGTTGGCCTGGGTTTGCAGGTACTCCAGGTGTTCCAGGTACTGATGCATCAGCATCGAGTGCCGGTATTTCCGGTAGTGATGGTTCAATTAGTTATCCATGGACAGCTCATACAAATACTGGTACCCAACCTTGGTTTTCTATCACTTCTTCCTCAGACGGAACAAAACTTGCTGCAGTTGTCTCTGGTGGAGATATTTGGACATCTGATGATAGTGGAGCATCGTGGACCAATCGTACACAAGGTACAAAATATTGGACTTCTATTACCTCATCTTTCGACGGAACAAAACTTGCTGCAGTTGTCTCTGGTGGAGATATTTGGACATCTGATGATAGTGGAGCATCGTGGACCAATCGTACACAAGGTAGTGACGCTTCTGGTTTAAGTTGGAATGCGGTTAGTTCTTCAAAAGATGGGGCAAAACTTGTTGCAACAATTTCTGGTGGAGGTATTTGGTATTCGTTAGATTCTGGTGTGACATGGACTGATTCGGGGCAGGTACACTCCTTTTGGAATAAGATTATTTCTTCAGCTGATGGATCAAAAGTTGTTGCTTTAAAGAATAATGGAGGTATTGCTATATCTAATACCTACGGTACAACCTGGGGGACCATTGGAATTGGAGATTACAATTGGTCGGGTGGCGTTATTTCAGCAGATGGAAAAAGAATTTATGTGGAATCTAGTAATATTCAAATATATTCAACTGATTCTGGTTCAAACTTTCAGACTTTGACAGCACCTTTTGTTTTTGCTGGTCCAATAGCAGCATCTTCAGATGGGATGAAAATTGCGGCTGCCTCAACGATGGGTAATATCTGGCTTTCAGCTGACGGTGGACAAAACTGGATCGATACTGGATATGTTGGAGACTCGGGAAATGGGGCTTCAATAGCATCATCTGATGATGGTGCAAAAGTAGTGTTTGCTGTCGCGAATGGTCTTATTTATACTCGTTCAAATATTTATACAGATACTTTGCCGCCATATCTTGTGAGTGGAACAATTGATGGAACCAATGCAATTCTTACATTCAATGAAGATCTTGAAAATGACCAATCTCTTATTGATTCTGAGTATACTTTTGCAATAAACGGAACACCTGTCAGTACTACCGTTAATGGTATCTCTGGTAATTCCGTATCGTTTACTCTCTCCACTAATACTACTTACGGAGACGATGTTACTTTTTCTTATACACATAACCCTTCTAATTTTGGTATATATGACTTATTAGGGAATAATACTGCTTCTTTTGGTCCTGTTTCAATCACAAACAATAATGTATTCTCTGACACAACTTCACCAGACACGATTACTCTTGATACTCCTACAGATGGTTCAACAATCCATGGTAGTGGCGTGACTTTTGCTGCAACTGCGCACGACAATGTTGCCATCGGTGGAGTAAAGTTCTACATGGATGACGTATTGATTGGGTCCGAAGACACTTCATCTCCGTATCAACTCTCTTTTGACTCAACATCAAAGTCAGATGGATCACATAGCTTTGTTGCTGTAGCAAGAGATACCTCAAACAATTTTGCAACATCAACACCTGTCACTATAACCATAGACAATACAGCACCTGCCACCCCATCAACGGCGCTCGATATGACAAGTGCAAGTGACGATGGTGTTTCTTCGACAGACAATGTTACATCGATTGTTACACCGTCATTTACAGGGACTTGTACTGATGTCCAGGCGAATTTATATATTGATGGTGCTTTTAATAATTATATTGCATGTAATTCGGGACATTTTGAAGTTACAAGTAATACGCTTGCGGATGGTGTTCATTCTGTTCGATATACCGAAGTTGATGCACAGGGTAACGAGAGTGGATTGTCACCTGCATTATCTGTCACTATTCAAACTACTGTTCCAGATACAACAGCTCCAACGATCACAACAGTGACATCTTCAAAATCAAATGGAACATATGGAATAGGTGAGATAGTTGATATTGTTGTTGCATTCTCAGAGGCAGTCACATCGACAGGGAATGTTACTGTTACTTTGGATACTGGACGAACATGTACATTCGCAGTTTCAAATGATAATCAGGGTTCTTGTGACTATACAGTTCAAAGCGGAGACACCTCATTTGATCTCACAGTCACATCAATCACTGGATCAATTAGAGACCAGGCAAGTAATTCGATGACAAACTTTACACCAGCTGCAAATCTCGGAATAAATAAAAACATTGTTATCAACACAACAGTGGTCACACCACCTCCTACTTCTGGTGGAGGTGGCGGAGGGGCTACAGTATCATCTGGTGGTGTCATTTCTTTTCCCGTGAGCCAACTAAACACTTTACCTATTGTTACAACACCAGCATCGCCAGTAGTTCCAACACTCACACTCAATCCGCAGCATTTGAGCAGTAAAACATTTTATCGAAGTCTTACATATCTTAACCGAGGACAGGATGTGAAAGAACTTCAAAACTTCTTGAATACTCACGGATTCCTAGTTGCAAACTTTGGTGTTGGTTCGCTTGGGCATGAGACAATTCTCTTTGGTAGTGCAACTAGACATGCTCTCTCTCAATATCAAAAATCAAAAAATATTAAGCCATCTGTTGGATTTTTTGGTCCAGTCACTAAAAAAGCGATTCTTGCCGACGTTGGTGTGCATTAATTTTATTCAAATAAAAACTTTTATATGCCTCATATTCATGAAAAAATAGATTTCACAGTAGAAACATTTATTGTCTACAAAAACAAAGTGCTTTTGCGAAAACATGACAAGCTTGGTATTTGGCTTTCTGTTGGTGGACATATCGAACTTCATGAGGACCCAAATGAAGCTGCGATACGAGAGGTGAGAGAAGAGGTGGGGCTTGAAATAGAGCTTGTTGGAAATAAAGGAGAATATCCAACAGACGACCCAATGTACACTGAGCTCATTGGCCCAAGATATCTAGGGAGAAATAGAATAAGTGGCACTCATGAGCATATTCCGCTTGTTTATTTTGCACGAACGAAAAGTGATATAATTAATGCGCAATATGAAGGTGATCGAAGTGATGATTGTGTTTGGGCAACACTTGAGGATTTAGAAAAAATGGATCTGGTGCCAAATGTAAGATTCTATGCAAAAGAAGCATTAAAAGAGTTATCGGAATAGTATATCAGTAATTAATTATAGGATTAAATTTATGGATCATTTATTGCGAGACCAAATACCAGAACCAGAAATTACTTTAACATCAAAAGGGCTGGACGCTACACAGACTCATATTATCGAGTCGCCGGAATTTCCTGGTATAAGAGTAATCCATAGCAACAAAGAGCACGGTCAAGATGCTTTTGTTATAGGTGAAGGTTCAATTTGTATTTGTGATGGTATGACCAAACATGGAAAATCAGGACTTGTTTCTGAGTTCGTGGCAGCAAAGGTGGTGGAGAAAGTTTCCGAAGCTGAAAGTATCTATGATGCAATGTCGCAACATGATTTTGAAGAAGATTTGAAAGATCTTTCAAAAACCTTGGAATATGAAGAATTTGATAGCAGTGGAAATAGATATGTAAAAAAAGGTGAAGAAAACTCAGGGTATACTACTTTTTTAACTTTGAAAACAGACAAAGAAAAAAAATTGATTACATGGACCAGTGTGGGCGATAGTCCACTTATTATTCTTGATAAAACTGATACGGGATGGAGTTTTGAAATGTATAATACAAAGTCTGCTGGACTTACAAATGAAACATTCGCCTCTGATGATTTTCATAAGCAAATGCAAAATGGTGGAAGTCATGGGATTGGTATTTTAGAAAATGGTAGTCCAGAGGCTAGCGCAGTTAATTATGTAGAATATGGAACAGTTACATATAAAAAGGGAAGAATTATTATGGCTGCAACAGATTGGCTCACAAAAATGATGGCTGACAGTCCAGAGACGATAGATGCAAGAATATTAGATGCCGAAGGAGATGAAAAGAAAAAACTTGAAAAATCACGGGATACTATTCTCTCTGCAAAAAATCCATTATTTGGTCCAAAATTTCAACCAGAGCTTTTCTTCAATGGGCAATTAAGTGATGATGAGATTGTAAAGAACCTTATATCAGATGATGATGTGACAATGGTCTGTATTGATATGGACAAAATGTTTAAAGAATAATTATTTCAAAATGAAAAAACTTCAAGAAACTATTCACAAATATATGAAAGCTCGGAATTGGGATGATCTTCCACCGGCAGATATTGCAAAGTCTGTGTCCATTGAAGCGGCGGAACTTCTCGAACATTTCCAGTGGCAGAATTGGTCCAAGGAAGACATTAAAAAGAATAAGGAAAAATATGAGGAGATCAAAGCTGAGATAGGGGATATTGTGATTTATTGTGCTGAGATGGCGAACATTCTTTCGTTTGATCTAGAAATTGCAGCGAACAATAAACTCAAAAAAGCTGCAAAGAAATATCCAGCGCATCTATTCAAGAACAACAAGGATCCGCATGGTACGGGTGTATATGAAAAGATTAAGAAGGAATATAGAAAAAATAAATTTAAATCTTAATGTCATCTGGCACAGAAAAGACAATGAATGCGATCGTGTCTGACATAATGCCTCCAGTTGAATTAGTAACTGCAGTATTCGGATTTGCTATTAAAGATGGAAAGTTATTGTTGGGAAAATTTAATAAAGCGACCAGAAAAGATTGCGCATATGACATGGTGGGCGGACATGTTGAAAAGGATGAATCAATTGAAAATGCACTCAGTCGTGAATTTATAGAAGAGGTGAGTGTAAAAATTAAACCAATTAGATTATTGGGACATATAAAATTTGTGGAAGATGCTCCTAAGCCAGAAGACTATAAATACCCATATCCTGAAAGTTATATGCTCATTTATAAATGTGATATTATTGAAGAGTTAGATTTCAAAGAAAATAATGAAAGTGTTGAGAGAGTTTATTTTGGACGAGAAGAATTAAAAAGATCCAAGTGGTGCTCCGAACATATTGATTTTATTGAACAAACTATTGGAAAAGAATTATGTTAAATCAAAACCAAAAACTAAATAGTAAAATTTTCGACAAGGATGTAGAACAAGTGCCAATCCGCAATGGTTTTGGCGAAGGATTAGTGGAGGCTGCAGAAAAAGACGAACGGATCGTAGCTCTTTGCGCTGATCTTACAGAATCTACCAAAATGCTTGATTTCAAAAACAAATTTCCAAATCGATTTGTAGAGATCGGTGTAGCTGAGCAGAATCTCGCATCAGTCGCATCTGGGATGGCTGCAATGGGCAAAATACCTGCAATCTCTTCATATGCAATGTTTAGTCCCGGACGAAACTGGGAACAGATCCGGACTACTATTTGCTACAACAATCGCAAGGTGATTATCGCAGGTTCTCACGCAGGAGTATCAGTAGGTCCTGATGGTGGAACGCATCAAGCGGTTGAAGATATTGCGATCACTCGAGTGATTCCAAACATGACTGTCATTTCTCCATGTGATGCGATTGAAGCTAAGAAAGCAACTATGGCAATACTGAAGGACGATGTCAAAACTCCTGTATATTTGAGACTCGCGCGAGAAAAGACACCGATCATTACAACTTCTGATACACCTTTTATTGTTGGCAAAGCACAGATATTTTTTGAAAGCATGAAACCTCAGGTTGCAATCATTGCAACGGGGGCGCTTGTACACAAAGCTCTTGTCGTCTCAGCGGAACTAGAAAAGAAAAATATAGGTAGTATTGTAGTGAACCTCTCAACTATCAAACCTCTTGATGTGCAAACTATTGTAGAAGTGGCTCAGAGAGCGGGAGCAGTAGTGACTGTTGAAGAGCATCAGATCGCAGGCGGAATGGGCTCGGCTATCGCAGAATGCCTTGCTCAAAATTATGTTGTACCAATGGAATTTGTCGGAGTAAAAAACCTCTTTGGACAATCAGGTACGCCCGAGCAACTTTTGGAACATTACGAGATGACCGAAAAGTTTATTGAAAAAGCTGTGATGAAAGTGGTTAGTAGAAAATAAAAAAGTTGAGCGGGCAAGCCAGAAGAATTGATCAAGCATTATGAAATGGATGAAAGGGCGATAATGGCCGCTGTAGAAAAAGTAATTAGAAGAAAGTAATTTAAATATAATATGTCTATCTCTCCTAAATGTGATTATTGTAAAAAGATTCTAACTGACTTCGGTGGAATATTACTCAGTCCTCCAAACAAAAAGTCAGAAGTAAAAAAGTATCATATTTGCAAGGATTGTTACAAAAAAATATCACCAAAGAAATAATATGGCAGTTGAAGTCAATTCAATTTATAAACACAGCAAAAAGGGTAGTACATACCGAGTGCTTGCTCTCGCAAAACACAGCGAGACTCTTGAGGACATGGTGGTCTACGAAACATTATATGAAAACGATCTCGCCAAGATTTGGACGAGACCGCTTGTAATGTGGGAAGAAAAGGTAGAGGTAAATGGAGAAATGGTGCCTAGGTTTGTGAAAGTTTCCTAAATTTTGTATTTAATTCTTAATTATTACAGTGTCTGCTTGCGGTCTTATGTGTTTATCGTAAACATCCTTTACTGCATCTATTTGATCAATATACATTAAAAATCTAGCATTTTTACTTGTTGCATCTACTTTGTCTATTTCCTGCCTTACCATCCTTAGAGCTTCTTTGTATTCGACTTCTAATTGTTGTCTTTTGTAATTCGTCTCAGGATTATCATACGGGGTATTGTCGAGCATGTATTTCAATTCATCAACCTTACTCATTGCATCAAATAGTGGCAAAAACTCTGAAAAATTTAAGGCGGTCACCTCTCTCTTTCTTCTGATAATTTCATCATTAATTCCTTGGTGTATAAGGTCACTAATTTCTGTCTTGGATAATTCAGGATCTAATATCTCCGGATTCATAATTAAATAGTCTTTACCTTGTAGTCTGCTTTTGCTTTATCCAAAAAGAATTGAATCGTTGCCTGATCAAGAAGTCCTTTCTGTGCGCCGATGCTTTGAACTACAGACATAGAGTTGATTGGTGCCCACGTGAGCGCCTCTTCGACTGTTTTGCCCATTGCGAGTGTTGCAACAAATGTTGATGCGAATGCATCTCCAGCTCCTGTACGTTCGTAAGGGGGCTTTGTATCAGGATAGAGAGGCATGTAGAGATTCTTGTCTTCGTATGATGCATATGCACCATTTGGGCCATCTGTGATGAGTGCGATCTTTGGTCCCAATGCTCGCATACCTGCGAGAAGTTTTTTGATATCTTTTTCTTCAGTCTTTAGAATTCTCTGAGATTCTTCGAGATTGCAGATACTGACCTCTGTTCGTGCATAAATATCTTTGAGCTCTTCAGTACCGAATTGCATCTGGAATGTACCAGGCTGGAATGCAAGCTTTATATCTGGATTTAGTTTGAGAGCTTGTGCGATCTCTTTGTGGAATTCAAGACTGTCTTGTCCGAGAGATGAAAGATAGATCCATTGTGGATTTTTCATACTAGGAATATGTCTTTCGAATGTTTCGTGCTTGATGAGAATTGTTCGATCAACATCGTACCAGAGTACATAATGGTAGTTGGTTTTCTTGCCATTGTGGAGTTTTACGAAATCTGTTGCAACTCCATTGCTTTTGAATGTTTGTACCGCTTCAGCACCATTCATGTCATTTCCAAGATCTGTAATGATCGCAGTTTTGAGTCCAAGTCGCGCAAAAGCTACCGCAGCGTTCGCACTGTTGCCCACAGCAGGGCAGACTTCAACAAAATCATAAGGAATCTTGTCTCCATATTTCATACAGATTTCACATTCTGTACTGTTAAGTTTGCAAGTAATATGTGCGTCTTTGAGTCTAATAAAAGCATCGGTGACAGTGTCGCCGATAGCAACGATGTCATATTGTGGTTTAAAAAATATCATAACAATAATTATATCAAATAATAGTATTTAGTATATGGTATGTAGTATTTAGTATAAAAATTCCCATCATGCACTGTTGCAGAATGGGGCTTGAGTACGAAAATACTCAGAGAGTCTGTCGAGACCGAGGTCGATTGTTCCGACGACAATCGCGAGCGGTAAAAGTGCGATATTTAATAGCATTTGAGTAATGCTTAATTCTGGTTGCGTTTCCATGGTTAGGGGTGAGGTTGGTTTCTGCATATAATGCTACTCCTCTTTATAAAATCTGCAAATAAGTGATATAATCTACGAATGCAAACAAAATCACTAAAACAATACATTATAGAAGCGAAAGAAAAAGGTGTAGCGATCGGACACTTTAATATTTCAAACCTTGAGGCATTACATGCAATATTTAATGCAGCAAAAGCGCTAAGCGTTCCAGTCATTATTGGAGTTTCTGAAGGCGAGCGAGATTTCGTCGGTGTTCATGAAGCGGTAGCACTCGTCAAAACTCTCCGAGAAGAAAACGACTATCCAATATTTTTGAACGCTGATCACACATATTCATTTGACCGAGTAAAAGAAGCGATTGACGCTGGATATGACTCAGTTATTTTTGATGGAGCGAAACTAACGCTTGATGAAAACATAGTGATCGCAAAACAGTGTGTAGAATACGCAAAAAATTGCGGACGGGAAGTGCTCGTCGAAGCTGAGCTCGGATATATTGGACAGTCTTCAAAGATCCTTGACGCAGTGCCAGATGGAGTAGAGCTCACAAGTGTTGCTGATGCAGAAAAGTTTGTCAAAGAAACTGGTGTAGACCTCTTTGCTCCTGCAGTAGGAAATATTCACGGAATGCTGAAAGATATTCCAGACCCTCGGCTTAATATCGAACGAGTGGGCGAGATCTCGAAGGCAACAGGAGTACCTCTTGTACTTCACGGAGCATCAGGCAACAGTAAAGAAGACATTCAGGACGCAATCAAAAACGGTGTCGCAATCGTGCATATCAATACTGAGATTCGTGTAGCATTCCATGATGCGCTCGTAAAAGAAGTACAGGACAATCCAGGTGAAGTGGCTCCATACAAAATGTTAAAGCCTTCTCTTGAAGCGGTGCAAAAAGTGGTAACAGACAAATTGAAGTTTTTCAATTTCCTCGATTAAGCATTCTCCAGAAGTTGAACTTCTGTAAAACATATGAATTTAGAATATTTCAAAAAAAGAAAACTTCCTGACACACCTGGAGTATATTTTTTCTTAAATAGTCAAAAGAAAATACTCTACATAGGTAAGGCAACATCGCTCTCTGACCGAGTGCGAAGCTATTTCTCGCCTGATCTTATCGACACTCGAGGCAAGCTCCTGGTCAAAATGGTGGAAGAGGCGACACAAATTGATTTTCGAGAGACAGGGTCGGTGCTCGAAGCACTTCTTCTTGAAGCGGACCTCATCAAGAAATTTAAGCCAACTTTTAATACAAAAGAGAAAGACGACAAAAGCTTTAACTGTGTTGTCATCACCAAAGAAGATTTCCCTCGGATCATGATCATCCGAAAGAGAGATGTACTTCAGATCCAGAATGTCAAAAATGGAGGAGAAGTAAATCCAAAATATAAAAACATAAAGATCAAAAAAATATTTGGACCATTTTTAAATGGAATGCAGCTCAAAGAAGCTCTCAAAATCATGAGAAAAATATTCCCATATCGAGATGAGAAATGCCATCTAAATTCAAAGCGACCATGTTTTAACTATTCAATCGGACTATGTCCTGGGACTTGTATTGGTGCGATAGATAAACAGTCTTACGCGATACGAATAAAGAGAATCGAGAAATTCCTTTCAGGAAATATTCGAGCTGTAGTCAAAGATCTTGAAAATGATATGACGGACATGGCAAAAGAGCAGAAATTTGAAGCCGCGAAAAGCATTCGAGATAAAATATACGCGCTTCAGCATATCAACGATGTCTCACTCATCAAAGAAGATTCGCTTCTTCGTGATAATGGAGGTCTTGGACTCGGTTTTCGTATAGAGTCATATGATATTGCGCATATGTCAGGCAAAAACATGGTGGGAGTAATGACAGTTGTCACAAATGGTGTGGCAGACAAAAACGAATATCGAAAATTCAAAATCAAAACAGTGGAAAGTTCAAATGACACAAAAGCCCTCGGAGAAGTGCTCGAACGACGTCTCACACATCCAGAGTGGCAGATGCCAAATCTGATTGTAGTAGACGGAGGAGTCGCACAATTGAATGCGATGAATACAATTATCGACAAGGCAAATCTCTCAATCCCAATAGTTTCGGTTCTTAAAGATGAACGACATCAACCAAAAGACGTGCTCGGAGACCAGACACTCGGAATGAAATATCGAAAAGAAATATTGCTTTCAAATGCAGAGGCACACAGATTCGCAATCGGGTATCACAAAAAAATGCGAAGAAAGAATTTTTTGGTATAATATATTTAATGAAAACTCAAAAGAAAATAAAAGTAGCAGTGCTTCGCGGAGGACCATCAAGCGAATATGATGTTTCGCTCAAAACGGGTGCAGGTGTACTCCAAAACCTTGGAGAAAAATACGAAGCAATAGATATTCTTATCGACAAAAAGGGTGTCTGGCATATTCATGGTGTACCTTTTGATCCAAAACACTTGGACAAAAGAGTTGATGTTGCATTCATTGCGATGCATGGAGAATATGGTGAAGATGGAACAGTCCAGAGACTCCTTGAACAGCTTCATGTACCATTTACAGGATCAGGATCACTCGCATCAGCGATCGGCATGAACAAAGTCTTGGCCAAAAAACATTTCATAAATGCAGGCATCAAAACTCCGGTACATAGAGTTATTTTGAAAAAAGATTATAACGAAGATACTGCGAAAGATCTTTGGACTACATTTATGCAACCCTCTGTTGTAAAACCTGTAAATGCTGGCTCCTCAGTTGGGGTTACCCTTGCATATACACTTTCTGATATACAAGAAGGGTTGGAAAAAGCTTTTAAAATTAGTGACAAAGTCTTAATTGAAGAGTTGATAAAAGGTAAAGAGGCGACTTGCGGCGTTTTGGAAGGTTTTAGAGATAAAGATCACTACGCACTCATGACTGTTGAAATCGTACCTCAAAAGCATCAGAAATTTTTTGATTATGAGTCAAAATACAGTAGCGAAAGTGGAGCGATTGAGATCTGTCCTGGAAACTTCACAAAAGCCGAGACAGAAGAAATACAACGAATGGCTGTGGAGATGCATAAATCTATTAACGCTGGTCAGTACTCGCGCTCCGATTTCATTGTCCATCCTAAAAGAGGGGTCTATGCGCTTGAAATCAACACCCTTCCAGGTCTTACTCCTAACTCACTTTTACCTAAAGAAATGCAGGCTGTAGGGTCTTCATATCCTGAACTCCTCGACCACTTGATCACACTTGCACTAAAGCCTAAAAAATAGTATATTTTTATGCACTTAAGCCCATAAAGCTTAGTTTGATAGAGAAGTCTGTTGATGATGGGCCCTTAGCTTAGTTGGTGGAGTGAGCTTGGGTAGGGACCCCGAGCGCAAGGTCGGAAGCACGAAGGTGCTGAGACGGGGTCGCGAAAATTTTCAGTAGAAAATTATTTGTGACACTCATTTGCACAAATGAGGCGAGAAGGAAGGTTTGGTTGAAGTGAAATAGTTAGACAATAAAATATGGGCCCTTAGCTTAGTTGGTAGAGCGCCTCATTTGCAATGAGGAGGTCAGCGGTTCGAATCCGCTAGGGTCCACAACAATGTACTTTTAGGCAAGATTTCTACATTTTGTTTATAAGTACCAATACATTTCACAGGTTCTAACTGTTCGTTAGATAACTTGTACTGAGTAGCCACTTCTGGAATCAACAGGAGTGGCTTTTCAGTTTCAATTATTAGGATATTGTCTTTAAGAATATGATTGTGTCCTAAGGCAGTTAAAATTTGTTTTCTTTTATATAAGTCTCCAGAATTAAATTCAGCATGAGCCTTCTCAGCAAAGGTAAGTGTCTGAGCAACAGATTTAAGCCAGTCATCTACACGCTTGTCCACACCGTCAAGGAGAGATTTTAGTATATGTTTCTCCTCTTCGAGCACTGTCTTTCTCGCTGCAAACTCCTCACCATCTATTTCCTTGTTTATTCTCATCTCTGTAAGGGAATCAAGCTTCTTTATGCACTGGTCATAATCACGCTGTTGAGTATAAAGAATCTTATTACGGTCATTCTTCTCAGCTTCGTGTTGTGTTTTCAATTCTTCTATTGCCCAAGTATGGAACTCTGGGCTTATTTCAATACTGGATAGAAAATGCTCAATCTGTTTTTCCAGAACCTCTTCTTTAATAGATTTTTGTGTACAATTCGGATTTACTCGACCAGTACAATGATAATAGATATATGAGTGTGTGTTCCCATTCTTCTGACGCTTTGTTTTTTGTTCACATGTGATTCTGGCACCACATTCTCCACATTTCATTAATCCTGTATATGCAAAGTTATGATCGTGAGGTCTAGTTTGACCAGCTCTTCCTAAAAAGTATTGAATCTTATCAAACTCTTGCTTTGTAATCATTGGAGTATGTTTTCCATGTGTGAGTTCTCCAGTTTTTTGTGGGTATCGAAACCATCCATAATAGAAAGGATTAATGAGTAGTGCATACATATTGGTCTTGCACATTTTATTTCCTTTTCTGGTAGTAAGACGGAGTTCGTCATTTGCAAATTTTAAAATTTGGTGAACATTATATTGACCAGTTAGCATGTGTTCGAATACTTTTCTGACAAGCAAGAATCGTTCTGTATCAATCAGTATTTCTTCATTCTTTCCTTTATCTCTGTATTTACTATTCTTGTATCCTAATGGAGCATTGCCAGGTCTAAATCCTCTGGCAATAGATTGGTTTTGTCCTCGCTTGATATGTTTCTTTAAGTCTCTCGTATACTGTGTTGATGTACCGAATTCAACTGCCCAGAGAAGAGCATGATCGTCTGGATACCAATCCCTATCAATTGATCTAATATTCTTTATTACACTTTTCTGTAGATAGTGAGTTATAGTTCCTGCGTCTATTGAATTACGAGCCAGTCTATCTACTTTAAAACATAGAATTGCATTTGCTTTTCCAGACTTGATGTATTCCATCATTTTTGTAAATTCAGGTCTTTTATCTGGCTCACTTGCTGATACTGTTTCATTGAATTCCTGTACTACCGTTAATCCTTCATTTTTTGCAATTGCTCTCACTTCTGTCTTCTGTGATTCAATTGATGGTACACCATTATCTTCCTCATTTTTATTTGCACCAATTGATCTGCGAGCATAGAGGATGTATTTCAATTTTTTATTTTCTTCTTCGTGACGCATATAAGTATTTGATTAGTTCTCTATCGTCTGTATTTTTGAGTTCCAGTATTTTCAAGTCCATGAGGGAGTTTATTAGTTTATCCTTTGACCATGAATTGATTTCGATGATGTATCTTGCGAGTACTGTCTCTCGAATTTCTGTGAAATCTTTTTTACTTCTTATAGTTTTGTTTAATAAATTATTCATGATTTTTATAGATTCTAATAATATGGCTCCATGGAGCCATATTATTAGGTAGTTCCACCTAAGTACAGGTAGCCTGTCTACAACTCTTCTCCCTCGATTTGTTCGAGAGGGATAAAGTATTTTTTCTTTTTACCTTCTTTTTCGGAGTGGACAGTAAGACTGTCCTCAAGTTCACGGATTGCTTTCAAAATGTTTGAGTCACTGATTTTCATTTCAGATTTCACTGCTGGAATAATCTCACTTGCAAACATCTTGTCGTTTTCTAGTACACCCATAATTATTTCCTTAACTTCATCCTTCTTGAGTTTGTACGCATCTGCGTCACCAACATACACAACATCGATTTTTTCTGATTCACCAGTCTTGTCTGATTTGATGAGTACATTAAATGATGGTAATCGAGGACCTCGTCTTGATTTATCGTGATTAATAAGTAGTTCAATTCCAGACTCGTCTTCTTTCTGCTTATCTACGGAGATATGTGAATCGAGTCTTGCTGAAAGTGCAGATGATCCTCGCAGATTCTGTCCTGCTCCACTTTTTCTGAATCCGTTATCTTTCCTGTGATGATGAACGGCGAGTACCGTTGCTCCAGCTTGATTAAATCGCTGTAATTGTGTCAGTACTTTTTGAACTTCGTCTGCTGAGTTCTCGGTCGCACTATGGATTGCTGCGAAAGGATCAATTATTATGAACTTAATATCCTTGTCTCTTACAATGTTGAGAAGGGTACTCATCTTCACTTCGTCATCAATTCTTACTGATTGTTGAATCGAGAAATATATTGGAAGTTTTGATTCCGAATTCAACATCTTGAGTCTTCTTTGAAGTTCCGTGTCTCCGTTTTCTTCGTCAATAATTAAGACGGAGCCTTGTGTTGTTTCAAACTTATCCCAAAGTCTTTTACCTGATGCAACTGCTTCTGCCATACTAAGCATTATCCAGCTTTTTCCTGAGCCAGGATGTCCTGAGATAACAGATATTCCTTTTTGTGGAATCATCTTTTCTATGATGTATGTATTTTGTGTAGTAGGAATTCTTAGGAGATCATTTAGTGAAAGGATGGTGATTTTATTGTCTGGACTAAGTCCTACTCGATTTGACTGTTCTTTCTTTGCTATACCATTATAAATTTCATACATTTCTTGATCTGGAAGAGGAGGATTATTCCTCTCATTCCAACCCATGAATGCTGGCAATACAGCGTCATCCCATAATGTTTCAGGAATATATCGTAAGAGTTTACCAACAATTTGTACTGCTGTGTTATGTCTCTCACCCTCTTCTGCTCCTTTGAATAATATTTCCCAATCTGTTTCTGTTGCTTTCTTTTCTTTACCTGTCTCTAAAAGCCATTGTGGAAAATCTGCTAATTCTTCTTCATCTGATGGAGCTTTCAGCCATTTATATTTATTTCCAGACTCATGATGTGAGGAAGGTGCCACGATGTATCCTCCGTCTGCTTTAACATCTCCAATTATTCCTTGCTGCCGAAGATTCATACACTTTATCTCATCAATATCTTTAGGATATTTGAAGTAATAATGTCTACCTCCTCCACCAGATTGAACTGTGGCTGTATCTGGAATATCTAGCAGTGTATGGTCTTGTTCCTTTTCAATATCCAATACAGCCAAATCAGACAAGAACCCTGTCATAATTCCTATACCTGTCACTTTATCTTTGCACCCCTCGAAGAGTAGTTTTACTTCATCTTTTGTCATGTATCTTTTCTGGTACTCTTTCCAAGAGACTAAAGCTCGTTTACCTTCTAATGGAATAACTGACCATCCCATATCTACATACTCGAACGCTTCTTTTAATAGTTCATCAAACATATATTTATAATTACTTTGTAATTTCCTCTGATTTTGATTCATTGGAATTCTCAAGTAATGCATGTCCGTAAATCGCCAGATAGAGATTAATAAGCTGAGCTGATTTGCTCGCTGCTTCTTCTTCTGTTAGCTCGACCCCGAATTGCTTAGAATACAATTCAGTAAATTTTTTAAGAGATTTTTTGGAGATCATTTCCTTGAAATAAAAAACCGAAGCTTTTTATAGCTCCGATTGTATTCAAGTGACCGTAGACTCACGGTAGACTAAAAGTGACTCACCTCATTTGATCCTCAATATTGAATTGTTGTGTGCTACAAAATAGCCCTCAATTTGAAACTCAACTTTTATTTTTTCTGTCAATCTGCGTCGTGTATCCTTGATTGCTTGCCTATCTTTTTTAACAGAATTAGGACTTTTCGTGCCATGTATTTCATCATTTATTAAATCCCAACTGACCAATTCATTAGGGGAAAATCGAAACATGACTCGGCAAAAGCACTGTTCAATAGTGCCATGTTCTAACTCAATAGATTTGTCTCCACAAACTAATCGAGGTATTTGATTCGTTTCTTCAAACTTAATAGGTTCTGTGTCATAAATTGCCACATTGTCTGAACAATAGTTTTTTCGGAAGTTTCTTATAAAATCTATGTCTTTGATTCTTAGATACCAGTTCTCCTCGTTCACATCTATTTCAGAGGAAGTATCTGAGTTGTGAGTATTGAAAATACTCTTTCCATTTTCTATTTTGAGTATCTCATCTTGATTGAGGAATTGGAGTACATCTTCCTGTGTCATATATTGTTTGAATTTACCAAAATGCTCTTGCATCTCTGGTGAATGATAGAATTTGTCAGTACGAGAATTTGTTTTGATAACAACATAATCCTCAGCAAAAGCTCTTTTGCTGTCAAAAGGAAATTTCTTCTCGTATTCTGTTTGAATTTTCTCCAGAAAACTTGCTATAAACTCATCAATTTCAATAGGGGAGTTTTTCATACCCTAACTCTACTCAATTTCAACATATTTTCAAGTGACCGTTTCAAAAAGTTAAAATGTTAAGTATATATACTATCTAACAAGTTACTAAGTTCTCCTGTCATTCTGTGTGAGGGGATTTAAGGAAGGGGTGGATAAAATCCTTACTTACCCAACAAAAAGGTCTCTGAAGTGACTCAGAGACCTCCCGCAATGGAATAAGATCCACTTTAGGATTAACTTTTACTCATTCTAATTATAAGCATCCACAGTACCATCACCATCCTTGTCATAGAAGCAATCTGGTGTGTAGTCATCCCAGCAGTACTGGTACATAGTTCCATTACCGTAATTTGAAGGATTGACATGGTCTGCTTTTCCTCGAAGATACACAAGCATGTCATACGTCATCCCAAGCTTTATTTTGTTCGAAGCTAGACTGTCACAATCTTCTTTAGACCAGTCTGGATGCTTCGCACACAGCTGTCCTGCTTTGGTAGATTTCCAAGTAGCTAAGTTAGCCGCATCTTTCGCATCTTTTACTTTCTGTACCTCTGCTTGCTTCTCATCTGCTAGTGCTTTGTTCTTTGCAATCCTCTCGTCCATCTTGATTTGCTCTGGTGTTCTTATGGAAGCAACATTCAGTGCATGGATTATGTAGCCAGACGCAACGAGCATGAAAACAACTATTCCTAATCCAATCAGTGAGTATCTTTTTAGTTTACTCATACAGATTATGATTTAGGCTCGTCAGTTACTAATCTCTGTCCCATTGGAGAATCAACGGGAATCATTGTAGGCTTCTTGCACTTAGGACAAGCGTCCTGCTTGCTTGTCAGTCTCCAGAGTGAGTAGACGAGTCCTGGTATTATCAAAAACAACCACAATACTATTTCTATTAAAATGCTTCCCTGAGCAATCTTCTTTGGATATCCTACATATCCGCAAGAGGTGCATACAAACTTTTGAGATTCTTTTGTCATAAGGATTTGTTAACTGCTAATCCTGTGACGAGTTTTTGGGGACACAAAAATCCCGTTACAGGTAGTGGCCGAAACCACTCGTGCAGATTTCTCCACACGGCAATTCACGCGACCCTATAACGGGGTTTTTATGCGTGAATTGACTAACTTTCACCATGCCAGCAATTGCTTGTTGGTTTAGGCTACTTCTACCTATTCAGTTGTAGTTCTATTTTATAACAAATATTGAATTATTAAAACTAACCAATTAAGGATATAAATTGTACAGAGCATTTGCTAGTTCGTCTCTTGAAACAAATTTTTCATGACTAATAGCCCATCCTAATTCATTTGTTCCTCGTCCTAATGCAATATGAGCGATTCCAAAGTCAGACGGATAATCCGGCTTGTTTCTGGTTTTTGGTGTTTCGAATTTAACCATTGGTATTCTTACTCTTCGAAATAATTCATATACTTTCTTTACTTCGGGACGCGTATCTATTTTTTTAAGCACTCGTATAAATTCATATCCAGCTATTACCCAAAGAGATGCTAGAAAAGATATCTCATCAACTTTTTCTATATTTTTAATATCATCTAATTGATCTTTAATAACTTCCCATTCGCTAGAAAGTTTATAGTCAAGTTTCCCTAATGCTTGAAAGTTATAAAGAAGAAGTTGATATGGATTTTGACTAGGAAATCGGAATGACTTTTTTATCCAACCTTCTAAAGTTCTATTTTTTACTACTATCATGTTTAAATATTTTTGATATTACATCATCTATTTTTGACAGAACACGGTCCTTGAAAGAGAAATCGAGTTCTTTAGGATAGGAGGTTGAATTTTTATGAAAGTCCTCATCCAATGGATACATAACATTAATTTGTGTTAAAAAACCATCTTTATCACCTTGACTTACTCCACCACCATAACTAAAACCGTGTGTCTTATTAAAACCATGATTAACCCTTCTGCAACTAATTCCAACAAAGCCGGGTGTGTTTGATGACGGTAAAGGTATACATTTAAGAGGTATGGTGCCAAGAGCCACTGTCTTATATAACAATATTCCAGTTTTTTGATCAATATACTTTGCAGCCTCACGAGGAATGTAATAACCTTCAAAAAGATAGTAGTCACCCTTTAATGTATTTTGATCAAGAAAGGGATCAAGATGTAAATCTTTTTGTTGGAATATGATTGATTCTTTTTCATGTTTCTTTGAAAAGTTCTCAAGACCCCAACCTAGAAATGAAAAAACTGGCCCTCCGTCATTAAAGGTTGGACTTTCAGTACTGACACCTTTCGGTCTTTTAATAGATTTAAAGAATCCAGATCTAATACCATCACCTGAAATTTGAGCTTTACCATCAATATGTTGCATTAATTTAGGTTTACGAGTTACATACCATTCATCCTTTTTGTCTATGGGTACAATCATGGTTCTGGCACCTGTAAGTTGAAACCGTATTTTTGTAATCCAGTAACGTCCTTTAGCAGATGACAGGTCAGTAATAAAATAACCGTTTGTCTTATCATAACCAAGGACAAAAATGTTGTATTTTTCTGTTCCAATCTGGATTGAGATGTAATACTTTTTACTCATTTTATTTGAACTTTAGTTTACTGGCTGTATCTGCCCATCTTTTAGATAGTTCCTCTAATTCTGTGTTCAGGCCCCAGTTAAATTGAGCATTTGCTTCTTGTGCAATATGAAAAAGGCAGTCAAATGATACAACCAGAGTGCTTTTTACTAGATCCCAATTAGGTCCAATATTCAAAATAGTCCGATGCATATACTCATTCATGCTTCGTGCATTGGTGTGTCCTACAGTGCACTGTAAACGATATATAGTGTTATAAGCGTCCGATCTACCAACAGATTCAGACATTCCTTTAATACTTTTATCTGACCATGTGCCATTTTGATATTTATATTTCTCCATCACTTTTTTATATTCTGCCTCAACTTCTGCCAGAACATCTTGTTTATTACTAGCCTCTATTTCTTGATTTAATCCAGCAAGCAGTGATTCCTTCGAGACAACATAATCGTACATTTGCTTTCTCGTTACCCAATCATGGTTCATGTAGCGAGTCAGTCTGTCATCTGTAGTGTCTTGGGAAATATATGCTGTTGTTATCATCAACTCAAATAATGTTCTCGCAAGCATAAAAGCATCCTCACCGTAACCATTTTTACAAAGAAGGAGGATTGCTTCATGTGACTTAAAAGCCTTTCCAATAGCAAAAGCAACAAAGAAAGATTTATTATTTCCCTCTGTGATATCTAGTTGAAGTTTAGTGTCTACTAGCTTATGTAGCTCGTCATTAAGGTCGAGCAGTTTTTTTACATCTTCATTCATAAGTGTATTTTAGCATTTATGATATGGAATTGCTGTCAGTTAATAATTAATCCTATATATCCTAAAATATATACTGGAGTATCTCCTGAGTTCATTTGCAGTGGTCAGGAGATTTATAACGAAAGATAACGACATGTTCAGGTTCTAACTCGATACGAAAATATGTCACTACCAGTCTTCGAGGTATATAAAAGGAGTTGTCGAGACAAATCTAATCCCATAACTCCACAATTTTAAATGCTGAATGATACTCTGTAGTGTAATAGTAGGTTCTAATCTCAGATAACAGATTCCACAAATAAAAACCACCTTGAAAAGGGTGGTCTTTTTATTTGTGGACCCTAAGCAAGTGCTAAACGCACTTGCGTGCGGATTCGAACGGTTTTCGCATTGAGTTTGTAGTAACAAGCGAAGCGAAAACCGGTGCCCAGAAATTCAATATGCGACGGCATATTAAATTTCGAGGGAGAAATTCCGCTAGGGAAAGTGCTAAATGCACTTTCGGGCGGATTCAAGCCATAAACAGCATATTAAACACATTTTGGTGTCTATGGTTTTTTAAGAATTTATTGTATTATATTGAAATATGTCATCATCAACCACTAAAAGCATGGTAGGTCACGTACGCTTTCTTGGGTATACAACAGAAGCAGTGGAACCGAAAAACCCAAATGAAAAGCAAATTTTTGTTGCTCGTCATCCTCAAAAAAATAATATTGTTTTTTTTGAACTTTTTCCTTCTTTTACTATGTTTCGCGTCAATTTAACAACTGAACGAAAATTTTCTCCGCAAATGGATAGTTTCATTAATAAAGCAAATAAGGCATTTTCGTTATCAAAAATGTACTACGAAATCGAGGCTGATACTGCCATCTTGAGAATAGAAGCTGTTTATACAGGGGAATATGTTAAAGAATGCTTCGGGGCTTTTCTTGAAATGTTTATTAGCGAACAAAATCTAATTTACCAATTGGAAGGTTTTAGTGATATCTTTTTAGGTAAAGATTAAAATGAGAAAAATAATTTTAACAATTATAATTACAGCTCTTGTTAGTGTTACTCTGACAATGTCTATTTTAAGGACCACTTGGACCAACTATCAAATAAATTTATCTGATTGGTGGTCAATTGTTTCTACTATTATTAATATTATCTTAGTTTGTTTCTCTATTTGGCAATATCTTGAAGCTGAAAATCAAAAGAAAAAGACAAAATCACAGGTTAAAATTTGGATGCAAGATGCAAAAGGTATTGTCGCTGCTTTAAATAAAGTACAAGGTATACACCATACAAAGATATCAGATATGTGTAATTCTATTTCAATGGTTGAAGCCTTTGCGAATTCGCTGTATCAAAGTTTATATGAAGAGCGTGTTGTTAAAGAAGAAGACTATCAAGAGACAGAAAAGAAAAAAAGTGACATCGTTACAGAACAAGAAATCCAACAACTTAAAAACCGTGCCTCCTTGGTTGAACCTAATGCAGTTTCATCTTCTAAGCCCGTCTTTTCAAATAGGGCTAATTTTGAAGAGTAACCATGAAAACAAAATCCTACGCCGTTACAACCCCAACCACCCCCTTCGAACCCCTCACAATCGAGCGTCGCGAAGTCCGTCCTCAAGATGTATCAATCGAGATACTGTATTGTGGTATTTGCCACTCTGACATCCACACAGCACGAAACGAATGGCCAGGGACAGTGTTTCCTGTTGTGCCAGGTCACGAGATTGTTGGACGAGTGACAGAAGTTGGAAGCGAAGTCATGAATGTTAAAGTCGGAGATACTGTAGGTGTTGGATGTTTTGTAGATTCTTGTCGGACTTGTGTGAACTGCAAGAACCACGAAGAATCATATTGTCTAAATGGTGCAACAAGCACTTATGACTCAGGAGACAAAATAAGCGGAGGAAGAACTTATGGGGGATATTCAAAACAGATCATTGTCGACAAAGATTTTGTACTTAAGATAACTCACAAAGAAAATATAGAGGCTGTCGCTCCACTTCTCTGCGCAGGAATCACAACATATTCTCCACTTAAACATTGGAATATCGGAAAAGGCCACAAGGTGGGAATAGTTGGTCTTGGAGGATTGGGACATATGGCACTCAAGCTCGCTGTTTCGTTCGGAGCTGAAGTCACAGTACTTGCTCGATCAAATGGCAAAGAAGCGGATGCAAAGAGACTCGGCGCACATCATTTTGAAGTCATAACAGATCCACAAAACGTACAGAGGCTCTATGCAAATTATGATTTTATTATTGATACTGTCTCAGCACCTCATGACTATAATCTGTATCTCGGGCTACTAAAAACAAATGGAAACATGATCTGTGTGGGTATACCGCCAGAGCCTGCAAAGATCGATATGATGACTCTGATTGAAAAAGGAAGAAGCCTCTCGGGATCGCTCGTGGGCGGGATCAAAGAAACTCAAGAAATGCTCGACTATTGCGCGGAGCATAATATTGTCTCAGATATCGAAATGACGACGATTGATAAGATCGATGAAGCGTATGAACGAATTCTCAAAGGAGATGTTCGATACCGATTTGTGATAGACATGAAGTCGCTTTAAATTTAAGATTTATTAAAATTTTTAAAATAAAAAAACCAGCTGATCTTGCGATCGGCTGGGTTAAGTGTTCAATTTTCACGAAGGTTCTTCGTCAGATCCGCAACTCCCAAACTATAAATTTGAGGGACGATTTGTGGTACCGTCGCTCTGTCCAGTGTGCCCGGTTCGTAAAGTTCAATGAGATTCAGATTGGATTCTATGGTGCGAACCAAGAACTTGCCATACTGAGTCACGAAGAATTCCATAAACCCGGATACTTTGGACATGATCTGCTTGGCCAGGGACCAAAACTTTTTCTCAACAAGCCAATAATCTCGACTTGCATTTGCCGATAATTCTTCGGCATTGAAGTGTTGTGGCAGTTCGGTGAGAATCTTGGTTACCCAAGGTGCAAACGTATTAAAACACTCGTGTACTGTTTGTGAGTAGATCTGCAAGCGTCCGAGGATAGTCGGATCGTTTTGCTCAATATCAACAGCTCTATTTTCGAAACCGAGCTCTCTTGCCACAAGGATTGCCTGTCGACAGAGTATACGAAATGTTTCACTATCGTTGTGTTGGTATTGAGGTAATGAGAGCAAATCACCAAAAGCATCGGCAACAGCCTTTCGTGCAAAAATAAAATCATCGTTGGTCAATCGGTTGAACAGAGCGGTGTTTTTATACCTTGGGTGTTCACGAAGAGTCTTTAGGACCAAACCAGCAGGCTGGTCGACGAGCCGGCAGATGAAGTAAGCGGTCAGTCGAAGAAAGCGTGTGATGGTGGGATCGAGGGCTGGTGTGTTCATGTGTGTGTGGGTGAAATTGAGAAAAAACAACTAAAAAAATAATAACATAATTTATCAATTTTGTAAATAAAAGAAGTAAAATAATAAATAAAGTTAATACTCCAAAAAAAAACGCATAAAAGCGGTTTTTGTTTTTTAAATAAAAAATCCCACAACTTTTGGTTGCGGGATTGGAATCGAGAACAATTTTTCCTTTGGTTACTTGGTAACCACGTAGCGGAGGGTAAGATCTTGGCCCTCAAATTTACCTTGCTCAGCCGGAGGGGCGTTTTTTGGATCACCCAAGATCCAGACGGCGGTGCAAGCATCTTCACCATAGTCAGCAGCCAAAAGGGTGCGGCAGAATTCGAGGATCATACTCCAATCTGCATCGGTGTAATGTGTGACAATATCGTCTCCGAGTTTTGTGACTACAGAGATTTCCCAGAAGAAGTCTGTGGTTTTTTTGCCGCCCAGCTTGCCGCGGAGAGGGAAAAGTGAAGGGTCGATTGCTGATGTGCTCATGGATGGTGTGGAATAAATGGTGTTAAATAGCAGTGCCAAATACACAATAACATTAAAATGTATCTTGTCAATAACTTGAGGAATAAAAAAACCTCGTCCGGGTAGGGGCGAGGCAAGTAAGAACGAAAGATTCAGGTTGGAAGTGTGACTACGAGAATTCGAGTCGATTCGTCAAATTCAGCATCAAATTTGTTGTGTGTGACTCCACACATGCTCGAGACGAAACTGCTCACTTTTGCCCTCCTTGGTGTTGCAAAATCTTGTTGAAACTTAGTACCATCATGTTTGACGACACTTATGGTCACTTTTTGCTCTGGACCAGGGATTGTGTCTTGCGAGTTAAGGCTGATACATGTTGTAGGCATAAATAAACAGGGTGATAGGTGCGGTTGTGCTACGACTCATATTACATTTTCTGTCAAGAAAAGCAAATTCCAGTCATAATTATTTATATCTTGAAAGATATTTGAATCTTCTGCGTCTCCAACTATAGAACATATTTCTGGACAGGACTCGGTTTGGAAATATGTGGGAATTGGGTGAGAGTGTTCTCGTGGCAACAATACTCTCGTTTGATAGATACTACTTATTACTATTAATTTTAATTTTTTATGTTAACAACAATTGCGACAGTACTTGTACTTCTATGGCTTATTGGTTTCTTAGGATTTCATGTTTTGGGAGGATTTATTCACATTCTTCTTGTGATCGCAGTCATTATGTTCCTTATCCGACTCATTAGAGGAGAAAATCCTGTAAGATAACTATCAATCAGTATAAAAATAAATCTATGAACAACAACAATAATAATCTCGCAGGTGTCATTATAGGTGCGGTCATCGTGATCGTCGCTATAGGTGGAGTCTTCTGGTATCAAAATGAAAAAGTGGTAAATGATACTAATGCTAATGGAGGATCACTCTATGTCGGCATTACTGATGCAACAATGGATATAAAGAATGTTGATGAGGTGAATATGGAAGTGAAGAAAGTGGAGCTACACAGCGCCACAAACGGTTGGGTGACAGCGTCGTCTGACTCTAAGTCTTATAATCTTTTGGCTTTGAATGCAGAGGGCAAGACCGAACTCTACGCAAAGACAAAGGTGGTTGCGGGAACCTATGACAGAGTTCGAGTAACACTCGGAGATACTGTAGTAAAGACAAAGTCTAATGGCAATGTCAAAGCATATTCTCCTTCAAACCAAGTGGTTATGAATATGAAAGTGAATGTAAAGAGCGAAGGTGATAGTCAGGTAAGTCTTGATTTCCTTGCTGACAAGTCTCTTCATGTAACATCTGACAATAAATACGTGTTCGCACCAGTTGTGAATGCAAAGTCAGAGAGTGGTGCAAACGTAGCGGTAGACAATGACAGTAATGCTGTCGAATCTACAGGAGGTTCTGCAGACAGCTCTGTGAGTGTAGGAGTTGATATTGATGGTACTTCACGATCAGACTTCAGCCTCAACACTGGAGCAGATCTAAAGGTGGATGATTCTATCACAGGAGGTGTAAACTTCCTCCTTGGCGGCAAAACTTACAAAAATAATGGAGCTGACCAAGAATCTACAAATGGAAGTGCTGATGCAAATACTAATGTAAATGCAAACGGTACTACAAACACAGGAACAAATGGAAATACAAATTCAGGTGTGAATGCTAACGTGAATGTAAATGCAGGTGCAAATGCGGGCACTAATTCAAATAGCGGAAGCGGAGCGCTGAATGTAAATGGAGTATTGAAGGCGGGGTATTAAGAAAAGGAAGATAAATAAAATTAAAGGCGGGGCAGCTACGCTGCCCCGCCTTTAATTTTGCCCGAGACTTCCATATATGCTAAAATATCTTTAATTATATTAATATTTGTTATTTTATTTACATGTTTAAAGGAAAATTATTTTTATTTATAAAAGAAAACGTTGCATTCTTGATTGGACTTATTTTTATGCTCGTTTTGGGACTTGTTATGGGATATCTTCTTTCTGGAGGAAGTCATCACAAGAAGTCATATCAAAAGAACCATTATGGAACTACAAAAACTGCTTCATCTACTGTAGCAACAACGACATCGACGGCTGCTTCAACAACTGTCACTGTGCACATAGGAAATTAAAGATCTTAAAATGAATCCCAATCCTAATATTTCACCATGGCTCTATCAACTCAAGCGCACTCGTCCTGTTGATATTATTTCTGGGGACCTTACAACTGATATTGTGGTTGTGGGCGGTGGAATTTCGGGAATCATGACAGCGTATTTTCTTCTTAAGCATACAAATCGTGAAATAACACTCGTTGAAGGCAGCAAAGTAGCTCATGGTGCGACAGGTCACAATGCAGGACAGATTGTTTCTGAATTTGAGCGACCATTCACTGATTTAGTGCGAGAATATGGACTTCAAAAAGCAGTTGATGCCGAAGAAAATACATTATACTCATGGGTGCTTCTCGATGAGATTTATGCTGAAGCAAAACTGCAGACACCTCTTTCGTCGTTTATGGGATACAACGGCTACAAGCATCGAGCGCATGTCGTAGATGCGCTTAAAGCAAATTTACTCCGACAATATGCGGGAACTGTTACAAATCCTGTCTATATTGCGAAGGAATGGCTTCTACGAAACAAACTCCCTGAAGAATTTAAGGATCTTTTTCAAACTGTGCCTCAGTCAGACATTCTTTCGCTTCTCGAAACTGAAAACACAGAATATATATGTGCGACTGCGCTCAAAAAAGGTTGTGTGAACAGCGCGCTTCTTTCTGAAGAGATCGTTGGGTATCTTTTGGCGACATTCAAGGCCCGGTTTAGACTGTTTGAACACACATCGGTAGCACTCGCATCTTTAAACAAAGACAATGTAAATCTTGCCGTGATGACAAATAGAAAAGATGGCAATCCAGAAGAAGGATATCAAATGCATTGCAATCAGGTCATTCTTTGTACAAATGGGTTTGAAAGAATCAGAATCAAAAATAATTCAGGTGATGAGATTGATGCAAAATTCCATCATATGGTAAATGGTGACATTGGCTATATGGCGGCCTACATCGAAGACTTGAATCATCCGCCTACTGCGCTTGGATATTATGATCAAGATGAAACTGATTCAGTGAATATTGATGCCTATAATGATATTCCATATGTGTACAAGACGAGACGGCCATATGAACTGGAGAAAAACGAAATGCATAATCTCATTTGCATTGGCGGACCAGAACAGCAGGTGGCAGAGACGCAGGATTATGACCGGTATGCACCATTCATAAAAGAAAAAGGCGAGATCATCGATGACTTTGTGCGAAAAAATGTGTTGAACCATAAAGATAAAACACTTGAATACAAATTCAAGTGGCATGGCATTATGTGCTACACGCCATCTAATATGAGAGTGGTAGGTAGCGAGCCAAAAAACCCTTTGCTTTATTACAATTTGGGCTGCAATGGAGTAGGGATCATGACTTCTATATTTGGCGGATACAAGATTGCAAAAATGTTTGTGGGAGAAAAGTTTGCACCATCGATTTTTGATCCGAAGAAATAAAAAATAATTAACTTTCTAAGTTTTAAAATATTTTTTCTTAAAAATACGAAAATGGAGTCGCACCCGAAGGGTGCGACTCCATTTTCAGTTTTTTTGAGAGGAAGGCTGTTTAAAATTTATTTTTCTCTCCTCGAATCGAACCGCAAATTAAGCCTCCTTTGGGGGTTCACTTGAAGCTGGTTTTCTTTTGTGTTGGGATGTGTTTTTGGTCGATTTTCACTATGCAATCCACTTTTTTTTAAGGTAAAATAGTAAGCGAATCATATTAAAAGTACTTTTCGAAGTTTTATAAGGAGACGATTGTAATCAAAAATTTGTTATCGTCTTTTTATATGACTCCGGATGAATTAAAATTTATAAAACAATGAGCATATCAATTACAAAGTTTGACGGTACAAAAGTTCCTTTCAACGCAGACAAGATCAACAAATCTATCGAGCGAGCATGTCAGGGACTTATGGATCCAATCTCGATGGTGACACAGATCGCGACAGAAACAGAGCTTACGCTCTATGACGGTATCACGACAAACGAGATGGATCAGGCGACCATCAATGCTGCGCTTCAGAACGTGAAGGATGATATTGCTTATGACAAGGTTGCAACGAGACTTCTCCTCAAAACTATCTATCGAAAGGTGGTAGGAGAGTATGACAAGGACAATGATGATGATCTCGATCTCAAACATCAGGCAGGATTCGTTGAGTTCGTCAAAAAAGGTGTTGTTGATGGAAAGCTTGATCCGCGAATGGTAGAAAAGTTCGACCTCAAAGAACTTTCAAAGGCTCTCAATATCGAACGAGATGATCTTTTTCAGTACGCCGGACTTTCAACATTTGAAAACCGATACGCGCTGAAGAACATGGATCAGACTCCAAGAGAAACTCCTCAGTACTTCTTTATGCGTGTTGCAATGGGACTCTCTTACAACGAAGAGAATCCAACTCTCTGGGCAAAAAGATTTTACAACAAGATGTCTCGATTCGAGTATATTGCAGGAGGATCAACAAACCTTGGAGCTGGAACGATCAATCCTGCGCTCTCAAACTGTTTTCTTCTTGAGATTCAGGATGATATGAACAACATCGCAAAGTCTGTTGCAGATGTAATGCTTCTCTCAAAAGGATCAGGAGGTATTGGAGCATCAGTAACAAAACTCCGAGCAACAGGTTCACCTCTCAAATCAAACAATGGTGTCTCAACAGGACCTACTCCTTTTGCAAAGATCATCGATACTGCGATCCGTGCGATTCAAAGAGGTGGCAAGAAAAAAGGCGCGCTCGCATTCTATATGGAGAACTGGCACTGTGATTTTCCTGATTTTATTGATTGGAAGCACAACGCTGGAGATGATTACCTTCGAATGAGAACGGCAAACACTGCTGCATATATTTCTGACGAATTCATGAAGCGTGTAAAGACTAATGCTCCATGGTATATGTTTGACCCTGCAGAAACACCAGATCTTTGTGAACTGTATGGTAATGCATTCAGTCTTCGATATGCAGAATATGTAGAACTAGGTAAGCAAGGACAGCTTCGAGTATTCAAGCAGGTGCCAGCTACAGAACTTTTCCGAAAGATGCTCATTTCTCTTCAGACAACAGCACATCCTTGGATCACTTGGAAGGACAACATCAACCTTCGAGCAATGAACAACAATACAGGCACTATTCATATGTCGAACCTCTGTACAGAGATCTGTCTTCCACAGGACAAAGATAATATCGCGGTGTGTAACCTCGCGTCTTTGAATCTTGCAGTACACGTCGTGAACAAAGAGATCAATTGGGGTAAGCTCGAAGAATCTGTACGACTCGCGATCCGACAGCTCGATAACTTGATCGACATCAATGTGCTTCCAGTACCAGAAGCGGTCAAATCTGACAGCGAGAACCGAGCTGTAGGACTTGGAGTGATGGGTGTTGCAGATGCTCTTGAGAAAATGGGACTTCCATACGAGAGTGCTCCTGCATACGACTTCATCGACAGAATTTTTGAATTCATAAGTTATATGTCATACGACGAGAGTGCAAACCTTGCAGTTACAAGAGGAAGCTACAAACACTTCGAAGGATCAATGTGGTCAAAAGGAATGGTGCCATTTGATACTCTTGATGTTATGGAGAGAGACCGAGGAGTGAAGGTAACAGTATCAAGAGAAAGTAAGCATCGAGGATTGAACTGGGATGTGCTTCGAGCAAAGGTCAAGAAAGGAATGCGAAATGCAACACTTCTCGCGACTGCGCCAAATGCAAACATTGGACTCATCGCAGCGACAACTCCTGGAGTTGATCCACGATTCGCACAGGTGTTCTCTCGAAACAAGATCTCTGGAAAATATCTCGATATCAATCATAACCTTGTAAAGGATTTGAAGAACCTTGGACTTTGGGAAGAAGTAAAAGAAAAGATCGTAGAATTCCAGGGAGATATTTCAGGTATCACAGAAATCCCAGATCATATCAAAGCAATCTACAAAACATCTTTCACAACTTCTGCATACGCATTCATCGAAGTTGCAGCCCGAGCACAGAAATGGATGGATCAGGCGATCTCTCGAAACATGTATCTCGATACACGAGACATTGATGAGACAATGAAGATCTACATGACGGCGTGGGAAAAGGGTGTGAAGAGTACATATTACCTCCACATGAAGCCACGACACACAGCAGAACAAAGTACTGTGAATGTAAACAAATCTTCAATGACAGGAAAGGTAGGATTCGGAGCATTGAAGCGTGTGGCAGAAGTAAAGACTAATGACGAGTCAGAGCTTTTAGCAGACTCAGCACCAATTACAATGACGGTTGAAGCTGAGATACCTGTAATGCAGCCGGTAGCGCATGTAGCACCTGTTCAGCACGCAGTTCCAGCATATGTTGCTCCACAGCATGTTCCACAAATGGCATACGTGGCTCCAGTATCATATGCAGCACCAGAGCCAGTTTCTGTTCCGGCATCAATTCAACCTTCGCTTGATATCGATCGACTTCGATCAATCAATGAACCAGTTCGAAGTGCGGCACCAGCTTATGAGGCACCGCGAGGAGGATTTTCTGAAGTTTCTAGAGGAGGCTTTTCAGAGGTCAAACCAAAACCAAAAGTAATCTTCGCAGGAGCAAAGACTTGCCCTACAGATCCAGCAGAACTCGCTCAGTGCGATAGTTGTCAGTAATACCTCAATAGTTTATAGTTATCCCACTTATAATTTAATTTAATATTCCACAATGACACTTATCGGAAAACCGTCACCAGAAGATGTAAACCTGCACCCGCTACGATATCAATGGGCATATGATCTCTACAATCAGGCTGTTCGAAACACATGGTTCCCGCACGAAATCGCACTCAAGGAAGACCTCGCAGACTTCGAAAAAATGACAGAAGACGAACGACATGCGGTGAAATTCGTGATGGCATTCTTCAACCCTGGAGAGCTCATTGTGAACCGTGTACTCGCGCTCGGAGTGTATCCATACTTGAAGTCGCCTGAATGTCACCTCTATCTTGCGAAGCAGATGTGGGAAGAAGCCAACCACTGTGTAGCTTTCGAATACGTGCTCGAAACTTTCCCATTTGACCGAGAGACTATTTACAATGTGCACCTCGAAGTAGAATCAATGAAAGCGAAGGAAGCATTCGTGATGAAGTTCCTCACTCGAATGACAGATGATCGACTCGATATCGAAACGACAGAAGGAAAGAAGGATTTTATTCGAAACCTTGTTGCATACAATATTGTGATGGAAGGAATCTGGTTCTACTCAGGATTCCTCGTGGCACTTTCTTTCCGACAGCGAAACCAGCTTCGAAACTTCGGCTCTATGATCAACTGGGTACTTCGAGATGAATCTCTCCACCTCAAATTCGGTATCAACCTCATTCACAATGTGCTTGAAGAGAATGCAGATCTTTTGACAGAAGAATTTGCAGCAGAAATCCGAGCGATCATTATCGAAGGTGTGGCACTCGAAAATGCATACAACAAAGATCTTTTTCCAACAGGGATCCTCGGTTTGAACGCAGACTATGTGAACCAGTATGTGCAGTATGTGGCAGATCGACGACTCGAAGAGCTCGGACTTGAAAAGCAATATGGAGTGACTAATCCTGCGAAGTGGATGGCAGGTGCGACGGATGTGTATGAGCTTGTGAACTTTTTTGAATCACAGAATACGAGTTACGAAGTTGACTCATCTGCGTCAGGATCTCACAAGAAAGCTGAATAGTTTACTTTAAATTTCGGCGCATTTCTTCGTTGTGGCCTCGCGACACTCCCGCAGAGTACATCTGAGTACACCTTGGTCGCGCCACTTCATCCACGCCTCGAACTGCATCCAAAATTTAGAAGTAAAAAATAAATATATGAATTTATACTATACAATCACAGGTGGAATTAATGTTGATACCGCACATCAGCTAATTATCTGGATGAACTCACAGATTTATTCAGGGAGTACACCATCAAAGTTAACCCTTTTTATTTCCTCCACGGGTGGAGATATTGATTCAGCAATAAGAATTTATACATATCTCAAAGGTTTACCAATAGAAGTTGAAACTATTGGATTTAGTCAGATTGATTCTGCCGCTAATATAATTTTTTTGGCAGGTAAGAACAGAAAGGTGTTGGACGGATGTCGTTTTTTCTTACATGAAGGAACTTTTACAATAGGTCACCAGACGGCTATATTGAGACATTTAGAAGAATCTCTTCGTGTTCTTAAAGAGCTATTGGATAGAAGTGTTAAAATCGTAGCCGCCGAAACCAAAAAAACAAGGGAAGAGATTGCTGATGTTTTTTTGGAAGGAAAAATATATTCTTCATCTGAAGCTTTGGATTTTGGGATTGTAACTGAAATAATTGATAAATTGCCTACTGCAATTTAATTTTAAAATCCACTGAGTGGTATTTATCGCTTCAAAATAATGAAACTAAGAGTTGTTCAATGGAATATTGGTGGAGGAAAGATCAGAGATATTGACTCTGACCCGATAAAAACTGTGGGCGCGATCACCAATAGTTATTCTAATGAAGGTCTCGAATATATTATTGAAAGGCTCAAGGAATACTCTCCCGATATTATCACTCTTGAGGAAGCTCATGAGGATAGTGCCCGAATTCAAGCCGAAGTAATCGCAAAATCACTCGGACTTGATTATTGGATAAATGATTTCTATTGTAATTCCCATGTAGAGAAAGGTCAGAAACTTTGCCAGGCTATTATTTCTCGATTTCCGCTCTCGGATCATAGTTTTGATCTATTTTATAATCCTCATGCTAGATTCATTACCGAAGCAGGTGAAGAATGGATTTCGCTTGATAAAGGATATTCTTTTGTTGAAGCAGCTTTACCTAATGATACAAGGCTAGGTATTGGTGTTCTGCATGCAATCCCATTTCGTCGTTTTGGATTAGATTATTCTGGTGACGATACTCAAAAGATCTTAAAAAATATGGAAGAAGTGATCTTGAAGAAAAGAGTTTTTCCAATGATTTTGGGCGGAGATTTCAATATTAATGATGAGTCACTTAAAACTTATTTTCCAAACCTCATGTCAAAACTTGATGAAATTATTCTTACAGAACCTACAAATCCAAAAGGTAGAAAATATGACCATATTTTATTTTCGGGTTTAAAATTGAATCAATTTAATATCCATAGTGATACATTAACTGATCATTATCCGGTTTCTGCAGAATTTGAGATATAGTGAATATTATGACCGCAGAAAACTCAAAACGATTTATTGCAATTTTAAATAAAAAAATAGAAGTGGGACGACTCATGAATGCCTTGGGACATATGACTGCAGGACTTTCGGGTGGATTTGGAATTCAAGATCAGATGGGATTCATTCCATATATTGACGGAGATGAGGGACTACATCCAAATATCTCAAACTTCGCGTTTATAATCCTCAAAGCCGATAACTCAAATCAGATCCGAAAGGTGCGTACTGAAGCATTGTCTCGAGGGGTCAAATTCACAGATTTCACACATACAATGATTGTCGGAACTTCAAAAGAACAAATAGAAAGGACCAAAAATACTAAAGAACTAGATCTTGAGTATTTTGGGATTTGTATGTTTGGCGACTCTGAAGTATTGAAGGAATTTACTAGTAAATTTTCTTTGTTTAATTAGCTTTTCGCTGATTTTGTATAAATTGACATAGGGATAGGTACCGATATAATTAATATATAACAATCTAATATAAAATTTTATGCGAGATATTCCAACTGAGGCCGAGCGAATGGTAATGGAAACTCCAGAAGAGAGTGCCGAAACAGCATCCACTGAAGCAAATAGTGAACAAGTAACCGACGCTCCAGAGGATTCAAAAGAAAAAATTGAAAGTGATAAAGAGGGTGTTGAGGGGCTTGGAGGCAAAGCTGAAGCAGAAAAATCTCAAGAAGCGTTTGAGCAAAAGAAGGCTGAAAGCGAGAAAGAGTCTAAGGAAAAAGCTAACGAGATTAGAGAAGAATTACAGCATGCTGGTGAAGAAGTTGATGCTAAAAAAGAAGAAGCCTCGGCCAAGATAGGGGATTTGATTACCGAAACTCAAAACAAGAAAATAGAGGTAATTTCTCGTATAGAGAATGAAGTTCATTTCAAAAAGGCTTTTCCTTTTCTTTCAATATTTAATTTTTTTGGCATGGCGAGAACAACTGCGAAGACTTTTTATGCTGAAGAATACAGAGCAAAAGTTGATGTAAAAGAAGCGCAGGATGAAAATACCATGTCACGTCTCAATGATCGAGAATCTCGACTTCAGGAATTAATCAATGCTGCAGGTAATGAAACAGATCTCGACAAATTGGAGGCAATTTTAGGTCAGCTCAAGTCATTGTCAGAAGCAGATAATGTTGATAAAAAAGCACTAGAAGAAACAGATCCAAAGAATGAGGAAGTTGTAGTAAAAGATCAACCTAAGAAAAGTGATGAAGGTAATCAGGGTCAAAAAACTCAAAGCTAATCATAGAACATCAAGATCCGCTTAAGTAATAAAAAAATTTAATGTTCAGTATCCTGGATCGTCTTCTCTTTATATAAGCTAATATAAAGAGAATTATGAAAACAATGACTTGTAGAGAGATGGGTGGGGATTGTGATATGGAGATTAGTGCAGAAACAAGCGCTGAAATGGCAAAGAAAATGACTGCTCATGTTATGGAATCGCATCCTGAGGTTGCAGAGAAGATGTCGAGTATGACTGATGCTGAGCATGATGTATGGGAAAATGAGTTTCATAAGAATTGGGACGCCGCTCCAGAGGAGAAATAAAACAAAAAATAGTCCGTCAAACGTCATTCCAACATTTGGGAATTGTGGTAATATTGAGTGATAAAATTATGGAATATATTGATGTGTTGGATGAGAATGGAAATAATACAGGCGAAGTAAGATCAAGGGACGAAGTTCATGAAAAAGGACTTTGGCATAGGTCTGTGCATGTATGGTTTGTAAATGAAAATAACGAAGTGCTTTTACAGCTTCGATCTAAATCAAAGGAAATTAATCCTGGATCTTGGGATATCTCAGCTGCGGGACACGCTGTCGCCGGAGATGAAAGTATTGAGGCTGCGGAGAGGGAAATTTTCGAAGAAATTGGTGTTGTAATTTCCGGAAACCAATTAGTTTTTCTTGGTCAGATAAAAAAGACCTCGATCCATAAAGATGGGTTGTATATCAATAATCAATTTGATGATATCTATCTTGTAAAAACTAATCTGAAACTATCCGATTTTAAATTTAATGATGGGGAAGTTGAGAAGGTGGAATATATCCCACTTGAAACATTAAAGGAATGGGTAAAGAATGGGAAAACTGATTTGGTGCCTCACCCAGACGAGTACGAACTTTTGTTTAAATCTATATAAATAAAAAACCCGACGGTCGAAACCGAAGGGTGTAAGTGGAATCTCTCGAAACTAATGAGCCTCTGGATCCGTGACACGAATATCGAGGATGAGCGGGAACATGCCGATGCATAGTTGTTGTTCCTCGGTTGTCGCCAAGGCATGTGCCCGCGTGATTGCATCAAGAGTTTCTTGTTTGTCCACAAATCCGAAAAGGGTATTTGGGTATTGAAGCAAAAGAGAAACTTTCTCGCCGCAAACTTCGTGTTCGAAAGACTTGTCTTGACGATCCGATTTCCAGATATGGCGCAGGATTTTTTCCCGAGTTATTTGGGCCGGCTCGCCAATAACTGGCATTTCGCCAGGCGGAGCATCATTGATAAGCCCCCAAACTTTGCTGAGGAGCAAGGTCGCACCGGTTTCCCAGAGCAGGGCGAGCTCGTCTGCTTCTTTTGTGTTTTTGCGGAAGTGATTGATAATCATCCAAACAGTTCCGCTGAAAGTGATGGCTGCCAGGATCCAGCAGATGGTATTAGTGTCGAATTTCATAATGATGTGGTCGAGGTTCGAGAGTTAAAGAGCTGAGAAACCCATAATGACATAAATTATCGGTTTTGTCTATTTATAAACTGTACTAAAAGAGGTGACTGGCCGTCACATTTAATATCATGATGAATATGAAAAAACTTGGCGGGGGATGGCAACACGAAGTCTTCGATATGGGAAACGGAAGGGTCTACAAGAAATTTAGATCTCCTTTGAATAGGTTTTTTCATATTTATTTTAATTCCGAAGTTCCATTCTATAGAATAAATAAGGAATCCAAAAGAATGGTCCTTGAAGTGACTCGTTCCTTTGCAATCTTAAAGGAAAACAAAATATCGCCTGAACTTATTGGCAATCCAGAGCTTCTCCCGAATTTTGATTATATTCAAGACAAAGTGATCCCGCTCCAGAAAGTGTTGAATCAGTATGATACTCCAAAAGCAAAAGAAATTGTTGATGATTTTATCGTGCTTAACAAAAAGATGCTTCAGCTTGGATTTATTGATCTTAGCTTCAAGATTGCTGTCAATTTTGGACTGACAATCGACGGAAGAATAATTCTCACTGATATCGGAGAAATCGTTACTGATCCACAAAGAATAATAAGGCAAAGAAAAGTCCGAGATTGGCATTCTGATTATGTGAGCGATCAGATCAGAAACTTGGAAGTTAGAAGATACTATCAAGATCAGATGGATCTGCATTTTGGATTATAAATTCAATATTAAAAAACTGCAGAGACTTTTGTCTTGTGCAGTGTAGACTCATTTAAATAAATAGCGATTCCCGAGTGAGTAAATCGCTATGATGACGAGTATAGTCAACATCATTTCGAAATCACTCATAATGGGTTTTGTTCTTTTAAAATATACAGGAGAATTAAGTGATATACAAGATATTAAAATGAGTGGAACCCTGTCGCCAAGGGGTTGGGCGACAGGGTTCCGGGCGGTTCACGGCTTGTGTTTGGTTCGGGTTACATTATCCTGGTAGTATAGGTCAATCGCTCGATTGAGTAACCAGGCAGATAGAATGAGACCTGTAGCTCCAATGAGAAGGAGGTCCCAGTTAGTTTGGATGTACTCGAACATAAATAACAGGGGCAGATTTTAATATAACACATATGACCGAGATACAAACCTGTTCATAACTTTTTAGCCATTATTAAGCGCGATTAATTCATGATATAATTTTATAACTACAAATAACGCAATATTATGATTCTCATAACCATTCTCTTGTTTCTTTTATTTATCCATCAAGGAGTAAGGCTTGGGCGACTGGAAGGTGAGGTGGCAAAATTGAAATCACAGCCTCATATTTTTACTCCTAGTGCTAATCAGGTGGTTTCAAATCAAACTCCTGTTGCCACAGAATCTCAAAAACAAGAAATATATAGTGAGATTGCAAAAACAGATATTCCTGTCTACGCATCAGTTTCTTCTCCTGTAGACATCTCATCTCCTGTAATAGCAACTGAAAAAAAAGAAGCAGACAATACTGAATTCACATTTGGTACTCAGATTATTTCTGGTGTGGGTATTTTGGCAGTAGTTCTAGGAGTTGGATTTTTCTTGCGATATGCATTCGATACCGGACTTATTACGGTAGGTATGAGACTATTTTTGGGATTCTTGCTTGGACTATTGTCACTTGGAGCAGGTCATATACTCAGCAAAAAATTCGCAAGCTATGGATTTGGTCTCATAGGTCTCGCTCTTGCGTCTTGGTATGTTACAGCTTATGCAGCGTTCGCTTTCTATGGTGTGATAAGTGAACCTACTTCAATGTTACTTTCCGTCATTATTACTGCAATAGGTATTTGTTTGTCTATCGCATACAACTCCGAATCATTGATTAGATTCTCGCTTTTGGGTGGCTATATTGTTCCATTTATATTCACAGGGGTTGATTCAATACACTTTAAGTTTGTATATCTCATCATTCTTAATCTTTCAGTGCTCATTATTGCAAGATTTAAAACATGGCCAAAGCTCACCATGTTTGGTCTCGTGTTTACATTCTTTATCTCTCTCATGTTGTCATCAACAGAAGCGGCAAAAATGATCACACCTCAAGCATTTGTCTATCTTACAATTTTGTTCTTGATCTATCTTGTTTCAAGTGTCAAAAATGTTTTGTATAACAATGAAGATCATCAAAGTGTTAATGCGCTGTTATCATATGGAATACCTGTTTTTTACTTCTTGTGTGGAATGCCTTTGCTCACCAACAAGGATGAATATACATTGCTTTCACTTTTTATTGGTATATTCTACGTAATATTTTCAATCATTTTTCGCGTTTTGTTTAATAAATTTAAAGATTTTGAAATAATTAGTAATGTTCTGGCGACTATCGGAAGTATGTTTTTATTGCTTGCAACCGCGCTGCATTTTGAAGGTCGAACACTCGACATGTTCTTGATTACAGAAGCTATTATTCTTGTGGTAATCGGTAGTTTGATGAAATCAATTGGACACAGAATTATTGGGATACTACTTGCAGGATTTATGGCTCTAAAGGTTTTTTCAAACAATTATGTATTCTCTGACAATGCTGTCGCACTATTTAATGAAAGAGCGCTTGAGTTTGGATATATCACAATTGCGTATGCCATTATCTGGTATGTTTATAAATTCTTTGAATCGAGAGATCTTTTTGAAGAGAAGGGTTTTGGTGGGATAGTATCATCAGTTGGATTATTCTTTATTCCATTTATCTGGGTTAATCTTGAGGTGTTCAAATTTGGACCAGTAAATTTCTCTAATTCTCTACCTATACTGTGGTCTTTATACGCACTATTGTTTATTACAGCATCTTTCTTGTGCAAAGAATTTTTGTTTCGTGTTCTTTCTTATGCTGTACTCGCCGGCTCTGTACTGGTAATGGTTGTGGCGATGTGGTCATTAGCGAGTAGCGATTACACGCCAATATTTAATATTAGATTGTTATCAGTACTTGTCATACTTACTGTTTTGACTCTAGTTTTGGCTATGATTCGTTCATATAAAAATGATTTGACCGAGGATGAATTGCAAATTTCAAAACCATTTTATTTTATTATAAACGGAATATTATTGTGGGGGCTTAGTCTCGAGGTTGTTGATTATTACAATTACCAAATTGCATCCTCTGCAGGAAATGCTGATGAATCTAAGTCACTCGAAAATACCAAAAGAGTTGGGCTATCGATTTTGTGGCTCGTATATGCCTCTGTATCAATTGCATATGGAATAATAAAGAGAAATCCAATCATAAGGCAGGCATCTATTGTTTTGCTTGCCGTCACTGTGTTCAAAATATTCCTTTACGATACAACAAATCTTGATGATATATATAGATTTATATCGTTCATTACACTTGGTGTTATTTTGCTTTTGGTTGGATTTGCGTACAATAGATTCAAAAGTAGAATTATTGAATTTGTTGGAGTGGAGAGTGCTAATAAATTAGATTAATTAAATTCATATTATTATGGGAAGTAAAACTTGGAAAACTATTGGTATTATTTTTGTAGTGTATGTCATCATTTGGCTCTGGCCAGTGGTATTCCATCGTCCATTTTTTAATAGTGATAACCAAGTAATTCCCGTAGATATTTCTCCTCGACCGCCTATGACTGGTTCTGGTGATGCTGATTTCAAAGCTTATTCTTTACCTGAAGGTGCTGACACAGTACCACCGCCACTTTCAGTTCCGGCCCCAACTCCTTATAACCCAAGTAGTCCCGATCCTGTAGCGCCACCTCATTCGGCCGACGAACCAGGTAATCAAATGGTGGTATGTACTATGGAAGCAAAACAATGTCCTGATGGATCATATGTTGGACGACAAGGACCAAAGTGTGAATTCGCACCTTGTCCTGGAAATTAAATTTTAAATTCACGTGTCACTTAACAAAAAAATCTTCAAAGCATACGATGTTCGTGGAATATATCCCGCGGATGTAAATACTGAATCTATAACAGTGATCGCTCATTCGCTCGCGACACTTCTTCCGTCTGGAAGTATTGTTGTGGCGCGGGATGGGCGACATGGGGGTGAAGAGCTTGCTGGTGTTGTTGAGAAAGAGATTGTAAGTTTTGGAGAGGCTCTCGGCAAGAAATTTGAGATTATTTCTGTGGGACTTTCGACGACTCCTATGTTTTATTTCCTCGTCAATCACTTTAATGCATCAGGTGGTGCAATGATCACAGCATCTCACAATCCAAAAGAATACAGCGGTGTCAAAGCAGTCAAAGAAAAAGCGCTGCCTTTCAGTGGTATAGAATTACTTAAAACAATAGAAGAACATGGAATATAAAAATATTTACATAGATTTTTTGAAAGAGAAGATAAAAGTTGGCAAGCCATTGACTGTTGTATTTGATGCGTCAAATGGTCCTGCGGGAATGATCATCAAAGATCTGTTTGTTGATACCAGTGTGAATGCAATTGTGATCAATGATGAAATCGATCCTGATTTTAAAGCTCATGGACCAAATCCGCTCCTTCCAGGTGCAAGCGATCAGTGTAAAAAAATGATACTCGAAAACAGCGCCGATCTCGGTGTGATGTTTGATGCTGATGCAGATCGAGCATTCTTTTTGGATGACAAAGGTGAAATGATACCTGCTTGTTTTGTAGTCGGACTTTTGAAGAGTGAATTTAATCCTCCGTATATCCTCGATGAACTTGTATATCAATCTGTGAGACTCCTGAAGCTCGTAGAAGAGGATCAAATGGTTCCGTCGAGAATTGGTGCATATTTCATCAAAGAAACGCTCAGAGGCCAAAATGCGGACTTTGGAGCAGAATATTCTGGACATTATTACTTCAAAGAATTCTTTAATGCTGATTCGGGGATATTTGCAGCTATTACTTTTTTGAATTCTGTTTCAAAGATGACAAAGTCACTTTCAGAATGGCAAAAAGAGTTTGAGGAGCATATTGTGACGACAAAAGAAATCAAAACAGAAGGGAAGGATATGTCTGTGATTTATAGAGAAGTAGAAAAATTTTTGAGTGACAAGGCGAAGGGTTTAGATAGGCGAGATGGACTCACATTTATTTTTGATGATTTTTGGATGAATGTTCGATCATCAAATACTGAACCAATACTTCGAATTGTTGCAGGTGGAAAAGGGATGGAGGAAACTACAAAAGAGATCGAACAGTTAATCACTGGACTATAATGAAAGAAATAATTGAAACAATTAAATCAGGAGGAATAGGTGTAATACCAACAGACACGATGTATGGAATCATTGGCGGTGCAATGAATAAAAAAACTGTAGAGCGAATCTATCTTGTTCGAAAAAGAACTCCTTCAAAACCACTTATTATTCTCATTTCTGATATAAAGGATTTAGAAATTTTTAATATAAAAATTGATACAGAGCTAGAAAAGAAACTGAAAAAACTCTGGCCAAACAAAGTGAGTGTTATATTGCCGTGTCAGCAAAAAAAGTTTGAATACCTGCACAGAGGTACAAACAAGCTCGCGTTTCGACTGCCAAAAGACAAGAAGCTTCGAGAGTTTATTTCTATGACGGGACCTATCGTTGCTCCGAGTGCAAATACTGAAGGGGACAAACCGTCAAAAAACATCAAGCAAGCGCAAAAATATTTTGGAGAGAGTGTAGACTTTTATTTAGATAAAGGCGATCTGCCTATTGTACCTTCGACTATCGTTGAATTTGAAAATGATGTGTTGAAGATTCTTCGAAATGGTGCTGTCAAAATCTAAAAAAGTAGCAAAAATAAAGGTTTTTTGGTATAGTATTCTGAACAATAATTTTAAATTTCAATGAAAAAACCTGTAAAAAAAGAGACAAAAAATGAGGTAATCGTGGTATCAGTGGGAGGATCTCTTATTGTGCCAGAGGAGATTGAAATTAATTTCCTTTCTGCTTTGAAGGATCTTATTATCAGAGAAACGAAGAAGGGTAAAAGATTCATAATAATTACAGGTGGTGGGAAGGTTGCTCGTCAATATCAGCATGCTGCTAATTTGCTAGGAAGTTCAGAGACAGACGCAGACTGGATTGGGATTGCTTCAACTCGCCTTAATGGGGAATTGGTGCGATCGATCTTTGGTAAAATGGCGTACGACAAAGTGATTGATTCTGTCGCAGCTTTGCCTACAAAAAGTAAGCAGCCTGTAGTGATTGCTTGTGGTATTAGTCCTAAAGGATCGTCTGATAAGGCAGCAGTTTTCTTTGCAAAAAAGGCTAAAGCAAAAAAGATCATTAATCTTTCAAATATTGATTATGTCTATACTGCAGACCCAAAGCTTGATCCAACTGCAACAAAGATTGAAAGAACTACATGGAAAGAATTCAGAAAGATCATCCCAAAGAAATGGACTCCGGGAATGTCAGCACCATTTGACCCAATTGCTTCAAAAGAGGCTGAAAGTATTGGCATTGAGGTGGCGATCATAAATGGAAAGAAACTAGGGGAGCTTGATAACTATTTGGCAGGTAAGGAATTTGTGGGAAGTTTGATAAAATAAAATTATGATTTTAAATCCTAACCAATCTGAAGGTTTGAGAGATATGGAAGGTCACATTGAATTACCGCTGGAGCCAGATTGGGATGATTTGTATGAGAAAGTTCTTCTTGATGCAGATCTAATACAAATGTGGGGTGATCTCAAGAATATGTATGCTCCAATACTCATGCAAAAAACCTTATGTGATGATATGGGTTGGGATGAGCAATCGAAAGTGGACTTTAACGAATACAAAACAAAATTTGAATTAAAGTATAAAGAATTTCTATCAAGGTTAGATCAGATCGGATAATAACAAAACAGCGCCATGGCGCTGTTTTGTTTAAGTAAGTTTTGATACAATACTTCCATATGGAAAACACAAAAAAGAATCAACTTATTATCCCTTCAGTTATTATTGGACTCGCGATTGTTATAACAAGTATTGTCTTAAATTACAGTGCGAGTTTATTTGCTAACAAAAACGATACAATCGCAGTCACTGGTACTGCAGAGCGTGTTGTTGATAGTGATACTGCGAAGTGGCAGATCACCGTCAATATTCAGTCCAAAACTATTGAGGCGGGGACTCCACAAGTCAATTCTGCAGTTCAAAAAATTGAACAATATCTAACGTCACATAACATTAACCCATCTCAAGTAATCTTGGGAACGCTTAGTAATATTCAGCATTGTGTACTTTCTTCACAAGGATATGAGAATTGTTCACTCGGTATCTCAAGCTATACGCTAAACCAGACGATTACAGTAGAGAGTGATGATGTAAAGAATATCGATCTTCTGTCAAAAGATATTACAACAAATCTTTCAAGTATTGATTACACCCAGAATGTTGAATACTACTACAATAATCTGAAGAATATCCGTGCAGATATGCTAAGTGAGGCGACTAAGAATGCTCTCGATCGAGCTCAGAATGTAGCTGAAGCTGGTGGAGCGAAGATAGGCAAGATCACTTCGCTTTCATCTGGAGTATTTCAGGTGACAGCGGAAAACAGTGTGAACTATGATGACAGTGGATCATACGATACTTCAATCATTAAAAAGAAAATTACAGCAACAGTTAAGGCGAATTTTAGTGTAAGATAATTATTTAAATTAAAACAGCACCGAGGCAAAGCCTCGGTGCTGTTTTAATTTTGAATTTAATTTATCAAAACCACCACCTTATTATTCCCAATCTCTGCAAAACCTCCATTAATCACCACAGTCTGATCTTTGAATTTGACCTCTCCAGCTTTGAGAGTGGTGATGAGTGGTATATGGTGCTCGAGCACTGTGATCTCTCCACCTGTTGCAGGTAGAGTTACTTGAGGCACTGTCCCTTCATATTTTGTTCCTTCGAGTGAATAAATTTTTAGTTCCATATAATTTATGATAATTGTGTATCTTTACAACGCTTTTGTAAAGAAAATAATAGACCGTTACTCCATAAAACAAAAGGATTGGTGCCTTTTTTTGTTACAAAAGTAGGGAGGATAATTATCTCACTATTTTTTAAGTATAGTAGAAAAATAGGCTCAAAACTCATACTTATCATACTCTGTGCAAAAAAAGGTCTCTTTATCTTTTCAACATCACTCCATCTGATTTCTCTTTTTTGTTTCCCTTTTGTGATGATTATGGAATTATCAGAAACTTCAATATGTTTTCTAGGGTAAAATATTGTCCAAATAAGTGCTAATCCCCCTATTAACAGTAATATCCAAGGAAATTTAGTGGTTAGAGTATACATTAAATCCCCAGGATATTTTGGAGTTGGAGACAGAAACCCTCTTGTAAAAAATCCACTTACAATAATAAGAATTGATAAAAACAATAAGTAAATTCTATTTTCGTAATATTTTTCCATATATTTTATTCTGCCGCCTTAACTTCATCGATTCCTCCTACAAGGTAGAAAGAACTTTCTGGCTTGTCATCATGCTTTCCTTCGATGATCTCTTTGAATGATCGTACTGTTTCTGCTCGTGAGAGAAATTTACCAGGTCGTCCTGTAAACTGCTCTGCTACGAAAAATGGCTGTGAAAGGAACTTCTGTATCTTTCGTGCTCGTTCTACAAGGAGTCTGTCATCTGCTGAAAGTTCTTCGATACCAAGGATAGAAATAATATCCTGAAGATCTTTATACTTTTGGAGAATTCGCTGAACTTCTCGAGCTACGTTGTAATGTTCTTCACCTACAATGTTTGGATCAAGCGCACCTGAAATAGAGTCAAGTGGATCCACGGCAGGATAAATACCAAGTTCTGAAAGTGGTCGTGAAAGCACGATTGTAGAGTCGAGGTGGGCGAATGTTGTTGCTGGAGCTGGATCTGACACGTCATCCGCTGGCACGTAGACCGCCTGTACAGATGTTACTGAACCACGTTTAGTTGATGTAATTCGCTCTTGGAGCATACCCATCTCGTTAGCAAGAGTCGGCTGATATCCTGCAGCTGATGGCATTCGTCCCAAAAGGGCAGACACCTCAGAACCTGCCTGAGTAAATCGGAAAATGTTGTCGATAAAGAAGAGAACATCTTTTCCTTCTGTGTCTCGGAAATATTCTGTCATTGTAAGTCCTGAAAGTGCAACTCGAAGTCGTGCTCCTGGAACTTCATTCATCTGTCCGAATACAAGAGCTGTTTGTCCGAGCACTCCTGATTCTTTCATTTCGTTGTAGAGATCGTTTCCTTCTCGTGTTCTTTCTCCAACTCCGGCGAATACTGAGTATCCTTTGTGAACTGTCGCTACGTTTCGGATGAGCTCCTGAAGAAGAACTGTCTTACCTACACCCGCACCGCCGAAAAGTCCAATCTTTCCTCCTTTGATGAATGGGCAAATAAGATCGATAACTTTGATACCTGTTTCAAAGATTTTTACTTCTGTAGATTGTTCTGTAAATGCTGGAGGATTTCGGTGGATAGCCCATCGTTCTGTATCTTCTGGAAGATTTGGCTGTCCATCGATGGCTTCTCCAAGGAGGTTGAACATACGGCCAAGAATTCCTTTTCCAACAGGTACTGAGATTGGTGCACCTGAGTCAGTCACAGAGTCACCTCGCTTCAAACCGTCTGTAGGTCCCATCGCAACAGCTTTGACTCGTCCATTACCAAGGTGTGACGCAACTTCAAATACGAGTTTTGACCCATCTTCTCGGACGATTTCAAGCGCGTTGTAGATCTGTGGAACATTATTCTCACCTTCGAATTCAACATCGACTACTGGACCGATGACCTGAATGATTTTACCTGTGTTTTTTTCTTTGCTCATATGTTTGTATTATTTATAATTTTTTATTAATTTATTCGTTTGATGCTTCCAATGCGTTCTTGCCTGATGTGATCTCGATAAGTTCCTTTGTGATCTGTGCTTGTCTTTCTTTGTTGTATTTGATCGTAAGACTGCTTATCATATCTTTCGCATTTTCGGAGGCATTCTTCATTGCCAGCATTCTGGCCGAATGCTCCGAAGCATTGGCTTCGAGGATGCTGTGATAGACCTCGAGTTCCACAAGCTTTGGTACAAGCTCGTGAATAATCTCTTCAGGACTTGATTCGAAAGAGTAGAGAGCATCATCTTTGAAGCTTGCTTTAAGTTCTGAATACTTTCCAGATTCAGGGATAATGTTCGCTACTACTTGTTCGAGAGTTTCTTTGTGAAGAGGGAGAAGAGGTCGTACAACAACTTCCTGCTTCAAAGCAGAGATAAAGTTTGTGTAAACGATATCGATTTTTGAATATTTCTTTTCAATAAAAAGATTGATGACAAAGTCTGAGATTTCTTTTGCTTCTGCAAGTGTTCCAAGATCTCCGACACCTTCAAATCCTTTTGCGATTGTGAGTCCTTTTCGCGCAAAATAATCACGGCCTTTTTTACCGACTGCAACAATGTCTACTTTTTGATTTGAACTTGCAATAAGTTTTTCTGACTTTTTGATGACGTTTGAGTTGAATGCGCCTGCAAGACCTTTGTCAGAACTGATAACAACGAGGCATTCTGATTTTGAGTTAATTTTTGAATCAAAAAGGGGAGAAAGATTTTTGATATCTGTCTCTGTATTCTTCTCGATCTTTTTCAAAATGTTTAAAGCATAAAGCGCGTAGAGCCGGCCACTTATTGCAATAGCCTCACTCTTTCGCATTTTGACAGCAGAAACAGCCTGCATCGCTTTTGTAATCTGCTGGATGTTTTTTGTAGACTTTATTCTGCTTTTGATTGCTCTTGCTCCAGCCATAGTGATTAAATTTTAAGATTTAAATATTTACGAATAAATACAAAATTATTTGTTGAAATAATTAGTTGTAAAATCAGCGATGATTTCCTTCAAAGAGTTTTCTGTCGCTTCGATCATCTGATTTTCTTTGTGAACACTTTCGATAATCTCTTTGTGACTTGTTCGGAGGAATGAGATAAGTTTTGCTTCGTATTCTCGAATCTTTGATACTTCAACGACGTCTGCAAATCCTTTTGAGATAGCGTAGATTGCTATTGCTTGTTCTTCAAATGACTGACCTGCGAACTGTGACTGCTTCAAGAGTTCTGTAAGTCGTGAACCTCGATCAAGCTGTCGCTTTGTAGCTGGATCCAAGTCTGAACCAAACTGTGCGAATGCTTCAAGTGATCGGTACTGTGCAAGATCAAGCTTCATACCTCCAGAAACTTTCTTCATCGCTTTTACCTGTGCAGATGATCCCACTCGAGATACAGAAAGTCCAACGTTAATAGCGGGTCGAATACCTTTAAAGAAAAGTTCAGTTTCGAGAAATACCTGTCCATCAGTAATTGAAATTACGTTTGTTGGAATGTATGCAGAAATATCTCCAAGCTGTGTTTCGATGATAGGGAGAGCTGTGATAGATCCACCTCCAAATTCTTTTGACAATCGTCCTGCTCGTTCGAGAAGTCGTGAGTGTAGGTAGAATACGTCTCCAGGGTATGCTTCTCGTCCTGGTGGTCGCTTCAAAAGAAGTGAGATTTGTCTGTATGCCCAAGCGTGCTTTGAGAGATCATCATAAATCACGAGCACATCTTTGCCTTGTGCCATAAAATATTCTGCAATAGTACATCCTGTAAATGGAGCGAGGTACTGAAGCGCTGCAGGATCAGATGCAGAAGCTGAAACGATAACTGTATAGTCCATCGCACCTTCCTTTTTTAATCTTTCTACAAGCTGTGCAACTTTTGATTCTTTTTGACCGATCGCAACATATACACAAATAGTTGGAGTTTTTTCTCTTTTCTGGTGAATGATCGCGTCGATTGCGATAGCTGTCTTTCCAGTCTGTCGATCACCAATGATGAGCTGTCGCTGTCCACGACCAATTGGGATCATTGCATCGATTGCTTTGATACCTGTGTGCATCGGCTGGTTAACACCTTCGCGTGTGATAACTCCAGGAGCGATCTTTTCGAGAGGGTAGCGAGTTGCTGATTTGATCTCTGGTCCTCCATCTTTTGAAGTACCAAGTCCACCGAGCACTCGTCCGATCACAGAATCATCAACATTCACAGAAAGAGTTTGTCCTGTACTGTTTACAACACCACCTTCTTTGATACCTGATCCATCACCGAGGAGAATTGCACCAACAGAATCTTCTTCGAGGTTCAATGCTACTCCTTGAATAGTCATTCCTTTTGAGTCAATAAAGTCGAGCATTTCGTTATATGCTACATTTCCGAGTCCAGAAATCGTAACTACTCCGTCAGCAAATTTTGTTACTCTTCCTGTGTGGGCTACCTTGGCGTCAGTTTTGATACCTGTGATTTCTCGTTTGATTGTGTCGATGATTGATTCTTTGTTGTTCATAAATATGTATTGTGTTGATAATTTTTTTTGCAAACGCTAATTTTAAATTATTTTAAAACTTCCGTTTGCAAAAACTTTTTACTTTCGTAGCGCGTTTATCTTTGATGAAACACTGCTATCAATAATGTAATCTCCGATCTTTATGATACTTCCACCCAAAAGAGAAGGATTTGCTTTTGTTGTAACAACAAGCTTTTTGCCTTTGATTTCCTTTGGAAGATTGATCTCTTCTCCGTCTACAGTTTGAACCTCAGCATTCAAGACATTGTGTCTTTTGTCCCAGAGGTTACCAAAGTGCGCGAGTATCTCGTTTACTTTTGAGAGCTTTGCATCTTTGGTAACAGATTCAATGAATTCACCGACAATTTGCTTTGACTCGGCATCGCTTTTAGACCCGGCAAGCGCCTGGTCCAAAACTTTCGCATATTGTTTGAGTAATAATTTCATCTATTTATTTTATGAATGATTCAACTTTGAGAGTTTCTTTTGTTGCTTCATCGTTAAGCTTCTGTTTTGCACCGCTATCAAGGTACTTACCAACAGTTGCTTCAATTGCTGTTGCAACAACAGAGACGATCTCTTTTCGAATCTCTGCGTCTCTTTTGCTTTGATCTGCCATAAGCCTTGCTTCCGCTTCTTTAACTATTTTTTCTGCGTGGTTATGCGCATCTATCTCGAGTTTGTTTCGAAGCTCTTTCGCAGAAATTTCTGCATCTTTCAAAAGCTTTGCGCCGTTTGCACGCGCTTCTGCGAGAACTTTTTCTTCAAGTTCTTTGATCTCTTGAAGCTTTGCTTCAATTGAAGAAGATTTTTCTTCCGCATCTTTTACCATTGCTGTCCGGTCATCAAGTACTTTGAGAAGTGGCTTGTAGACAAGTTTAAATAGTACAAAAGCCAAAATCCCAAAGTTGATGATCTGGGCGATGAGAAGCTTCCATTCTATTCCGAACGAGTGGATAAATGATTCCATAATAATTTTCTGTTTTATTCTTTAAGAATTAAGCTGTTTTCAAAATTTCTAAATAGTTCTGATTCGTATTTTGTAACTGTACTAAATGTACTGTGGAAAAATATGAATCCAAGAAATGCGACGAAATTTTGGGAACCGACTAATTCTTATACGAAGAGGATGATAAGGGCGATTACGAGTGCGTATACTGCGATAGCTTCTGTAAAGGCGATAGCGAGGATCATTGTTGACTGGATCTTTGCTGATGCTTCTGGGTTTCGTCCCATAGCTTCCATTGCTTTACCAGCGAGGATTCCGATTCCGATAGCAGGACCAATAGCTCCGAGTCCGATAGCCATAGCAGCCGCGAAAGTCTTATAATCGACGTGAATTGTTTCTGACATATTTGCCAAGTTGTTTGTGTTTTCCATATTTTCTAATTACTAATAATTATCGAGCTTTTAAGCCCTTTATAGAGAATATGATATCAAAAAACACAATAAAACAAAAGGAAAGAGGGGGTAGACAAAACATTGTAATTGTGAGGTAAATTAGTGCTTTTTTATAAATCATAACCACAAACTTTAGGTCTGTGGTTATGATTTATATTCAAAAATTTAAATATTTAAATTAGTGCTCCTGATGATGTGCCTCAGTTGATCCAGCCATGAACATCATTGCAAGAACTGCGAATACGAGAGCCTGAATGAATCCTACGAAAAGCTCAAGACCTAGAAATGGAACTGGGATCACGTATGGGACAAGAAAAGTCACAATAAGCATGAGCACCGATCCAGCAAATATGTTACCAAAAAGTCGGAATGTGAGAGATACGATTCGAGAGATCTCTCCAATAGCTTCAAGGATACCAACAAAGAAACCAATCGGACTCTTGAGAGGGTTTACCAAGAATTTGTCAAAATGGTGTCGGCCGAGGTGCTTCAAACCTACAAGATGAGAACCGATAACTACAATGATCGCAAGCGCGAGTGTCATGTTAAGGTCTGAGTTTGCAGTACGGAAAAACGGCACAAAGACTTCGTGACCATCTTCCATCATGTAATAACCAATAGATTCAATACCAGGGACCGTTCCGATCCAGTTTGAGATAAGTACGAGAAAGAAAATCGTTGCTACAAGAGGGAGGAATTTTCGTACATTTTTTCGTCCTCCTGCAAAACTATCCATGAATTCCATGAATTGCTCAAGAACTATTTCACCGAGAGCCTGGAATCGTCCAGGGACCTTTTTGATTTTTTTGTAAAAAATAGCTGACAGAACAATTATCAAAACAATCACTAATATATTAGTGAGGAATGCATTTGTGATTGCAACTCCGCCGATCTCGAAAAGTTTTTCTGGAGAAATGGATATATGCATAAATTATTTAAGAAATTTTTTGATCTTTGTTAACAAAATAATACTTGTTGATATGAGTGAAAGAATGAGTCCTATGATAAGACAGAGTGGGCTTGTTTTGAGATTTTTGTCGAGAAGTACTCCAACAAATACAAATCCAGCTAAAGGAATTGCGATCGAAAATCCTACTTCAGTAGCAAAAGAGATAAGTTCGGCAGTTGTCATAGGTGCCTTTGTCTCAAATACGCTCGGTTTTACTTCGTTATTTTCTTCCTTTTCCACATCACGATTATAAATTAAAACCCTATATTTCGCAATGTTTTGTGGTATTATATTCAAATGTCACAACCTCGCCATAAACACATTCCAAACGAACTAAAGTCAAAACCAGATTCAAACTTTGAGGCGTTGGCGCTCCGTGTTACAAAGTGGATCGGTTCACCATCATCTATTATATTTCACACAGTATTCTTTATTGCGTGTTTTCTTGTCGGGTGGATGTTTAATGAAATAGATCATATGCTTCTTTTTCTTACAACCGTTGTGTCACTCGAAGCGATCTATCTTGCAATCCTCATTCAGCTTACTGTGAACAGAAATACTGAGAATCTCGTAAAAGTCGGAGAGGACATTGATGAAATTCAAGAAGATATCGATGAGATCCAGGAGGATGTCGGAGAGATTCAGACTGATGTTGATGAGATTCAAGAAGATATCGACGAGATTCAGACTGATGTTGATGAGATTGAAGAAGGTGATACAGTGGAAGAAAAAAGAGATAAAGAAATTAAAGCGACTGTAGAAAGTATTCAGAAATCTCTCGAACACTTGATGAAAGAAATAAACAGTATTAAAAAATAACAGATTTAACACAAAATGACTGAAGGTAAAGTGCTCAAAGGAGATAAAAGTGCGACAAAATTAGGCTTTCCAACTGCGAATATAACTAATAAAGACAATGTTTTGCCGGGAATTTATGCTGGACATGTTATTTTGGCAGGGGAAACTTTTGATGCGGTGCTCTACGTGGGCAAAAAACGAAAAGAAATACTCGAAGCTCATATTCTCGATTTCAAAAAAAATATTTATGGAAAGACAATTCAAGTTGAAGTGATAGAAAAAATACGAGACGATGAAAATATTTCTGATGTCGGATTACTCAAAGAAAAAATAGAAAAAGATACTATGGATGCATGGGCAATTCTTTTTGGGCATAAATAAAATATAGAAATTAATCCTCTAAAGTTTTATCTATCGTTATGCAATATGATTATATTTTGCAGATTATAGAAATTACTTAATGTCTCAGTGATTTGCAGAATGATATAAATTAAACTAATATTGCATAACAAGAAAAGTTTGGTTTTTCAAAATTTAAGCTGAATATTGATTAATAAGTACAGCAGTTTGTTTAATATGTAAAGTTCATATACCAAACTTTTTAATAGATAAAATTTTCTAGGATAAATGTTTACAGGAATAATTCAAAAGAAAGCAAAAATAAAAAGTATCAGAAAAGAAAACGAAATCTTGGTTGTGAGTTTTGAGTTGCCAAAAAAGTTTGATATCAAAAATGGTGCAAGTATTTCCATAAATGGAGTGTGTTCAACTATTACTTCTTTTACAAAAAGTGAATTCAAGGTGGGATATATGAAGGAGACCTTGAACAAAACAAATGTGAGTGGATGGAAAATAAACGACTCTGTGAATCTTGAACCAAGTCTTCGGCTTGGAGATACTCTCGATGGACACTTTGTGTATGGACATATTGATACTGTGGGTACAATAAAAACCATAACAAAACAAGGAGATTCTCAAGTTTTTGAGATCAGTATTCCAAAAGAGTTTCTAAAATATCTTGTGTATAAAGGCTCTGTTGCGGTAAATGGAGTGTCTCTCACAGTGTCAGCACGGAATCCAAAAACTTTTAATATCTCTCTAATACCGTATACTTTGGAGCACACGAATCTAGGAGATCTTTCGGTAGGCGATAGCGTGAATGTGGAAGTGGATGTAATGGGAAAATATATATTAAATAGCCAAATAAAAACCAAAAAATAAAATGCAAAGAGGAGAACAAAAAAAAGAAATCAAAAAAGTAAAAGATCTGTCAAAAATAAAAGTTGCACTCGTTGTTTCAGAATACAATTCTGATATTACATTTCCGATGCGAGATGGTGCGATAGAAGAATTAAAATTTCATGGAGTAAAAGAGTCGAATGTTGAAGTTGTATATGCGCCCGGAGCATTTGAAATACCATTTCTCTGCCAGGGATTTGCAAAGACAAAAAAATACAAAGGTATCATTGCTATTGGATGCGTGATAAAGGGGGACACGGATCACTACTATCAGATCTCAAATGAATCAACACGAGGAATTATGGATGTGATGTTGAAGCACGATCTCCCAATCACAAACGCGATTCTCACAGTAAACAATCTCGAACAAGCTAAGATTCGTTCAACAGGAGCAACAAACAAAGGTATAGAAGCAAGTCTTGCTTTACTTAAAGTTATTTAGTTTTCAAGCCAGTAAATAAATACAAGAATTGTCACGGTCGTGACAATTCTTGTATTTATTTACGGTACTCTTTTGCCAGATTAAAGGTTTTGATAAGTTTATGTAGACCTATTTTTCGCATATATAATTTAAATTCATTTGGTAGTGGTGATGGACCTACCCAAACGCTTTGTTGTATCATTTTAAAATCGTATTCTTTTAGTTGTTTTCTTAACCAGTCTCGATATATTCTTTGATGTTCTGGAATATCGAACATTAATATTAACTTTCTTGGAGAACCTTTTTTAAAAGGTGATTTGAATTTTTGGAGATTTGTTTTGTGCTCAGTTAAGTATTTTTTTCCAGCATCGGTTATTTTCCAGGCCTCTTTGTTTTTTATAATTAATCCAGTTTTCTTTAAATGGTAAAGAGTACTTTGAAAAGAACGTTTATTTTTCTGGTAGGGGACACCAAAAAGATTCACGGTAACACCTTTATAATTTAATGTGGTATTCCAAGCTTCTTCTAAAATATCTAATATGAGCGACATACAATAATTATAATAAAAATACAATTTTTGTCACGGTCGTGACAAAAATTGTATTTTGGTTTTTCTAAATTTTAAAGCAATTATATTTTATATGTTTGTCCTCCTCTTTGTTTGACGCATTCAGCTCCTAGTTTTGATGCGAGAATCATTGATTCTTTTATATCGAGATCATTTACTATTCCATAGATAATTCCTGCACGATACGCATCTCCAGCACCTGTTGGATCAACAACTTTTTTTACTTTGGGAGTTTTAATTTTTGTTTCTGATATTTCTCCGTCAATCATTTCATAGAGAATACTTCCTTCCGTACCTTTTGTTTCGATAATATATGACACTCCGAGACTGAATATTTTTTCTAAATTAATTCCAAAAGAATTTTTGAGATATGAAAATTCTGAATCGTTTACTATGAGTATGTCTGAATTTTTTAGAGATTTTATAAGTGATTCTTCAGTGAAATCGATTGCGAGCATTTGTCCTGGGTCGAAAATAACAAAAGCGTTAGAATTGATTTTACTAAATTCTGAAATCTGCTTTGTAATGCTTTTTGCTGTCCCTGGAGAGAATATTGCACATTTGATTTGTGCGAGTTCAGTATTTGAAAAATTACTTGAAAGAGAAAGGGAACCTATATGTTTGTTATATGAGCCACCTTGGAAAATACCGAGCTGGTCTTTGTTGGTGTCTGTCATTCCAAAGAATGTTGCAGTGTAGCCGTCTTTGTCGAGTTTGCCTCGGAATTCTGCTTTGTTATTTTTGAGCCATGCGCTATAGTCTGCAAAATCTTTTCCAACCACAGAGAGAGCGAATGAAGACTGATTTAAAAGCCCGAGTCCGAAACAGATATTTCCTGCGGTTCCGCCAAAATAGATTTCTTTTTCACGAGCTGTGAACATGAGATTTTGTTTGCTAGCGATTCCATTTTCAATTCTCACTTGGTCTTTGATAGAACTTCCAAGCTCAAAAATAGTATCAAATACGAGCGAACCTGATACCAATATATGTGATGTTTTTTTCATTTTAATTTAGTTTGTTCCTTCCTCCCAACTTCCCATGTATTTTTTCTGGTCAGGTGTAAGTTTGTCGATAGAAATACCAAGTGCCTTAAGCTTGAGGTTGGCGATTCGAATATCGATATCTTCTGGCAATGTGTGCACTTCTTTTGAAAGAGTTTTGTGCTGTTTTGCGATCATTTCTCCAGCTAATGCCTGATTAGCAAAACTCATATCCATCACAGAAGATGGGTGACCTTCTGCAGATCCAAGGTTCACAAGGCGCCCTTCAGCTATCACGAAGACACTTTTGCCGTTTGTGAGTGTGTACTCTTCATTGAATGGTCGAACGTTTGTGACTTTCTTAGACATTTTTTTGAGAGCAACAAGGTCTATTTCAATATCAAAGTGTCCAGAGTTTGAGATGATACATCCGTCTTTCATTACTTTGAAATGTTCTTCTCGAAGAATATGTTTGTTGCCTGTGACAGTACAAATGAAGTCTGCGTTTTTGACTGCATCCTTCATACTCATCACATCAAATCCTTCCATGCTTGCTTCAAGTGCTTTAACTGGATCGATCTCTGTCACGATCACCTTTGCTCCCATTCCTCGAGCTCGCATTGCAAGTCCTTTTCCACACCATCCAAATCCAGCTACCACAAACACTGACCCTGCGAGGAGTTTGTTGGTTGCTCGGATGATTCCATCAAGGCTCGACTGGCCTGTACCATATCGATTGTCGAACATGTGTTTTGTCTTTGATTCATTTACTGCAATGACTGGAAAGAGAAGTTTGCCGCTTTTTGCGAGAGATTGAAGTCGTACAACGCCAGTTGTTGTCTCTTCTGTCGAACCTTTGATCTCAGGGATCTGGGCTACTCTATTTTTGTGGAGTTCAGATACGAGATCTGCACCGTCATCCATAATAATATCTGGATGTGCATCAAGAACAGATTTAATATGAGAGAAATATGTTTTTGAATCCTCTCCTTTGATCGCGTATACATCGATCCCATAATCTGCAACGAGTGAAGCTGCGACATCATCTTGAGTTGAAAGGGGATTTGAAGCGCAGAGTAGAACTTTTGCTCCTCCTGCTTTGAGTGCGATCATAAGATTCGCGGTCTCTGCGGTTACGTGAAGACAGCAGCTGATCGTTGTACCTTTAAGAGATTTTGATTTTGTAAAATCATTTTTGATAATATCAAGAACCGGCATATCTTTTGCCGCCCATTCGATTCGCTTTTTACCCTCAACTTTGAGGTCTATGTTTTTTATATCTGACATGTTTTAAAGTATTCCTTTTAATTCATCCTGATGCTCCTTTGCTACTTCCATCATTGCATCCATCTGGCTTTTGCCTTGCTTCATTTTCTCCTGTGCTTCGAGCGCGATCTTTTGGAAGAGTTCTGGTTTTTCAGTAATAAGTCTCATTATCTTCTCTTTCTGCTCTTCTGGGACATTTTTGAGCTGTCTGTCGAGCATTTTTTTCATTATAAAGTCTTTGAACATGGGGATTTGTTTTAGTTTTAATGCTACCACTGTATCAAATATTGTGTTCTTTTGGAAGGAAATGTCATATAATCAGAATATGAAATTTCATTTTCATTTTAAAGTAATATTCATCATTATTTTCACAACACTCATTGGATTTAGTGTTGCGTTTACGCTTACAAATAGAAACGCAATGAAATTTGTTGCTGATGTCATCGACAATCTCTCTCATCCAGAATTCTATCAGGCACTCGCGAACCCATCTGTCAGATATATCAAAGTAGCAGAAGGACTTCGAAAAGAGGAGATTGAGTCTGCGCTCGATGACAAATTCAATTGGACTGCGACAGACACCGCAGACTTTCTTGGGCACGATGAATACCGACAGAGCAAATTTGAAGGAAAATATTTCCCCGATGTCTATCTTATTCCTCGGGATGCGAGCGGGGCTGAAGTTAAGCAAATGATGAATCAAAGATTCAATCAAAATTATGCAGAAATCAAAAGTTCAATATCAACAAGCACAGTGAATACTGACAAAGTGCTTACTATTGCTTCTATCATTCAGCGAGAAGCTGCGGGCAAGAGTGATATGAATCTGATCTCAGGAATTATTTGGAACAGGATTTTTAAAGGTATGCCTCTCCAGATGGATGCAACACTTCAATATGTAAAAGGAAATGAAGAAGAATGGTGGCCAGATGTTCTATCAAAAGATAAAAAATTAGACTCACCTTACAATACATATCAAAATAAGGGACTTCCGCCATCTCCTATTGCGAACGCTGGACTTGCTGCAATCACTGCCGCACTCAATCCTCAAAAGACTGATTGCCTTTATTATCTCCATAGCAAAGGGCAAATATACTGCTCAAAAACTTACGCAGAGCATTTAAAAAATATTGAGAAGTATTTGAAATAAAAAAACCAGCGCGAACAAGTCGTGCTGGATATGTAAAAAAGAACGAAGGGTTTGGCTACTTGTCAAATTTGAGGGTTTGAAGCCGGCTCAAGAACTTACCCTGTTTTCCTTTCAGGGGTTCAAAACCATGAGTGACTCCGTCTGAAGCGTTACATTCAACGTTCAGTATCCATCCTCCTTTTGGATAACCTCTGTCGGGCAAGAAAGTGACTCGGGCACCGTTAATGGCTTTGTAGTCTGCCATTTCCCCGATATGGGTAATGGGGGCCGAATATTTCAGTTTTTTGGCTCCTCCTGTGAGGGCTACGATTGTAATGTGTGCATGCATGGCAGTGGTGTGAGTTCGTTGGCTCAGATAAATAAAGCACAAATTATCAATAATGTAAAGGTGAATAAATAAAAACTCCACTGAAAAGTGGAGTTGAATTTCAAGAACAATTTAGTGACTTGGAGTATGAATGGTTCCAAAACGCTTTTGGAGTTGATCGAAATGTTCCACTGGAAATATTTCATCATTGCTGCCATCGCGAGCTTTCACTTGCTCTTCATCTTCGTCAGAGATGATTTCAACAGCATCAATGATTCTTCCGTTTCCAATTTTGGCGCCTGCGAGCCCACGGGCACTACCAATTTCGCTGAAAGTGACTGGACAAATACCAACCACCAATTTCCCATCTTCTTTCCAAGTAAATACGGCTTTCATCGCTATGAATAAAATCATAAATATGTTATTTTGTAAATTATGCAAATTTCAATCGGAATCGTCGGCCTCCCAAACGTAGGCAAATCAACTCTCTTCAATGCGCTGACCAAAAAGTCTGTGCCTGCTGAGAATTATCCATTCTGTACTATAGATCCATCTGTAGGAGTTGTTCCTGTGCCCGATACTCGACTCTACCAACTTGCAGCATTTTCAAAAACTCAAAAAACAGTTCCGGCAATTGTTGAATTCGTAGATATCGCAGGACTCGTCAAAGGTGCATCAGAAGGTGAAGGTCTCGGTAACAAATTCCTTTCTCATATTCGAGAAGTGGATGCAATCTGTGAGGTGGTACGAATCTTTGAGGACAGTAATGTGATCCATGTGGATGGCAAGATTGATCCGGTGTCAGACATTGGAGTTATCAATCTCGAGCTTGTGCTCGCAGATCATGAGACAGTATCAAAAAGACTTGGAACTATCGAAAAGGATGTGAAACGAGGGGACAAAGAGGCAATCAAGGTCAAAGAAACTTTGGACAAAGTTGTAAAAGTCCTTGAGAAAGGCCAGCTCGCAACAGATGCAGAGCTCACAGATGAGGAAAGATTCTCGCTCAAGAGTCTCGCACTCCTGACACTCAAACCTATTATGTATGTCTTGAACAAAAAAGCGGGAGGAACAAATCTCGATGAACTCAAAGATTCGAGATGGAATGCGCTTATGGATTTTCTAAAAACTTCAAAAGCTGGATATTGTATCGTGGATGCGGGTGTAGAACATGAACTCAAAGATTTTGAAGGAGAAGAAAAAGAAATGTTTCGAAGTGAACTTGGATCAAATGATGATGGTATTAATACGCTTATTAAGAAAGGTTACGATCTTTTGGGACTTGAAACATTCTTTACGACAGGAGAAGTGGAAACACGGGCGTGGACTATCGCAAAGAATTCAACAGCACCAATCGCGGGTACTGCGATTCATAATGACTTTAAAGACAAATTCATTCGAGCAGAAGTGATCGAATGGAACAAGCTTCTCGAAGCAGGAAGTTTTGGTTCTGCACGAGAAAAAGGGTGGCTTCGAACTGAAGGGAAGGAATATGTAGTGCACGACGGGGATGTAATGGAATTTCGAGTTTAAAAATATTTAAAATAAAACAACAAACCGCATCGCGCCCTAGGGCGCGATGCGGTTTCTTTTAAAATCAATTCCGTTGTATTATTTAAGTTAGATATTCATTACTAAATTAATCATTATTTTATGCAAAACTCACAAGCGCCAAAGAATTTCTTTATTCAAATCGGTATATTTGCATCACTCTACATATCAGCGATCAGCTTCTTGGTATTTCTTTTTTCTGTTATTAATCATGCGTTCCCTCAGGTCTTGGATTATTATCCTGATACTTCGGCTATACGGTTTTCTATTTCGACACTCATTGTGGTGTTTCCTCTCTTTATTTGGCTTGGACGAGTATATCGAAAGTTTGTGGTAGCTAATCCTGAATATAAAGAGAGTAAGCTTCGAAAATGGATCACTTATTTTACGCTTACACTCACGGGCGCAACTATCGCAGGCGACGTGATCGTTCTCATTAATTCATTCCTTGCAGGTGCTGATTTTACAGCAGGGTTCCTACTTAAGGTTCTTTCGGTATTTGTGGTCACTGGAGGAATATTTATCTATTGCCTTAAAGATCTTAAAGGATATTTCGATGAGGATCCTAAACGGTCAAAGATTTGGGCCATCGCAGTGTCTGTCATAGTTTTACTTTCAATCATTATTGGATTTGTAATGATAGGCTCACCAAAGCATCAGCGAGATGTTAATTATGATGCAGAGAGAGTAAGTGATTTGAGTAATCTTCAATATCAAGTTGTGAATTACTATCAGCAGAAAGGCTCATTACCTGTAGTTTTGAGTGATATGGTAGATCCGCTTTCAGGAAATGTGATTCCTCTTGATCCAGAAACTTTCAAAGGGTATGAATACAAAACAACAGGTAAATTATCTTTTGAGGTTTGTGCAAATTTCAAAACGCTATCCGATAATAGCAAGACGGCTGCGGTCTATGGAATGACTGGCGATGAGAGTTGGCAGCATGGTGCGGAGAGAACTTGTTTTGCGCGAAATATCGATCCTCAAAAATACCCTTTAATTAGCGGAAAAAACTAAATATAAAGTCAGAAACAAAGCGAAGCGTGTCCAAAAGGTGCGCTTCGCTTTTGTCATATTTTGTTGTATAATCCACTAAACTACTATTGAATATTTTAAAAATGAAACCAAAAAAGAAAGCTGAATACGATCCAAAAAAGATAGAAGACAAGTGGCCCCAAGAAAAACTTTCAAATAAAAATAATAAGGAAAGTTTTTCTAAGGGCAAGCAAAAAAAGTTGGTTGCATATAATCCTGTAAAGATTGAAAAAAAATGGCAAAGTGAATGGCTGACGAAAAAAACTTTTGAAGTAAAAAACAATAATGGAAAGAAAAAGATGGTGCTCGTTGAGTTTCCATTTCCATCTGGTGCAGGACTACACATGGGTCATATGAGACCATTCATTGCTGGAGATGTAACGACAAAATATTTCAAACTCAAAGGATTCAATGCGATGTATCCGATCGGGTGGGATGCGTTCGGTCTTCCTGCAGAGAACTACGCGATCAAAAACAAGGTTCATCCAAGTGTTTCAACAAAACAAAATATCGCAAATGCAAAAAAACAACTTCTCTCATGGGGTACTGGATATGATTGGTCTCGAGAAATAAACACGACCGATCCAGAATATTACAAATGGACACAAAAGCTCTTTTTGGAGTTCTATAAAACCGGACTAGCATACGAAAAGTTTGGTGAAGTGAATTGGTGCCCAAAAGATAAGACAGGTCTCGCCAACGAAGAAGTGATCGATGGAAAGTGTGAACGATGTGGCACGACTGTTGAGAAGAAAAACCTTCGACAATGGTATATGAAGATCACTGATTATGCAGAAAAACTTCTTGAAGGCCTTAATGATCTTCCGGAGTGGCCTCATGCAGTAAAAGTGCAGCAGGAAAACTGGATTGGCAAATCTGAGGGTGCGGAAATTAATTTCGAACTCCGATTTAAAAACGAAGAAGATAATAAACGCAGAGGACCAGATGGAAAGCCTGCCCATATTCCTGTGTTTACTACTAGAGCCGATACTCTTTTTGGAGTGACATACCTTGTACTTGCCCCTGAACATCTCTGGGTAACTTTGGCGACTGATGACAATCACGATGTGTTGGAAAACAAGAATGAAGTTAAAAAATATCTTGAACAAGTAAAAGCAAAAACTGATATCGAACGAAGTGCCTTAGACAAAGAAAAAACTGGAGTAGAACTCAAAGGCGTGAAAGCTATTAATCCTGCAAATGGAGAAGTGATCCCAATGTTCGTTGCTGACTATGTACTTGGCGGATATGGTACCGGCGCTATTATGGCAGTACCTGCACATGACGAAAGGGATTTTGAGTTTGCAAAGAAATATAATTTGCCTATTAAAGAGGTGATAGCTCCACATTTCACGGATTGGACAAACCCACCACAGCCTGGCAAAAAAGTTATCCGAAGAAAAACTATTCATGCGATCATTGAGAATGTAGAAGGTGATAAAGTGATCGGAATAAAATGGAAAAAATACAATTGGCAAACCTTTGTTATTGGTGGAGTTGAGGAAGGTGAGGATGTCATAGAGGGGGCAAAACGAGAAGCGATGGAAGAAACGGGATATATAGATCTAGAATTCGTAAAGATCTTGGGGGATGAGATCCATTCAGAATATTTTGCGACACATAAAGATGTAAACAGATATGCTGATGTTACGGGTGTGGTCTTTAGAATGAGATCAGAATCAAGAAATGAACTTTCAGAAGAGGAGTCAGACAAGCATGAAATATTATGGATTGAGAAAAATAAGATCAGAGATTTCTACAAAGGTGCAGAAGTTCATGTTTTGATCGATAGATATTTTGGAATTGAAAAACCATTCATTGGACATGGAGAAATAAAAAATTCAGATAAATTTGACGGACTTAAGTCGGAAGTTATAAAAACAAAAATAGTTGAATCTGTAGGAGGCAAGATCGTCACTAAATACAAACTCCGAGACTGGGTGTTCTCACGACAGCGATACTGGGGCGAACCGATACCGCTCATACATTGTCCAAAGTGTGGAATTGTACCTGTGGCCGACAAAGATCTTCCGGTGAAGCTTCCAGAGGTCAAAAACTATGAACCAACAGGGACAGGCGAGTCACCTTTGGCTGCAATCGACAAATGGGTCAATGTAAAATGTCCTAAGTGTAAAGGAAAAGCAAAACGCGAAACAAACACGATGCCGCAGTGGGCGGGAAGTTCTTGGTACTGGCTTCGATATATGGATGCGAAGAATAAAAAAGAAGTATCAAGTCTTAAGGCTCAAAAATATTGGTCGCCCGTAGATTTGTATTTTGGAGGAATGGAACACACGACACTTCACCTTCTTTATTCTCGATTCTGGAACCTATTCCTTTATGATCGAAAATTAGTCACCGTTAAAGAGCCATATAAAAAACGAGTACCTCACGGTATCATTCTTGGTCCTGATGGGGAGAAGATGAGTAAGAGTCGAGGCAATGTGGTAAATCCTGATGATGTCATCAAGATCTATGGAGCAGATACGACACGACTTTATATGATGTTTCTTGGGCCACACGGTGCTCAGGTGGCATGGAATGATAAAGGTATTGTTGGAACAAGAAGATTTCTTGAGCGAGTGTGGGCAATGCAGGACTTTGTTTCCAAAAAAGAAGCTGATGATGTCACTGCAGCGCTTCACAAGACGATCAAAAAAGTGGGGGAGGATATCGAAACATTTTCTTTTAACACAGCGGTTTCTTCGATGATGATTTTTGTAAATACTGTCTACGAATCAAAATCAGTCACAAAGAAAAGTTACGAATCGTTTCTGACACTTCTTTCAGTTTTTGCTCCACATATGACAGAAGAGATCTGGAGAAATCTTGGAAATAAACAAACTATATTTAAAGGGAAGTGGCCAACATTCAAAGAAAGCTATCTTAAATCTGAAAAAGTGACAGTTGTGGTGCAGGTAAATGGAAAGATCAAGGCAGAACTCTCTATTGACAGAGATATTGACGACGAGGCTGCGAAGACTTTAGCGCTCGAAAACCCGAAAGTCGTCGAATTTGTCGGCCAAAGCGAAATAAAGAGAGTGATCGTGGTCAAAAATCGCTTGATAAATATAGTTATTTAGAAAATATTGAAAAGCTTGACTTTATACCATAATAATGATAAAAAGTAGTATATAAACCAAACAAATTATGCCAAATCTTTCATTTAAGCCAAAAATAGTCACAAAAAAGCTCCTTCAAGCTCTTCCAGAACGAGCACGACAAGTACTTGTTAGCAGATATGGACTAGGTACAGATCCTGCAAAGCAGACTCTCGAAGCTATTGGTGATAAATATGGTATCACAAGAGAGAGAGTGCGTCAGATTGAAAACGCAGGTATTGCTAATGTTCGAAAATCTCAGGCATTCAAATCTGAAGCTGCAACATTCGATGAGATCAAAAAACTTTTTGAAGTGTTGGGTGGAGTTATCTCAGAAGAAGATTTTCTTAATCACATCACAACAAAAGATAAGTCACTCCAGAATCACATCCATTTTCTTTTGGTAGTTGGGACTCATTTTAAAAAACTTAAAGAAGATGACGATTTCAAGCACCGATGGCACATCAATGATGAACTCACAAAGAAAGTAGAAGAGTCTCTTCGAAAAGTATTTAAGAATCTTTCTGATGACGAGCTTCTTCCAGAAGCGGAACTTATGAAAAGCTTCCTTGAACACCTTAAGGATGTTTCTGAAGAATACAAAAAAGAAGAAGTACTTCGACGATGGCTTTCACTTTCAAAGAAGATCGCCCGAAACCCGCTTGGTGAATGGGGAGTTGCTGCATCAAAGAATGTTTCAGTGAAAGGTATTCGAGATTACGCATATCTTGCTATCCGAAAGCACGGATCACCGATCCACTTCAAAGAAGTTGCAAAATCTATTTCACAGATGTTCAACAAAAAGGCTCATATGGCAACAACACACAATGAGCTCATTAAAGACAAGAGATTTGTACTTGTGGGACGAGGACTTTACGCTCTCTCAGAATGGGGATACCTTTCAGGAGTGGTCAAAGATGTGATCACAAAAGTTCTCGAAAAGAACGGACCTCTCACAAAAGAAGAAGTGGTAGACAAAGTACTCAAAGAGCGATATGTAAAGAAAAACACAATTCTTGTGAACCTTCAGAACAATAAAGCATTTAAAAAGGATAAAGAAAATAAATATAGTATTGCATAGAGATAAAACAAAAAGTAGAAACAAGAATGAAAAATAGCATGGCACCAAAGGTGCCATGCTATTTTGTTCTCAATCTTTGATTTTTTATTTTTGATTTCTAATTTATTATTGTATACTTATTCTATGCTCGAATCTACATCTACATTTGGAACTGTCTTGGTTAATTCGTTTTCGTTTGCATATATTCTTCTCATTTTTATTGGACCGCTCGTGCTCGGTTTTTTGTGTTTTGAATCTTTTAGTATTTACAAAAGAAATAAATTTCTCCACGAAAAACAAAGTGATGCAAAACTTTTGGAACTAAGGCTTCCGCAAGACATGCTCAAATCTCCTTTGGCTATGGAGCTATTTTTGGCTTCTATATACCAAACTTCTGGAGAGACGACCTGGATAGACACACTTATTCGAGGCAAGACCCGCCCTGTATTTTCACTCGAGATATGCTCATTTGAAGGGGAGGTAAAATTTTTTATCTGGACTTGGGAATTCTGGAGGCCGGTTGTTGTGTCGCACCTTTATGCCCAGTTCCCAGAAATAGAAATAACAGAAGTAGATGATTATTCTGCCCATGTTGAATTCGATCCAAACAAGAACCAGATCTTTGCAACTGAATATCAGCTTAATAAGCCACATTTTTATCCGATTAAAACCTATGTTGATTTTGGATTGGATAAAGATCCAAAAGAAGAATTCAAAGTTGATCCAATGGTTTCTTTTATTGAATATATTTCACATATCGGCAAAGGGGAACAGATCTGGTTTCAATTCGTATTGCGATCACACAAAGGGACAAGAGGAGACCCGAATAATTTTAGAGGGACAGATGATTGGTCAGGAGCTGCGAAAGCGGAGATCAAAAAACTCAAAAGCCAAGACGTGCAAGCTGCAGGAGAGATCAAAATCTCTGGCGCATCTCTTTCCAGGGGTGAAAAGGATGTCATTGATGCAATAGAGCGAAATATTTCAAAACTCGCTTTTGATTGCGTTATTCGAGCTGTATATGTCGCAGAGAAAGATAAATTTAGACCGATCAATATCGTGGGACTTATTGGCGTTTTTAGACAATATAATACTCCACATTTAAATAATCTTGGTGTTGTGGGAAGTCATATCACGGCTTTTGACTACCCATGGCAAGACTTTAGAGATTATAGAGTGAACGGAAGAAAGCGACATCTTCTTCATTCATATAATTCACGAAATGCATTCCATGTTCCAAACCGAGGCCACTATTTCGCTATTAATACTGAAGGTCTCGCAACGCTTTATCACTTCCCAGGTCAGGTGGCAAAGACATCGAGCTTGAATCGAATCGATGCCAAGAAAGCAGAACCGCCAGCAAATCTTCCAATTTAAATTTATAAAAGAATGGATCCTGTTATTTCGCCAACAATTCAATTAAGAAAACCTATCCACCCATTTGCCATAATATTAATTATTATGGCCATAGTTTTTTGCTATGTTCTATGTTTGTTTCTTCTCCCTCCGTTCGGATTTGCAAAATCAAATCCAAATGGAGTCTATATTGATATCAAAAATGGAATGAGTGTTCGACAGGTTGGACAGGTGCTCGTTAATAATAAGGTAATTTCTTCTCCCGATGCTTTTGTTCTACTAACATCGCTTCTTCGAAATGGAAATAATATTTCAACTGGAATATATCTCTTTAAAAGTAGTGTCAGTATCTTTGAAGCAGAAAAGAGAATTATAAATGCTGACTATGGTATAGAGGCAAAGAAGATTACCTTCCCTGAAGGCTTCACTAACAAGCAAGTTGCAGAACGGCTTGAGGCGAATCTTCCGCTTTTTGATAAGAATGTTTTTTTGAGTCTTGCATCGACAACTGAAGGATATCTCTATCCAGAGACCTATTTCTTTTCACCGAATGATACTGAAACAGTGATCTACAAAAAGATGATTGATACATTTAAAAGTGAAACAAAAGATCTCGCGTCTGATTTTGCTCAAAGTAAAAATACTCAAAATGATATCGTGATCATGGCGTCAATTCTTGAGCGAGAAGTAAAGTCAAAAGAGGATAAACAGATTGTGAGCGGAATTCTCTGGAACAGAATCAAAAACAAAATGGCGCTTCAGGTGGATGCAACGCTCGCATATGAGAGAGATAAAGATTCATACACACTGACCTCTGCGGATCTTAAAGATGATTCACCTTATAATACCTATACAAGACGGGGGCTTCCGCCGACAGCAATCTCAAACCCTGGATATGATTCTATATATGCAGCCTTAAATCCAACTCAAAATAATTATGTCTACTTTTTGACAGATCGTGAAGGCAAAGTGTATTATGCGAAGACATATGAAGAGCATCTCAAAAACAAAGCAAAATACCTCTAAGATAAATCAAAAAATAAATTCAAAAAATAAAAACTTGGATACTACAGTTTTTGTTGGTCTTTCTGGCGGTGTCGATTCTTCTGTTTCTGCATATTTACTCCAGGAAGCGGGATATAACGTGGTAGGTGCATTTATCAAAATCTGGCAGCCAGAATTTGCAGAGACCTGTACTTGGAAAGAGGATCGGAGAAGTGCTATGCGAGTCGCAGCGCATCTTAATATCCCATTCGTTACCATTGATCTCTCAGATGAATATAAGCATGGTGTGATCGACTATATGATCCGAGAGTATGCTGAAGGGCGAACCCCAAATCCCGATGTGATGTGCAATCGAGAAATTAAGTTTAAGGCATTTTTAAATAAAGCGATTGAAATGGGTGCTGATATGATCGCGACAGGGCATTACGCACAAGTAAATGACGATGCAGAGCTCCTAAAGGCAGTAGATCCTGCCAAAGAACAATCATATTTTCTCTGGACGCTAAGTAAAAAAGAATTGTCTAAAACACTGTTTCCAATTGGAAATATTCCAAAAAAAGAGGTGCGCAAAATTGCAGAAAAAGCAGGACTCCATACATTTGAAAAGAAAGACAGTCAGGGACTTTGTTTTATTGGTAAAGTGGATTTCAAGGATTTTCTTAAGGAATTCATTCCTGCCAAAAAGGGAAATGTAATAGATAATGTGGGAAAGATAATCGGATATCATGACGGTGCTGCATTCCTCACGATTGGAGAGAGGCACGGGTTTACCATTACAGAAAAAACAACAGATGACACACCGCTTTATGTAATTGATAAGGATATAGATAAAAATACTGTAACTGTAGCTCAAAAAGAAAACAAAATATTTGGAAATAGTCTTTCAAATGAATTTGTTATCAAAGACACAAATTGGATAAGTGGAATTCCAGAAAAGAATAAAAAATATGACGCGCAGGTAAGATACCACCAAGACTATCAAAAGTGTATGATAGAAGTATTAAATGACACTGAGGCGAAGATAATATTCGATAATCCTCAAACGGGAGCAAAAGGACAGTCTGTTGTGGTATATGATAAAAATATTTGTTTAGGGGGTGGAATAATAAAATAAATATTTACGAATCGGAAGGTTGGTGGTAGACTCGAATTCTTATGAGCTCTTTACTAATTGATCTACGAACTGCAGAAACTGGTTCTATTCTTGGCCAGTTTCCACTCAAAGCGTTTTTTCGCCCAAAAGATGGCTTGGACATTTGGGTCACTCCTGTTAAATGGAAAGGAAAAGATGGGATACTGGATACTTCATTTGAAGTGAGGTGCGATGCACCAAATTATCCTGTTCAATTGGCGATTCATTGCCGTGGAGTTCGTTACCCGCTTCAGGTCAACAACATCGATCATGTTGTCCAAACGCCTGAAATTAGTTCATGCACATTAGATGATCTTATTTTGGAAATACCTGCACTATCCCTCGTCCCGGCGTGAGGGATTTTTTTATGCTAATATCTACTTATGAAAAAAGATTTTAAACAAAAGGTATTAGAAATTGTTGCGAAGATTCCAAAAGGAAGTCTTATGACCTACAAAGGGGTGGCTACAAAAGCTGGGAATCCTAATGCATCTCGAGCGGTGGGTACTATTATGGCAGGGAATCAAGACAAGAATATTCCATGCCACCGAGTGATTCGAAGTGATGGAAAGATCGGAGAATATAATGGACTGCAAGGAACGGATAAAAGAGCGCTACTTATAAAAGAAGGGGCTATTAAAAAGTAAGTGCCCTCCTATTTTTTTAAGAATTTTCAAATTTAGTTATTAATGCTATCATAATTGGTATATGAAAGAACAAGGATTTGAAGAATTAGATTCATCACCATTACCATCTAAACTCGATAGGATTCCTGATTATATGCCGACTGATGAGCCAAAACTTCTTGAAACTAGGGAAGGCGATGTGATTGAGTATGAAAATAGACAACATGTCTTGCAAAAGGTTAAGGTAACTGACGGTGGTGATATTGCTCCTGAATTTGTTAATGTTAAAGATCTTAATACTAGTAGAGTTTTTGATATTGATTTAAGTCATCCAAAAAGAGCTCATCTATTTTCAAAAGATCCAAAATAAATCTGATTTAAATGACCACCAACGAAGTTCGAAAGAAATATCTTGAATTCTTTGCTAAAAATGGGCACAAAATAGTGCCAAGTAGCCGACTCGTGCCTGAAAATGATCCAACAACGCTCTTCACGGGTTCTGGGATGCAGCCTATGGTGCCATATCTGTTGGGTGAAAAACACCCAGAAGGTAATCGGATTACTGACTCTCAAAAATCGTTCCGGGCAGGAGATATTGATGATATAGGTGACAATCGTCATACTACTTTTTTTGAAATGCTTGGCAATTGGTCACTTGGTGATTATTTCAAAGAAAAACAAATTCCTTGGATGTTTGAATTTCTCATTGATGAACTGAGGCTTGATCCAAATAAGGTTTATGTCTCAACATTTATAGGTGATGAAAAAAATGGAATTCCAAAAGACATTGAAGCTGGGACACTTTGGAAAGAACTTTTTAAATCAAAAGGAATCGATGCAAAGGAAGTAGAAATCGGAAGTGAAGAAAATGGATATAAAGTCGGCATGCAGGGTGGCAGAATATTCTACTATGATGTAAAGAAGAACTGGTGGTCACGAGCTGGAGTGCCTGACAATATGCCAGCAAATGAGCCAGGAGGACCAGATTCAGAAATGTTTTATGAATTCACGGATGTCGAACACGATACAAAATATGGTGAATATTGTCATCCAAACTGCGATTGCGGACGATTCATGGAGATTGGAAACAATGTGTTTATGGAATACAAGAAGAATACTGACGGTACATTCTCAAAACTTCCTCAAAAAAACATCGACTTCGGTGGAGGTTTGGAGCGAATTGTAGCTGCTACCATGAATACAAGCGACGTGTTTCAGATTGACACTCTTCAAGGAATTGTAAAAACCCTCGAATCTCTTTCTGGCAAATCATATAATGACAAAGAATTTACATCTACATTCCGAGTGATTGCTGATCATATTCGAGCATCTACATTTCTTATTGGAGATGGGGTGACTCCGTCTAATACAGAGCAGGGGTATTTCGTGCGACGACTTCTTCGGCGTGCAATACGATTCTGGGATAAGCTCGGGATTCAAAATGAAGGAATATTTGCACTTGTAACTCCACTTCTAGAATTTTACAAAGATGCGTATCCAGAAACGTTTGCAAAGAAAGATTTTATAGCTGATGAGATCAAAAAAGAGGAGGAGAAGTTTAGAAAGACCCTGTCTCTTGGACTCAAAGAACTCAATAAATATTTTGATCAAGGTAAAATAACAGGAGAAGAAGCATTCATTCTTTTTTCTTCTTATGGTTTTCCAATTGAGATTACTGCAGAGCTCGCAAAAGAGAAAAATATTTCGATCGATATGGAGGCATTTAATACTGAGCTCAAAAAGCATCAAGATCTTTCTCGTGTTGGATCAGAACAGAAATTTAAAGGAGGCCTAGGGGATACAAGTGACAAATCACTTCAATACCATACCGCAACACATCTTCTTCAACAGGCGCTTCGTGATGTTTTGGGTCCTGAAATAGGGCAGAAGGGATCAAATATTACTCCAGAGAGACTCCGATTCGACTTTTCATACAATGGAAAGATGACAGATGAACAGAAGAAGCGGGTTGAAGATATTGTAAATCAAAAAATTGCTGAGGCGTTGCCTGTTCAAGTGGTCTCACTTCCAAAAGAGGAGGCTGTCAAAACTGGAGCGATTCATTTCTTTGGCGAAAAGTATCCTGATACTGTGACTGTATACTTCGTAGGTAATACTGTAGCCGATGCATTCTCAAAGGAGTTCTGCGGAGGACCACATGTGAAAAATACTTCTGAACTCAAAGGAACATTCAAAATCCAAAAAGAAGAGGCGGTGTCGCAAGGAGTAAGACGAATTAAAGCAGTGTTGGAATAATAATCTAAAATGAGCCGCACCCTTCGGGTGCAGCTCATTTTTGTTACCTAAAAATGTTGATAAATTATATTTTTAATATGATATAATTTAGGAATGTTATTTCCTTTTCTCAAATCAAAAAAAGAAAACAAAACCTATGCGATTTTTTGTATTGATTCCGCAAGTGTGACGCTCACGGTCCTAGAGAAGACTATTGATGATCAAGAGCATATTTCTCACATATCTCGATACTCGCTTGAGATCAATAATATGAAGGATACTGACAAGATGATTCGAGAAGTAAAGGAGACCCTCCAAAAAATATTTGATGGCTTTAAAAAACATAAATTATTTGATCTCATAAAACCTGATACAGAAATAGTAATTCTTGTCGGCTCTCCATGGCATATAGGATGGGGCAATGTTGTTAAAGTAGAAAAAGAAAAAGCATTCAAAGTTACACAAAAGCTCATCGATGAATCGATCAAGAGCTCTTTTGAGAGTGTTCACCCTGATCTCTCGATTACTAATGTAAACATTATGGGACAGAGACTGAATGGATATGCAATGAAGAGTGCTATTTCAAAAATAACAAAATCTCTCGAACTTAAAGTCTATGTCAGCTCAGCGCCAAAGGTTTTTGTTAATGTTGTAGAAGTGAACATCAAATCTGTCTTTCCACACCATGTAATGACTTTCTACTCATATAATATTGCAATATTTGATTCGATTTTAAACACTACAAACAAGAGCGATTGTCTCATTGTAATTCCAGAAATAGAGACTACATCCCTCGTTCTCATCAAAAACAGCATCATAGAGAGTGAAGCATCAGTTCCATTTGGTGCGGCGGTACTTGCTCGAACTCTTTTTGGTGCAAAATCATCAAGCGTTCAAGAATCTCTTTTGAAGACAAAGAGATTTGTTGAAGGGACTCTCGATGTGCCTGAACTTGAAGCTATTGGTGGTCAGATCAAAATTGTAAAAGATAACTTCTTGGGGCAATTCAGAGATATTGTTTGGAAAATGAGCGACACACTCGTTCTTCCTGGAGATATCTTTGTCGTAGGAAGAAATCTCGCGACACATTTTGTGTTTGAATGGATAAACAGTGACGAATATATCAAAAACACTTTTACTGTCGATGATTTCAAAGTATCGAATCTTCGTGGCAATGATTTGATCTCAGAAAAGAAACTTAATGGAATGTTTCATCACAAATCCGTGCCTTTGAGTGTTGCGATATCAACACAATTTATTGTAAAAAAGTAATTTAAAAGCTAAAATTAAACACATATGAAAAGTCCATTCCAAGATATTATTCCATCAGAAAAAAGATCTATTAGAAATATTTCTCTAGGTGAAACAAAATCCAAAGAGAGGGACGAAGATTCTTCAACTCAACATGTTGCAAGTGATGTAAAACCAAAAAGACGAAAGATCGTTAAAGAGGTTCCGTCTGTGGATGAAAATTTTGTTTTCAAAGGCCGAAGCAAGTTTGAATTATCAAATATAGTGCTTTGGGGTATTACCCTGGTTTCTGTCATTGCAGTATTTCTCGTTCTTACACATTTCTTGAATTCTGCTACTATCAATATCGAAGCAAAGTCTTGGTCGGTTGATCTGCCAAATAAGCTCGATCTTTCTTTGTCACCATCTGCAGGTCAGGTGGGTTATTCTACGGTAACACTTTCCGATTCTCTTTCCGATACATTAAACGCAACAGGGGAAAAGGATGTTACAACCAAATCTACAGGAACAATTATTATTTATAACAACTTTGATACTAATACTCAGAAATTGGTTGCGGGTACACGATTCGCTTCATCAAAAGGTCTCATATTCAAACTTGATAAGGCGGTAAGTGTTCCAGGTATCAAAAAAGTAGCAGGAAAGAGTGCTCCTGGCAGTATTGAGGCGACTGTAACAGCTGATGTCGCAGGTACAGACTACAATATTGCTCTCGATGATTTTACTATTCCAGGATTTAAAGGAACTGCAAAGTCTGACAAAATATATGCAAGATCAAAGACTGTGATGGTTGGAGGAAACACAGGTAAGGTTGCAACGGTGAGCGATGATGATCTTTCAAAAAAAGTTGCCGAACTTAAATCACAACTCGATCTCAAACTCAAAGACAAGGCTTCAAAGGAATTGCCAGCAAATCAGGTAAGCTTCGACGGGCTTTCAACTACAGATTACAAAATAGGAAGTCCAACTCTTCAAAATTCAAAAGCACTCGTCCAGGTGACAGCAACCAAAAAGATGTACCTTATTGATGGAAATACTTTGGCAGGCGCATTGCTTTCTCCTCAAAATGTTAACGTTTTACCTACTGATGAATTCATGTTTACACTAGGGAATGCGACAGGTGCTTTTGCAAGCACTACGAACGATGTTTCGGGTATAAGTTTTGCTGGCAAGGTGTCTCTTGGCTATAAGCTCGATATTGATAAATTTAAGGCGTCTATTGCAGGAGCTAGCAAAGACCAGATTTCTGCAATCGCAGCTAAATATCCCGCAATAAATAAGGTGTCTGCAACGATCAAGCCATTTTGGAAGTCTAGTGTGCCAAATGATGTTAACAAGATAACAGTTGTGGTGAAATAATCTCCAAAAAAGCTTGTAAAATAATTATATATAATATATAATATCTTTTACCTGATGGAGAATAAAAAAAATATTGAAACAAAAGTCGGATATGTTGTGGAGGCGTTGCCTAATACGATGTTCCGGGTTGGGTTACAAAATGAAGATTCTTCAAAAGAAAACGAGGTCATTCTCGCTTATCTTTCGGGAAAGATGCGTCTCAATAGAATCCGAGTCCTCATAGGGGACAGAGTGGAAATGGAGATAGATCCATACGGAGGAAAGGCCAGAATTATCAGACGAAATTAACATCAAGTATCATACACAGGCACCATTTGACTCTGGAGCCCGGATGTATTATACTATTTTTTATATTTATTTATGCGAGTAAAAGCTTCAGTAAAGAAAATTTGTGCAAAATGTATGACTGTTCGAAGGAACGGTGCTGTACGAATTGTTTGCAAGTCTGTAAAGAAGCATAACCAAAGACAAGGCTAATTATATGAGACTACTAGGTATCACAATTCCAGACAATAAAAGACTCGAGATCTCTCTCACTGCCATTTATGGTATTGGACGACCTCTTGCACACAGTATCCTAAAACAAGCTGGTATTGATTTTGGGAAGAAGGCTTCAGAACTTAATACTGCAGAAGAAAACGAGATCAGAAAGTATATCGAATCTTACAGACTCGAAGGAGAGCTTAAGAGAGATGTATCTGCTAACGTCAAACGACTCAAAGACATCAAGTGCTACCGAGGTACACGACACACAAAGAGACTTCCAGCGCGAGGTCAGCGAACAAAGACGAACGCTCGAACTCTAAAGGGTGCAAAGAAGACTATGGGAAGTGGTAGAAAGAAAGCTGAAAAGAAATAATCATAAATAATAATTAACTACAATGGGTAAAAAGAGAATTGTTACAACTGAAGGAAAGAATGGTGATTCAAAGTCATCTGGTTCTTCTATTTCTAAAAAGCGAGCAGATATCGGTATTTTGAATATTCAATCAACTTATAACAACACAAAGGTTGCTCTTACGGATGCTAAGGGTAATATGCTTGCTTGGGGATCTTGCGGTAACTCAGGATTCAAAGGTGCAAAGAAAGGTACTCCATTCGCAGCTGCAAAGGTAGGTGAAACTCTCGGAATGAAAGCGCTTGCGATGGGCATGAGACAAATTTCTGTTGTTGTTAACGGAGTAGGAGCGGGTCGCGAATCAGCGATCCGTGGTTTTATTTCTAAAGGAAACTTTGAAATTAGCAGTATCAAGGACGTGACTCCAATTCCACACAATGGACCAAAGCCACCAAAGCCAAGACGAGTTTAATTTCTCATTTACTTAACACTTATACATAAAACTTTTATATGATTATCGGACCAAAATACAAACTAGCAAGACGACTCGGAGCACCTGTGTTTGAAAAGACACAGACTCAGAAGTTCAATCTTTCAAAGGAAAGAAAGACTACTAAGTTCTCAAAGCAAAAGTCAGCTTATGGAGTTCAGCTCAATGAAAAGCAGAAGGCTCGTTTGTCTTATGGTATTTCTGAAAAGCAGTTCAAGAACTATGTAAACAAGATCCTTGCAAAGAAGTCTACTGATCCTCAGAACGCACTTTTCGTATCTCTTGAAACTCGACTTGATAACGTTGTTGCAAAGGCGGGATTCGCACGAACACGAAGAGAAGCTCGACAGCTCGTATCTCACGGCCACATCACAGTTAACGGACGAAAGGTTAATATCCCTTCATTCGTCGTTGAAGACAAAGATGTTATTGCTGTAAAGAAAGGAAGTGACGAACGAGGTGTTATGGCAACATTCAATGACCGACAGAAGGACTTAACTCTTCCAGTATGGCTTTCATACGATAAAAACACTAAAGGTGTAACAAAGGTTGGAGTCCCAAAATATACTCAGACTGAGCATATGTTCGATTTGGCGCAGATCATTGAATATTATCGAAGATAGTTTCAATTTTTATATTAGCGAAATTTTTTATTCGTTTATTTTTTAAAATTTTATGGCTGACACAACAATAGTATTGCCTTCAAAACCAAAGATTATCAAAGAAGATGGTAATAAGGGAACTTATGAAATCGATGGTCTTTACCCTGGATACGGTCATACTCTCGGAAACTCGCTTCGACGAGTAATTCTTTCATCTCTCGAAGGATCAGCGATCACATCGATCAAAATCAAAGGTGTTGGCCACGAATTTTCTGCGCTTGAAGGAGTAAAGGATGATGTCATTATGACAATCCTTAATCTTAAGAAGCTTCGATTCCACCTTTTGACTTCAGAAGCTCAAACTTTGAAGCTTTCTGTAAAGGGTCCTGCAGTTGTAACAGGTAGCGACATCAAACTCCCAGCTCAGGTTGAAATCATGAATGCTGAACAGTACATAAACGAAGTGACAGACAAGAACACAACTCTCGAGATCGAGATCGTTGTTGAAAAAGGACTTGGATACATGTCAAAAGAAATGATCCAGAAGGAACGAGTTGATATCGGTACTATTGCAATGGATGCTATTTTTTCACCAGCACGACGAGTAAGTTACGAGGTAGAAAACATGCGAGTTGGAAACCGAACAGATTTCAACCGACTCACTTTGAACATCGAAACTGATGGAAGTATTACTCCTCATGACGCACTCGAAAAATCTATCCAGATCATGATCTCTCAGCTTAAGTCTATTGTAGGCTTCAAAGAAGAAGAGGTTATCGAAAGAATCGAAGAAAAGGCAAACAAAGCGGCTGATACTTCAGTTGACAAAGATGCGATTGACGATATTCTAAAGACTCGAGTAGAATCACTCGACCTTTCACAACGAACAACTAACGCTCTTATCAACGCAAACATTCGAACTCTTGGAGGACTCGCTCGAAAGAAAGAAAAGGATCTTTCTGAAATCGAAGGAATGGGTGCAAAAGGCATTGGAGAAGTAAAGAAGGTATTAAAGGAATACGACATTGAACTAAAGTAACTAAATTTATATGAGACACAGCAGCAAAGTAAAAAAATTCAATAGATCAAGAAGCGCACGAATAGGACTCATGAAGTCTTTGGCTGTATCTTTTTTTGACAGAGAGAGAATCATTACTACAGAAGCGAAGGCGAAAGCACTTCGACCATATGTAGAAAAACTCATCACTCACGCAAGAGCAGAAACTGTTGCAGGAACACGATTCATTATCGCAAAGATCGGAGACAACATGGGAAGTCACAAGCTTCGAAAGGAGATTGGTCCACGATTTAAGGATCAGAACGGTGGATACACAAGAATTATGAAGATGCCAAAGCGAGCAAAAGACGCAAGTCCAATGGCAACAATAGAACTCGTAAAGTAATTTAAATAAATATATGCATACAATAGACGCAACAAATGGAAAACTAGGAAGAATCGCAACACAAGCGGCGAAGCTTCTTATTGGTAAGGATAAAACTGACTTCATAAAAAACGCTATTGTAGGCGAGAAAGTTACGATCATTAATGCTTCAAAGATGAGTATCACTGAAAAGAAAGTGAAAACTGATACTCATGCTCGTTACTCTGGATACCCAGGAGGTCTCACAAAGGAAACTTTTGATAAGGTTATTGCAAAAAAGGGCTACGGTGAACTTTTGAAGAGAGCTGTATCTGGAATGCTTCCAAAGAACAAGCTTCGAACAAAGTTTCTTCTTAATCTTACAATTACAGAATAATTTATAATACTATGACTACAAAAGACGCAAGATACATAGAAGCTGTAGGACGAAGAAAGACTTCGATCGCACGAGTTCGAATCACTCCTTCTACTAAGGCATCATTTACGATCAATGACAAAGCTGTAACTGATTTTATTCAGGTTAAGGAACTTCAGCAGGTTGCAACCGAACCTCTCGAACAGGAAGGTGTGGATTCAAAATTTGTTATTACTGTGATGGTAAAAGGTGGAGGTATTGCATCTCAGGCTGACGCTATCCGACTCGGAGTTGCGCGAGCACTGATCGACTACAAGATCGAACTTCGAGGAACAATGAAGAAGGCAGGATTCTTGAAGAGAGATCCTAGAGTTAAGGAACGAAGAAAGTTCGGTTTGAAGAAAGCTCGAAAGGCACCTCAGTGGTCAAAAAGATAAAACAATCGCTCCCATTCGGGAGCGATTTTCTTTTTGACTACTGAGGTGGGAGAAGGGGGTCGGGGAAACTCCGGTTTCCCCGTGGAGGAAGGCAGCGAAGCGTCGGAAAACCGTGGGTTTCCGAGATAGCGGAGCGTCCACATTGGAGTAAGCGATAAAGTTAAGTTAAGGACTAGAAATCAAAACTCAAAAATATACAAACAGCACCCTTTGGGTGCTGTTTGTATATTAAATTCTTGATTTTTGATTTATTATCTTTGAGTCAGTTTGTGCTATAATTGACACCCTTCTAAAAATAAATAAAATATAAATTATGAATGATGACACACAAAAAGACGATGTAATAATCGAAGAAACTCCAGAAGCTAAAGTAGCTGACGCTCACGATGATGTTGAATATGCAGATGATAATTTAGGCGATACGGTCAAAAAGCTCAAAGAAAAGATTAAAACTCTTGAAGCGGAAAAGCTTGAATATCTCACTGGTTGGCAGCGGACAAAGGCCGACTATGTAAATGCAAAAAAAGAGGATGAGAAAAATCGTGGAGAACTTATGAAATATGCGAATATGGGCTTTGTTGAAGAGCTTCTTCCGGCACTTGATGCTTTTGATATGGCAATGGCTAACAAAGAAGCATGGGAAAAGGTAGACAAGAACTGGCGAGCTGGAATTGAATATATTTACGGACAGATCATTGCAACACTTGGAAAGTTTGGAGTGACTCAAGAAAATCCATTAGGGCAAAAAGTAGATTCACAAAAGCATAATCCGATGGGGACAGTGGTAACAGAAGATAAATCAAAAGAGGGAACTGTAGCAGAAGTAATCCAGAAAGGATACTTTATCAATGGAAAAGAGATCAGACCTGCTGGAGTCAAAGTTTTTGAATAAAAAAATCCTCACAGCATCACTGCTCTGAGGATTCCATATATCGATGGTAGAATTTTTCAGCCCACTCTTCGGCAGCTGGACCGTCAAAGAAAGGAGTCGTCATTGAGTTTGCTTCAAGCGCAAGTATAGACATCATTGGATCATCATCACTTAGTTGCCCTTGATGTTTGACTGCAATTGCCAAAATTCTTCCAGGCAGGATCCTACCTTCATTATCTTCGAGTTCTCCATTTTCCCGCATGATCCGCAAAGACTCGAGGATTAATATAGGATCTCTATTGGCGGCTATTCTCAGCCATTTTGATTCCTCGCTTCTTTCGATTTTGTTTCCTTTGCAAAAGTGAAGTATCCAACCTAGGCCATCAAAATTGGTGCAAAGAATGAGAACAATTCCAGTGTTAAACTTTTTATTGTCCATAGTTTTATGGGTTGAAATTCTTAAGAGCGAATTCGGTTTAAGATTATATATTATTTTATTCAATTGTCAATAGTTTACAAATAAAAATTTTGTTATAATTCCATCATGTTAACAACCGCCCGAAAACAAATAGTTGAAAAAGTTATCGTCAAAGACGGCGTGCTCTTTCGTGTATGGTTTGCGGTCTCTAATGAAAATGGCAAGATAGTCGCAACCCCTATCAAAGCTATAAAGCTCGGTAGTGTAGATGAAAATGAAATCAAAGTCTCTCTCCCAACTCTCAAAGTTAAAAATGTTTGCAACTTTGCACCTCAAAAAAGTTTCGTAGATAAAATAGTATCTCCATATTCGTCTCTTATTTTTGTAAGCGGATCTAAACCTCGAGCACCAACCTCTCTAAAGTAATCAAGTAACAAGTATTCAAGTTTCCAAGGAAATTTAGAATGCTGTTATTTTTTGTGTTTATTAAATTATTTATTATTCATTACTAATTACTTATTAATTCAAAAAACTTATGGGAAAAATAATTGGAATTGACCTCGGAACTACAAACTCTGCTGTCGCGATTATGGAAGCAGGAAGTCCAAAGGTGCTAGAAAACGCAGAAGGTGCACGAACGACTCCATCTATTGTTGCAGAATCAAAGACAGGTGAAAGACTAGCAGGATTACTTGCAAAACGACAAGGAGTAACGAATCCTAAAAACACGATCTATCAGATCAAGCGATTCATCGGTCACAACTTTGACGAAGAATCTGTACAGAAAGACAAAGCCTCAGTACCTTTCGATGTTATAAAAGGTGCTACTGGAGGAGTAGAGGTCAAAATGGGTGCAAAGAACTACAGACCTGAAGAGATCTCAGCACAGTTCCTACAGAAGCTTAAAGCGGATGCAGAAGCGCGACTGGGTGAAAAGATAACGGAAGCAGTGATCACTGTTCCTGCATACTTTAACGATGCACAGAGACAAGCCACAAAAGATGCTGGAAAGATCGCAGGTCTTGATGTAAAAAGAATTATCAACGAGCCTACAGCGGCGGCTCTCGCATACGGATTCAATAAAAAGAAAGATGAAAAAATAGTTGTATTCGACTTCGGAGGAGGAACATTCGATATTTCAGTTCTTGAAGTTGGTGATGATGTTGTGGAAGTAAAATCAACTGATGGAGATGCTCACCTTGGAGGAAAAGATATCGATCAGAAAATCATCGGATACATCGCAGATGAATTCAAAAAAGAAAGCGGTATTGATGTGCGAAACGATGCGCTCGCACTCCAGCGACTTGATGAAGCTGCAGAAAAAGCAAAGATCGAACTTTCAACATCTGTGCAGACTGAGATCAACATTCCATTCATTACATCAGATGCTTCAGGACCACGACACCTTATCCTCACGATCACTCGTGCAAAGCTTGAAGAGCTCACACAGGAATTCATTGATCGAGCGATGATGATCACAAAGCGAGCGATGGATGCTTCACCATTTAAGATCCCTGATATTAACGAAGTGATCTTGGTTGGAGGACAGACTCGAATGCCAGCGCTTCAGAAAGCGGTAAAGGAATTCTTCAACAAAGAACCAAACATTACAGTAAACCCTGACGAAGTGGTAGCACTCGGTGCTGCGATCCAAGGAGGAATCTTGGCTGGAGATGTTAAAGATGTTTTGCTTCTTGATGTTATCCCACTTGCACTCGGTATCGAGACAATGGGAAATGTTGCAACAAAGCTTATCGAAAAAAATACCACTATTCCAACTTCACGATCACAAACATTCTCAACTGCGGCTGATAATCAGACATCTGTTGAGATCCATATTGTGCAAGGTGAACGAGCAATGGCACGAGATAACAAATCTCTCGGACAATTTATCCTCGATGGTATTCCACCAGCTCCACGTGGTATTCCTCAGGTAGAAGTAACATTCGATGTTGATGCAAACGGAATCTTGAATGTGAAGGCGAAGGACAAGACTTCTGGAAAAGAACAGTCTATCCGAATCGAAGCATCATCAGGACTTTCAAAAGAAGAGATAGAGAAGATGCAGAAGGATGCAGAACTTCACGCTGAAGAAGACAAGAAAAATAAAGAAATGGTAGAAGTGAAGAATGTTGCAGAACAAACTATTTACACAGCAGAGAAGTCTTTGAAAGACAATGGAGACAAGATTTCAGCAGAACTTAAGACAAGTCTTGAAGCTAAAATAACAGCAACAAAGACAGCGAAAGATGGAACAGACCACGATGTGCTCAAAGCAGCGACTGAAGCTCTCGGTACAGAACTCTCAAAGATCGGAGAAGAAATGGCAAAAGCAAATCAGGCTGGAGCTGCAGGTGAGGCGCCAAAGACTGACACACCTCCTGCAACAGATGCAGAAGTGAAAGAAGAACCAAAAGCATAAATCTTATTTACTCCTACATACAGCAGCTGCTTGCTGCTGTATGTAGTCAGTTAATTTAAAATCAAAATCTAATGGCAAAAAATTACTACGAAATTTTGGAAGTGGACAAATCTGCTTCTCAAGACGAAATCAAAAAAGCTTTCCGCAAAATTGCACACAAATATCATCCAGACAAAGGTGCTGGTAATGAGGCAAAATTCAAAGAGGCGAGTGAGGCCTACAGTATTTTGTCTGATGAAAAGAAACGGCAGCAATACGATACATACGGGAGTGCAGGACCTAATCAAGGTGGAGGAGGTGGATTTAATCCTGGTGATTTTGACTTCAGTGGATTTGGAGGTGCTGAAGGATTTGATTTTGGAGATATATTCGGTGATATTTTTGGAGGTGGAGGAGGCAGACGACAGCAGCAAAAAAGAGGGCGGGATATTCAAGTAGATATCGAGCTTGATTTTAAAGATTCCATCTTCGGAACTACTCGAAAAGTATTGGTCTCAAAAGATAGCACTTGTGCAAGCTGTAAAGGAACAGGTGCAGAAAAAGACACAGAGACAATCACATGTGCAAAATGTGGAGGCAAGGGCCACATCAAGGAAGCTCGAAATACTTTCTTTGGACAGTTTATGACTGATACAGTTTGTAGTGAATGTAAAGGTGAAGGATGGATTCCAAAAACAAAGTGCAAAGAATGCAAAGGTGCTGGAGTGCGACATGAGCAGGAAGAAATCAATATTGAAGTTCCTGTTGGAATTGAGAATGGTGAAATGATCAGATTTCCAGGCAAAGGCGAGGCGGTGAGTGGTGGTATCACAGGAGACCTATATGTTAAGGTTCGAGTAAAGAAACATTCTCTTTTCAGAAAAGAAGGTACTAATCTTTATGCAGATATTGATGTGAAGCTCACCGATGCGATCTTGGGAGGAGAATATAATCTCGAGACTCTTGAAGGAAATCTAATTGTTAAAATTCCAGATGGTATCCAATCAGGTGAAGTGCTTCGAATTAAAGGTAAGGGGGTGCCATATTCAAAGAATGGATCACGAGGAGATGTTTATCTCACTGTAAAGATCACAACTCCGAAGAAACTTTCAAAGGCTGCGCGTAAGACTATCGAAGAATTAAGAGAGGAGGGATTGTAGTATTTGGTTAGAGTATAAAAATAACTCAAATTAAACTAATTTTAATTTGAGTTATTTTTTAATCCAAGTGTTATAATTAACTGATGATTTGTTATGCGCAAAATAGTTAGATTGATTTTTATAAAAAAGTGTTATATAATATTGTTCGCATGAAAAATTTAAACGTTTGGTTCTTAATAGCGATTGCTGTCGCAGTGGCGGTTGCAGGTAATTCGGTGGCCAGCATATGGGCAAACAAAGAAGATAAATGGACGTCTCCATGGTTCTTTCTTTTGCTTCTCGTGTCCCCACTGGTCTTCATCACTTTTGGTCTGGTTACTCCTAAACTAGGGCTTGCTGGCACTTCTGGTGTCATTGATACACTTCTTACTGTCAGTACGATTGTCATCGGGCTTTTCTTCTTTGGAGAATGGAGTACGCTCACACTGTATAAAGGTCTTGGACTTCTCCTGTGTGTTAGTGGAATTATCCTGATGCATGTAGAGAAATAATTTCTGACCACAATCGTAGTTAATTCAAAAGCCGGGGAAACCTGGCTTTTTTTATTTCGCTTAGTATAATTATCTAAACTAAAACAAATTTATGACCAAACAAATAGACACAGAAGCTTACACAGTCCTTGATTTTACAGAAGTAGAGAAAGCATCATTTGCATTTGCAGATCATATTAAGAAAAACACCGAAGCAATTATTGATATCCTTCTTGAGTACGAGAGTTTTGAAGTTGCGCATGATGAGATCGGACGAACTCTCGATCTCCTCACTCACCTCAAAGAGAACGAAGCTTATTTCAAATTACGTATTGGCCGATCAATTGCTTTCATGCCAAGAAATCAACCTTTATATGCCTTCACATGTTTCGTCGTTATCCCATCACTCATGGCAAATGAAGTGCATTTTCGTATCCCGACTTCAATGAAAGAATTTCTTCCAAAGCTTTTTAAAGTTCTTGTTATTGGCAAATTTTTCCCTAATGTATTTCCAAGTGATGAAATCCACAACGTTTTTCTAAAAAAACATTCTGCCCTAAAGATCAATCCGAAGACACAAGAAACCGTCCCTGTCACAGATGCGGTGATCTTTACTGGTACACCAACCCGAGCAGACCAGCTTCGGTCTGTTTTTGATTCTCGAACTTTATTTATAACCAATGGGTCTGGCCATAACCCTGTGATTATTGCAGAAGATGCGGATATAGAAAAAGCAGTAGATGCTGTTCTTTGTGTTCAATTATACAATCAAGGACAAGACTGTGCTGCACCAAATGCTATCCTTGTTCACAAAAAAATATTTGATGAAGTAAATGCGCTTATTCACAAAAAACTCCCATCATATAAGGTGGGTGAGTATCGAGACCGGACATGCCAAATCGGTCCCATCAGTGATCCGTTCGATCTTGTTCGAATAGAGGAATTTCTTATTGAAAATAGACAATTTTTAGATCCAAAAACTCCTGGAATTCTTCGTGCAGCACACAGTATTGTAGAACCAACAATAATACAGCGATCACTCAAAGATGGTGCCAATTATGTTGAAATGTTTGCGCCAATAATTTTTTTGCAGATGTATGAAGCCGATGCAGATCTCTCTACATATTTTGAAACTCACGAATATCTTCGAAATGCAATGTACGTCACTATTTATGGAACTAGTGCCTATGGAATGTCTCTTGTTGGTAAAAAATTCAATGGTAAGCTTCTTCATGATAAATTCACTATTCTCCATAACACCCATCTACATGCTGAAGGTATCGAGCGCGGGACTCAGCCTTATGGTGGGTATGGATACGGCGCTTCAAACTTGTGGGTTCGGGGGGAAGGTATCTCAAAGCCAACTCTTCCACAGCGAGATATTTTTCAGCAAGTAGCAGAACCGATACTTAAGCTAAATAATCTTGAACAATATAGAAAGGATCATGGTGAATATGTAGACATTGAGGAAAAAAATATTGAAAAACTTCTCCGGCTTGCAAGTCCTGCAGCCATCAAAGCTGAGATCGAAGAAAGTAGGGTTACGTCAAAATACTTTGACCTTAATTCTTTAGCCAAAGATCAGACAAAGCGGTATATAAAGATCGACCCACTTTCAACATTTGAACTTCTTGTTAAACCAAATGTTCAGTATCTCACCAATATGACTCCTGCGAGTATTAAAAATATAATTAAACTAAGAGAACTTCTTCAGAACAAGCCTGAGTCTAAGCTTGAATTTGATACAGCACTTTATGCAATTGTAGGACACTTTGAAGATGAAGCAGAGAAAAAAGCCCAACAAAAAATATTCTTTGAACACACTTACAATCTTTTGTTTGGAAAGAAAATTGGTCCAAAGCTAACAACTTTCCTCTACGAGATTCCTGTTGACCAAGTTTATGAACTGCTAAACATTTAATTATTTTAAAATAAAGTTATATAATAAACATCAATGAATAAGCATCCAAAAAGATTTGGTAGATTGGTATGGTACGCAAGTGCGCTGTCTCTCATTACAGTCGCTATTGCTATAGCCGCATCATGGCTTCTCTATGATTACACGGTTAAACTTCTTACGAACAATCTTCGACAGAGACTTTTAACAATCTCAATTACTCAGGCTGCAAATATTGATGCTAATGATCTTGCTGATCTTCAAACAAAAGATGACTGGAAAAAACCAGCATGGTCTAGGGTGGTAACTAAATTACATAAAGCAAAATACAGCAACAATGACATTGTATTTATGTACATATTCCGTAAAGTAAAGGACGATCCGACAAAAATGGAATTCGTTGCTGATGCTGACTCGCTTGACCCATTTGCAAACGACACTGTTAATTCTTTAAAAAATGTTGATGTTAACAGAGATGGTAAAGTTGAACCAGATGGACCTGATAAGCTTCAATGGCCAGGGCAAGCCTATGATGAAGCTGCTGATATACCTGAAACTAAAACAGCATATGACGGTCCGCTCACAGCCGCAGATCTGTATACAGATGAATACGGTACTGTGCTTACAGGTTATGCACCAATTCGAGACAATGCTGGCAATGTGGTTGCGATTCTTGGAACTGATATTAAGGCTGATGACTTCGCATCTGTAACACGACAGACACTCTATCCTTTCGTAGGTTTTATTGGCTTTCTTGTATTTATTATTTTAGGACTTTCTCTTGTGCTTGTTTATATTTGGAGAAAACAAGCGACTGATTTGATGCAGTTGAATAAAAGACAAGAAACCTTAAACCAGGAGCTTACAACAACTAACGAAAAATTAAAGGAGCAGGACGAACAGAAGACAGAATTTATTTCACTCGCGTCTCATCAACTTCGAGGACCGCTTACAAGTATCAAAGGATTTGCATCCATGATGCTCGAGGGAGACTTCGGCGAGCTCACGGTTGCGATCAAATCAGGTATTGAGACAATATTCAAATCATCTCAGTCTCTGGTGGTGCTTGTGGGTGATTATCTCGACGTATCGAGAATGGATCAGGGCAGAATGAAATATGATTTTAGTGATTTTGATCTTCGAAAAGTCGCAGAACAGGTAGTGAACGAAATGAAACCGAACATTAAGATCTCTGGTCTTGAATTCAAATCTGAAGTTGATCAGACGAGTGATCTCTTTGTTCACGGGGATGAAGGAAAGATCAAACAGGTGATTTCAAACCTTATTGATAACTCAATCAAATATACTCCTAAGGGCTGGATCGATCTTACGGTAAAAAGAGACAATAGAGACAAGATTTTAATCTTGATCAAAGACAGCGGAGTTGGTATTGATGAAAAAGTAATACCAAAACTATTTGATCGATTCACTCGCGCACCAGATGCTTCAAAAACCAATATTCAAGGTACAGGACTTGGCCTCTATGTTGCGAAGAAAATGGTGGAGGCGCACAGAGGGCGAATCTGGGTTGAATCTCCTGGAAAAGGATTGGGTTCAACATTCACAATGGAACTTGATGCGCTTCACAAAGATAAAACAGAATTTAATCAAAAGATCGAAGCGAAGATAGCAGAAGTCGATAAAGAACTGGGAGAATAAATATTCCTTAAAATATTATCTGAAAAGCACGCATAAAATTCTACTGAATTTTTGCTCAAGTCTCGGCTACCCGCCTACGAAGTCTTTTCAGATAATATTTTACTCCATGCCGGTTGCGACCCTCTCCTGACCTCTCCATTCACAAGGGAGAGGGACTGCTTCAGGATAATTTGGTGGCTGACAACAAAGAGTATCTTTGTTATTATATATTCTATGACAAAAAAACGACTTCTTTCGGGCATAAAATCAACAGGTAGAACTCATATTGGCAATTATTTCGGTGCTATGAAGCAGTGGGTGGATCTAGTAAATGATTACGATTCATTTATTATGGTTGCGGATTACCATAGCTTAAATTTCGTTCAAAATGCTGGCGAAATGCGTGATCTTACTTGGAATATGGTTATTGATTATCTTGCGGTAGGACTTGATCCAAAGAAAGTGGTGATTTTTAAACAATCTGATGTATCGGCTCACACTGAACTCTGTTGGATTTTTGACACGTTGATAACTATGCCGTTTCTTATGCGAGCTCATGCATTTAAAGATGCTGAAGCAAAGGATAAGGAAATAAGTGTAGGAACTTTCAACTACCCAGTCCTTATGGCGGCAGACATTCTCCTTTATGGTCCTGATGTTGTACCAGTTGGACAAGATCAAAAGCAACACGTTGAATACGCACGAGATATTGCAGAAAAATTCAACCATATTTTTGGAGAAACTTTCAAACTTCCAAAAGAAATGATTGTTGAAAATGTGGCTGTTGTCCCAGGTATTGATGGTCGCAAAATGAGCAAAAGCTACAATAACTACATCCCACTTTTTGCAGGAGATGACGAGATTGAAAAACTTTGCATGGCAATAGTCACAGATTCAAGCGGAGATGTGCCAACGAATGTGTATGCGATTCATAAACTATTCAGAAGTGAAGAAGAGCTTAAGGCTATCTATGATGAGCACAAAGGCAAGTACAAGATCTTGAAAGAAAAATTGATTGAAGACGTAAAAGCATTCATAAAGCCCCTCAGAGATAAGCGACGGCTCATTGCTGAAGATACTGACTATATACGACAAGTAATCAAAGAAGGTGGAGAGAGAGCGAAGGAAATTGCGAACAAAAAACTAGTTGAGGTGAAGGAGAAAATTGGAGTAAATTAAAGTATAAAAATGCACCGCACCCAAAGGGTGCGGTGCATTTGCATTTAAATCTAAGTTATTACATAATAAACCTTATCCAGTGACCCGATTGACGACCGGCGAGGAAAAACGTAGTAAAAGATACAAAGCAGGGTGGCACCGCGGAAATCCGCCCCTGAAAATTCATTTATGTGGATTTTTAGGGGCGGTTTTTCAATTATTATTATCTATATAGAATATGAGAACTTATATAAAGGATTTGGAATTAAAAAAAGGAGAAGAGGTTATAATTAAGGGTTGGATCGATATTCGTAGAGATCAAGGGAAGCTTATTTTCTTTGATTTCCGAGACATGTCAGGCAAGGTGCAGGGTGTAGTACTTCCAGGCTCTGTGGCAAAGGAAACAGCAGAAAAAACTCGCCCAGAATGGGTGGTTGAAGTTAAGGGTAAGGTAAATGAGCGTCCAGAAAAGAACAGACAGGCAGACAAGCAGAATGGAAACATTGAACTTGAGATCCTTGAGATCACAGTTTTGAACGAAGCAGAAACACTCCCATTTGATATTGGTACTGATACGCGAGAAGTTGGTGAGGAAGTACGAATGAAATATCGCTATGTGGATCTTCGAAGTCAAAGAATGCAAAGAAATCTTAGAATGAGAAGTGAAGTATTTTCACTAATGAGAAACTATTTTAGAGATAGTAATTTTACAGAAGTCGAAACTCCGATTCTTACTAAATCAACTCCAGAGGGAGCACGTGATTATCTTGTGCCATCAAGACTTGAAAAAGGCTATTTTTATGCGCTCCCACAGTCCCCTCAGCAATACAAACAACTCTTGATGACATCAGGAATTGAGAAATATTTTCAATTTCCAAAATGTATGAGAGACGAAGATACAAGAGGCGATAGACAGCCAGAATTTACACAGCTTGACGTTGAGATCAGTTTTGCAACCGAAGAAGAGGTTATGAATGTTACTGAAAATCTTTTGATTAAGATCGTGACAACTCTCTATCCAGAAAAGAAAATTCAACAAATTCCGTTTCCAAAAATCCCATATGCAGAAGCAATGTCTAAATATGGTGTCGATAGACCAGATCTCCGAGAAAATAAAGAGGATCCAAACCTTTTGGCATTTTGTTGGGTGATCGATTGGCCAATGTTCGAAAAAACAGATAAGGGCGGTTGGACATTTTCACACAACCCATTTTCTGGATGTAAGAAAGGTTCAGAAGCTGATCTTGTAAATAAGTCTAATATTGAAAATATTATGGCAGCTCAATACGATATTGTACTCAATGGTTATGAGATCGGAGGTGGAAGTATTCGAAATCATCGCCCTGAAATGCTCAAAAAAGTATTTGAGATCTTGGGCTACAGCGAAGAAGATATCAATAGTAAATTTGGACACATGCTTAAAGCTTTTACTCTCGGAACTCCTCCTCATGGCGGTATTGCATGGGGAATGGATCGACTTATGATGCTTCTTCACAACGAAGCAAGTATTCGAGAAGTGATTGCATTCCCAAAGACAGGAGAAGGTAAGGACTTTATGATGGATGCACCGAGTACCGTTTCTGCTGAACAGTTAATTGAGCTTGGAATTACGGTAACCAAAAAGGCATAATGTTTTTCCTTTATGTTCTTAGGGTTTTAACAAGAATGATGTTCTTGATGACAATTGCCACACTCGCACTAGTTTTGGGTGTTCAACATTTTGGTGCCCCCATAATCAAGGCAAACCTCAATACTATTTATATTGTATTTGGCGTTCTTGTTCTTCTTTGTTTTATCCCGAGGAGCAATAGACACAGGGCAGCAAGAGAAAAACTTCTGCAAAAAATTACTGATATGCATGGTGCAGAAGCTGCGGCTGCACACGATGCGGTTCATCAAGAGAGTTTAACCGCACGATATTCATCTTTCTCAATGCTTCCAAGAATTGGATTGTCAATTATGCAATTAGTTTTTATCGGTTATTCTCTTCGATTCCTTATTGGAGTTATGTTAAAATAAAAGTATGCCTTTTTTCTTTTACATTCAAAGAATTTTGCTCAAGACATCAATTGCAATCTCGTTACTTATGCTTGGGTTTGTTTTACTTACCGTGAGTCTAGGGCTTAGAAACGTCATTCAAAATAAAGATACATATTTCGGTATTGCATTCGTGCTTTATATTATTTATCTATTGCCTTTAGGGAGAGCTGACAAATTTGATTCAGTAGGAAATTGGGACACGAGTACTATTGATCCGAAAATAAGAGATACGATGATCGCGATGTCTATCGAAGTCAAAAAGAGAGTGTATTCACCGGCACGATCAATACCAAGAATTATACTGATTCTTTTGCAGTTAACGGTACTTGCTTATGTCATAAAGACATTTTTACTTCCAATAATACAATGACACACCATTTCAAGATCAAAACTGAGGTATTCGAAGGTCCTCTTGACCTTCTTTTGACATTGGTTGAAAAAAGAAAGCTTACGATCAATGATATCTCGCTTGCACAAGTGACAGATGAGTATATTAAGCATGTAGAAGGCATGCCTACAACAGATATTTCTGCTCGAGCAGAGTTCATTCTTGTCGCGTCGACACTTCTTTTGATCAAATCTCGATCTCTTCTTCCATCAATTCCACTTACAGATGAAGAACAGATGAGTGTTGAAGATCTTGAAATGCGACTCAAGATCCTTCAGGTTATTCGCGAGGGAAGCGAAAATATCAGTAAACACTTTGGAAAAAATATTATTTTTGGGAGCGATAAAAGCGGGATCAAAAATCCAGTGTTTTCTCCTCACAAGAGTATTACGCTTGACGCGATCAAGCTTTCACTCGAATCGATCATTAATAGATTTCCAAAGAAAGTAGAGCTGAAAAAAGCACTTGTCCAGAAAGTAATGTCGCTTGAAGAAATGATGGATAAACTAACAAAAAAAATTCAATCAGGCCTCTCACTTAGCTTCAAGAGCTTTGCTGGGCACAAGGCAGAAAACAAAGAACAAAAAATTGAAGTTATCGTCAGTTTTCTTGCAATGCTTGAGCTTGTAAAGCAGGGAATTTTGGATGTGATTCAGGACAATCATTTTGAAGATATAAAGATGGAAACTACAGAATCACTCGGGGTACCAAGGTATTAATTTACATGTTAAAATAAAATTATGGAGACAGAAAAATTAGAACAACTTATTGAAGCAATACTTTTCTGGAAAGGGGAGCCTGTAAATATCAAAAAACTGGCAGACCTCTGCAAGGTAACTGAAGAAGAAATATCTTCATCGGTTGTTCGACTTGAATCTCTACTTCAAAATAGGGGTATTGTCCTCATCAGAAATGATAATGAGGTAATGCTCGGTACGCATCCATTTGCTGCAAAAATAATTGAGGATCTGACTCGCGAAGAGCTTTCAAAGGAGCTTTCTAAAGCAACACTTGAAACACTCTCTATCATTATTTATATGTCCCCAATTCGTCGAAGCGAGATTGATTATATAAGAGGTGTCAATTCTCAATTCAGTATTCGTCATCTAGAAATGCGAGGACTAATCCAAAAAGTAGCAAGTGAATCTGACAGCAGAGTTTATTTATATAGTCCAACCCTTGAGGCTTTGTCATTCCTTGGGGTATCAAATATTTCGGAGATTCCAGGATTTGCAGATACAAAAGTAAAGCTTGAGTCATTTAAAGAGCAGAAAGAAGAAGTTGTTTCGGAAAATAAAATAGAAGAGGAATTGGAGTAGGTGTCCCTCTTTCTTATTCCAAGAAGAGTAAAATATAAATGGATAAAATAAATTTCTTTAAAAGAAGGTCAATATTTCGTCCCATTTCACTGATCTATATCAGTGTTTTTGTTTTGATAACTGCACTCCTTGCTTACAGAGGTTATGATATTCCACCGCCGCCTGTAGAAAAGCCTCAGATTAACTATTTCGCCGATCTACCCCTTAAAGCAAGGGCAGTGTATGTATTTGATTCAAAAGAAAACAGAATTCTTTTTGAAAAAAATGCTCGAACGCCGCTTCCTCTTGCATCAATAACAAAACTCATGACTGTACATTGTGCACTCATGAATAATACAACGAATAATTATGTCACTGTGCCCGATAAAGTATACGCATACAATGACCATGCTACCTCTACAGGGCTCACAGAGCACTGGAAGATAGATGATCTCGCAACATACACTCTTGTTGCTTCATCGAACGCTGGAGCTGTAACGCTTGCAAATACCATGGGCGGAGAAGACAAAACTGTAGCATGTATGAATGACGAGGCACAAAAATTGAACTTGTTTGAAACAAAATTCAGCAATGTTACGGGGCTCGATATTGATGCCAATACACCTGGTGCCGTCGGTTCTGCAGAAAATGTTGTTACCTTGTTTCAAAATGTCTATTTTTCCGCTACAGAAATAATAAACAAAACTGCATTTGAAAACTTCAATATATATTCTAAAAATGGTATAATCCACAAGGCTCAAAATACAAATATCATAGCGGAACAAATCACAGGTTTTCTCGGCTCAAAAACTGGACTTACTGATATCGCAGGAGGCAATCTCACATTTGGCATGAATGTAGGACTCAATCATATGATATTTGTTGCAATATTAGGTTCAACAGAAGAGGGTAGATTCAGTGACGCACTCACCATAAGTGATGCAGTAACCAAATCGTTTGCAAATTAATTCATAATGTTTTTTAAGCACCAAGAAGTATGATTGAGAATATAATTAAAGTTTTTGGACCTTCGACACTGTCTTTTTTTGTTGGTATTAGCATTACCCCTACGATCACTCATTTTTTGTATAAATATAAGCTCTGGAAAAAGAAATCAGGCAAGATTGCAACAGACGGACGTGAGACTCCAATATTCAACGAACTTCACAAAGAAAAAGAGGTGGGCACACCAAAACTTGGGGGTACAGTGATTTGGATCAGTGTCATTATCACAGCTCTCTCAATATGGATCGTATCGAAAGTGATTCCGACACAAGATACATTAAAGCTTGATTTTATTAGCCGAACACAGACATGGATCCCGTTTGCGACTCTCATTATTGGAGCAATAGTAGGAATGATTGACGATGTGATGGAAATATACGGAACAAAAGGATACATAGCAGGAGGAATGTCTCTTCGAAAAAGACTCACGATAGTATCACTTGTTGGAATACTTTGTGGCGCATGGTTTTATGACAAGCTTGATATTTCAAGCGTTGCGCTTCCATTTGGAAATAATCTTGACCTGGGGATTTTATTTATTCCATTCTTTGCGCTCGTGATGCTTTTTATGTATTCAGGCGGAGTGATCGATGGAATTGATGGACTCGCTGGAGGTGTGTTTACAGTATTTTTTTCTTCATATGCAGGTATTGCATTTGCTCAAAATCAGATCGACCTTGCAGCATTTTGTGCGGTGGTAGTAGGAGGCATACTCGCATTTCTTTGGTTTAATATTCCACCCGCCCGATTTTATATGTCCGAGACGGGGACTATGGCACTCACAATGACACTGACTGTCGTTGCATTTATGACAGACACGCTCGGCGGAGGTCATGGACTTTTAGTGCTCCCGATTGTTGCAATACCGCTTGTAATCACGACATTGTCTGACATAATTCAGCTCACTTCAAAGAGATTCCGAAATGGTAAAAAGGTTTTTCTTGTTGCTCCCGTACATCACCATTTTGAAGCTCTCGGCTGGCCATCATATAAAGTAACAATGAGATACTGGATCCTTTCGATTGTATTTGGAGTGATCGGACTTTGCCTCGCTCTTTTAGGTTAATTAAATATTATAATAAATGCACAAAAAGATAGACAAACCATTTCTCGTAAGCATCATTTTGCTTCTTGTTGCTGGCTTTTTTATTTTTAGCTCTGCATCACTCGGACTTCTTGCGACAAGCGAAAGTAAATTTACAGCTGTCGCGTTCAATCAGATTTTTTTTGGACTCGGTCTTGGAACTATTGCATGTATTGCGACCGCATGTATCCCATTTAAATACTGGAAAAAATATTCGCTTTTAATTTTTGGATTTACTGCTTTTTTAGCAGCGCTCGTGTTCGTTCCTCACATAGGCTGGAGCCATGGAGGTGCTGCGCGATGGATTGGTATTTTCGGATTTAACTTTCAACCGTCAGAACTTTTGAAGATTGGCTATGTTTTTTATCTCGCTGCAGTATTGTCAAAATACAAAGCCAGAATCAAAGAATTTAAATACGGACTTATGCCGTTTGTGATTATTACAGGAATTGTAGGAGCGCTTATTTTGACAGAACCTGATAACGACACTTTTTTTATGACCGCACTCGCTGGATTCGGAATGTATTTTGTTGCCGGAGCACGAATGAAACATCTCGCAATGCTTTTTTTGGTTGCAGTTATAGGATTTGGCTGCATTATTATGATCCGTCCCTATGTATTAAGCAGAATAATGACTTTCATTAATCCAAGCCAAAACGCACTTACATCTGGATATCAAATTCAACAGTCGCTTATTGCGATAGGTACAGGAGGACTTTTTGGCAAAGGTTTTGGACAGAGTAGTCAGAAATTCAACTTTCTTCCAGAGCCGATTGGAGATTCTATTTTTGCTGTAGCAGGAGAAGAATTCGGAATGCTTGGATGCATACTCATCATATGTCTCTTTTTATTCCTTGCACTTCGAGGGCTCAAGATTGCATCAAAAATGAACGATGATTTTGGCAGGCTGGTAGCTGTTGGTATTATTATACTCATCACCGCAGGATCGTTTTTGAATATTGCGGCAATGCTTGCGATTATTCCACTCACTGGGACTCCGCTCATATTCATAAGCCAAGGAGGAACAGCGATGTTTATTGCATTAGCTGAGGTAGGTATTATACTTAGTCTGTCTCGAAAGCAGAAACAAATTTAAATATTTAAGAATTAACTAAAATGAAAATAGTATTAGCAGGAGGAGGATCAGGAGGGCATTTTTATCCACTGATCGCGATCACTCAAAGTATTCGAGACATTGTAAAAGAGAAAAATCTTTTGCAGGTAAAAATATATTATCTTGCACCGGCGCCATATAACGCAGGCGTTCTTTTTGATAATGAGATCGAATTTCGAAAGATCCATGTCGGCAAGATCCGGAGATATTTTTCAATCAGAAATGTTTTTGACATTATTATAAGTATCTATGGTTTTATTGAAGCATTCTTTAAAGTATTCAGCATCTATCCCGATGTTGTGGTGAGCAAAGGAGGATTTATGAGTCTTCCTGTTGTGTTCGCTGCACACATACTTCGAATACCTATAGTTATACACGAAAATGACAGCGTTCCAGGCCGTGCCAACAAGCTCGCAAGCAAATACGCTACAAAGATTGCGCTTTCGTACGCTGAAGCAGGGGAATATTTTGACCCAAAGAAGATTGCGTGGACGGGGAATCCTCTCCGTAAAGAAATCCTCACACCTATTCATGAAGGAGTATTCGAATATATGAAACTTGAACCAGGTATTCCTGTAATCACCGTAATGGGGGGATCTCTCGGTGCAAAAACAATTAATGAGACACTTTTGAATGCGCTTCCAGAACTCGTAACTAAATACCAGATCATTCACCAGACCGGAAAACTTAATTTTAAAGAAGTTTCATCAACGGCACAAGTTGTCTTGGAAAAATCTATAGCAAAAGAAAGATACCATCCGTTTGATTATTTAAATGAACTCTCGCTTCGAATGGTTGCGGGAATATCAGATATCATCATTACTCGAGGAGGATCAACTATTTTTGAAATTGCAGCATGGGGTACACCGTCAATTATTATACCGATCACAGACAGTAATGGTGATCATCAAAGAAAGAATTCGTATAACTATGCGCGAAGCGGAGGGGCGATCGTGATCGATGAGAACAACCTCACGTCTGAAATACTTGTCACAGAGATCAAAGACATTCTCGAAAACCCAGAGAGAATGAAAAAGATGAAAGAAGGTGCACTTTCTTTTGCAAAGACCGATGCTTCTTACAAGATTGCACAAGCTGTGATGGACATAGGAATGGAGCATGAGAAGTAATAGAACTTATACACTCATGAAAATAAGGATGAATGCCAAGAGTATTTTCATTCACCCTAAAGGGTTCGCCAAATTTCGTCGTCTTTTTTCAGCATGATTTTTCAACGTATATTTAATACGTCTGCAAATCCCGCTTCAAAAATACTTAGAAATTTGGCGAATGCGTAAGTTCTATTAAACATGTCGCGCCCTTTGGGTGCGACTCTTTATAGTAGTAAAAACGACCTTTTTTTGCTATATTATCCAACATGACAGATAAAAATATTAAAGTAAGATTCCCTCCATCTCCAACAGGGGAGTGGCATTTTGGTAACATTCGAACCTTTGTTTTTAACTACCTATTTGCCAAGAAAAACGGTGGTGAAATCGTGATGCGATTTGAAGACACAGATATCGCACGTAACAAACCAGGATCAGACATTCTTCAACTTGAACTACTAAAAAAGATGGGTATGGATTTTGATGAAGGTCCATATTATCAATCACAAAGAAAGGATATTTACAAAAATGAGCTTCAAAGACTAATTGATAATGGTACAGCATACGAAGCCGAAGAAAATCAGGCGGGTACAGGAAAACTCATAAGAATCAAAAATCCAAAAAAGGATATTGTATGGAATGATTTAATAAAAGGTGAGATAACTATCGCCTCAGATTCATTTAAAGATGAAAAAGGTAATTTTGATTTCATTATTGCAAGGTCAATTAATGATCCTCTATATCATTTTACCGTTGTGGTAGATGATTGGCTTATGGGTATCACCCATGTTCTTCGAGGTGAAGATCATGTAACCTCGACACCTAGACAAATGGTAATCTTCGAAGCACTAGGGGCCCCTGTGCCATTATTTGGACACCTACCTACCATTTTAAGTAGTGAGAACAAAAAGAAGCTAGGAAAACGAAATGGTGCTATACCAGTCCGTGAATACCTCGACCAAACATATCTCCCTGACGCTATCTTAAACATGATCTCGCTTTTAGGCTGGAATCCAGGAGGTGATCAAGAGATCTTTACAAGAAAAGAGCTCATAGAAAAATTCTCTCTTGAAAAAGTTCAGAAAAGTCCCGCTATTTTTAACGCAAGTAAACTTGATTGGCTCAACAAAGAGCACATGAAGCTATTGGGGGATGAAGTTTTTGCAAAAGAAATCAAAGATCGACTTTCAAAAAGATTCACCAATGAGTCAATTATTGAAAAACTTATTCCTTCTATTAAAGAGAGAATAGTAAAATGGCTTGATATAGACACCATGTTAGAAGCAGGCGAATTTGATTTTGCTTTCAAATCTCCATCTTTCGACAAGCAGATGCTTATTTGCGATGAAAGAATGCGAAAGGGAACTGAAGTCACAGATGAAACTGTTTCAAATCATCTTAAAAACATTGTTACAAAACTAGAAACAATTCCTGAAGAAAAGTTTGATGCCGAGACAGTCAAAACGACTCTCTGGGACTACGCAACAGAAAATGGCCGGGGGATCGTACTTTGGGCTATGCGTATTGCACTTTCGGGACGGGAAAAGTCACCTGACCCATTTCAAATATCTGCTATAATTGGTAAGACGGAAACTACAGTTCGTCTCACTAATGCATCAAAACTTTAAAAAAATTCAAAAAACAATTTTATATACTGTAATCAGTATCTGCAGTTTTGTTTTAATGCCTTTTTTTCAAAATCTTGCCTACGCAGATCTTGCAACGGATCTCCAAAATAAAATTCAATCAACAAATGATCAGATTCAAAAACTGGAGGATGAGATTAAAATTTACCAATCAAGCTTGAACCAAACAGCAGGACAAGCAGCGAGTCTCAAAAACGAACTCGATGCTCTCAACACTTCAAAGAAAAAACTAGAAACTGAGCTCAAGCTCACAAATAAGAATCTAGACAAAACAACTCTCACCATAGGTACAATCGCGAGTCAGATTAAAGATACTGAAAGCCAAATTGACCTCAAAAGGAGGGCTATAATGGCTTCTCTTAGTGATTTAAGAGATGTCGAAACGGTAAGTCCTGTTGAGCAGTTTCTTGCATCAAACAATCTTACCGAGGTATCAAAATACTTCGTACAAACTGAGACAATAAACGGATCAATCAGCGATAATATTGCAGAACTACAGAATCTTGATCAAAAACTAGGTGGTCAAAAATCGGATCAAGAAAGCAAGAAAAATGAATTGAAGAAGCTTCAATCGGAACTTTCTGGTCAACAAAAAGCTGTTGCAGATACAGCAAGTCAAAAAAATAAACTTCTGACAGATACCAAAAACCAGCAGAGCGAATATCAAAAAATACTGGACGACAAAGTAAAACAGCGTGCCGCATTCGAAAAAGATCTTTTTGACTTTGAATCCCAGCTCAAAATTGCTATTGATCCATCCAAACTCCCAAGTAAAAAAACAGGAGTGCTTTCTTGGCCACTCGATAGTATTTCAATTACACAACAATTTGGTAAGACCTCTTCTTCTGGACGATTGTATGCATCAGGAACACATAACGGAGTAGACTTCCGAGCAACAGATGGAACAAAAGTCATGGCGGTACTTAATGGTACTGTCACCGCAATTGGAAATACTGACGCCAAAAAAAGTTGCTACTCTTATGGTAAATGGATACTTATTAAGCATCCAAATGGGCTTTCATCGCTCTATGGACACCTCTCATCAATCAGTGTAAATCCAGGAGACTCTGTATCAACAGGGCAGATCATCGCATATAGCGGAAGAACAGGGTATGTCACAGGACCACATCTTCACCTCACTGTACTTGCAACAGAGGGTATTCAAGTGACACCAATACCTACAGCGACTCCGTGTAATGGTGTGATTATTCCGATTGGAACTCCACAAGCTTTCTTGGACCCACTACTTTATCTGCCTGCCCTCAACTAATATCATAAGGTAATCAATGTTTGGATCTGAATTTAACATTCAAAGAGAATGATGCGAAATATCTTTTGCGTTTAAGAAAAAAATATAATATAATTTTATTCATGTTAAAAAACAATCTTGATGGACGAGGAAGTAAAGGTTTTATCAAATCAATTATCCTTATCATCATCGCTCTTGCATTACTCAAATATTTCTTTGGTATTACACTCAAAGATATTGCAAATAGTCAGGTCGTTCAGGATCTCTGGTCAATCACTGTTTCGTTCTTCAAATCTATCTGGGAAATTATTTTACTCCTATTAGATTTTCTTAAAGAACTTATAGGAACTGCAAAAGACTTTATTATAGGCCTAAAGCACTAAAAATATAATGAATCCGCCAAAGGACAAATATAGCGCCGTTTGGGTGTCTCATTCATCGATGGGAGATTTTTTGAAGTGTCCACGACTGTATTATCTCCACAACATGTACAAGAGTCCTGAAACTCGCAACAAAATGTCTATCGTTTCTCCTCATATGTCACTCGGTATTGCAGTGCATGAAGTGCTTGAAGGGCTAGGGGATTACAAGGCAGAAGACAGACTCAAACGAGATCTGCTCGCGGACTTAGAAACTGCATGGAGCAAGGTCACAGGTATTCGAGGAGGGTTTAAAACACCAGAAGAGGAGGCGGAATTCAAGGCTCGAGGAATTGCAATGATTCAGAATGTGATTAAGGATCCAAAATTCCTTGGCAATAAAATCATAAAGCTCAAGAGAGAAACGATGAATCCAAACTACCTGATCGACGAAGATCAAAATATTATTTTGAATGGGCTTATAGACTGGATCGAATACCTTCCAGAATCTGATTCGCTTCATATTGTAGACTTTAAAACTGGCAAAAGAGAAGAGTCTGATTCATCACTCCAGCTCCCTATATATTTACTCCTTTGTAATGCATTGCAGAAACGACCTGTCACAAAAGCAAGCTACTGGTATCTCGAGAGCGACAAAATAGTAGAAAAAGAACTTCCGGATTTGAAACAATCAGAAAAGAATGTGCTTGAAGTTGCGCACAAAGTAGCTGAAGCGCGTGCCAAAAACGAATTCAAATGTCCAAATGGAGAAGATGGATGTTTTCAATGTCTTCCATATGAAAAAATACTTCGCAAAGATCCATCGCTCAAATTTGTTGGTATTGGAGGATTCAATCAGGATTTGTATGTTCAGATCTAAACCAAAAATTGGAAATCAAAACTCAAAAATTGTTTAAAAATCAATTTATTTTTGATTCTTGATTTTTGAGTTATACTTTTCATCCCTACAATTTTATCTATTCCAATGAGCGAGGAGCGCGTGGGTGAGTACTCTCATACACAGCGTCCGAGTCGAAATTGGACTATAATTTTTATATCGTTATGCAATTATAGCTGCATCAGTTAACTAAAATGTATACTAATTCTACACTATCTACAAAAATATAAACTATGCAATCTAATATTGCATAACAAGAAAAGTTGGTCTATTTTACAATTAAATATACCTATAGATCTTCGTGCTCGGGTAAGCAATATAAGATATAATGTGTCTATGACCAACTTTTTAATAGATAAAATTTTCTAGGATAAATGACCCAACAAGAAGCACTCGATATTCTAAAAACTGGCGCCAATGCATTTCTCACGGGAGAACCTGGGGCTGGTAAGACATATACAATCAATAGCTTTGTTCGATATCTCCGCGAACACTCTGTTGAACCTGCGATCACCGCATCAACAGGTATCGCTGCGACCCATATCCATGGAATGACTATTCATTCTTGGGCGGGAATCGGCATCAAAGACACTCTTACGGCGTTTGATCTTGATCATCTTTCTCAAAACAAAACACTCTATACTCGGATTTCAAAAACAAAAGTTCTCATTATTGATGAAATCTCGATGCTTTCTGCACGAACATTTTCTATGGTGGATATGGTCTGTCGAGTTATAAAGGGATCAAGCGATCCATTTGGTGGAATTCAGATCATTTGTGTAGGAGACTTTTTTCAGCTTCCTCCGGTCTCTCGAGCGACTAGGGAACAATTCGCATTCGAGTCAATGACATGGAAAGATTCAAAATTTATCACTTGCTATCTCGACTCACAGCACCGACAAGACGACCGAACATATCTTGGAATCCTTGATGCGATCCGTCGAGACGAATTCAACGAAGATCATCTCGAAACATTAAGTGACCGACTCATTACTCGTGAGACAATGCCTGAAAATATCACCAAACTTTTTCCGCACAATGTTGATGTCGACAAAATAAATACTGGAGAGCTCGCAAAGATTGATGCACCTGCACAGACATTCGTCATGACATCAAAAGGACGAGATCTTCTTGTGGCTGCACTCAAAAAAAGCTGTCTCTCGCCAGAACACCTGATTATCAAACTTGGAGCAACAGTAATGTTCACAAAAAATAATTCTCAGGAGAATTATGTAAACGGAACATTAGCGACTGTCATAGGATTTGATCCGCTGACCTCAAACCCAATCGTGGAAACTGTCACTGGGCGAAAGATCACAGTGATGCCTATGGAATGGAGTATTGAAGAAGATGGCAAGATTAAAGCCCAAATCACCCAGCTTCCGCTTCGTCTCGCCTGGGCTATCACAGTCCACAAAAGCCAAGGAATGACCTTAGATAAGGCTATAATGGACCTTTCACTCTCATTTGAATACGGACAAGGATATGTGGCTCTGTCGCGTGTTAAAAACCTCTCAGGGCTTCATATATTGGGCTGGAATCAGATAGCATTCAAGGTGCATCCGACCATTATTGATAAAGACGACTATTTTCGAAGCAACTCACTTGATGCTGAAACGAGATTTGGATCTCTTGAGATAGATGAGTTAGATCTAATGCACAGGAATTTTATCCTTGCATCAGGCGGCAAACTCGAAAAGAAAGAAGTGGATGCTGCAAATAATAAAGCAATCAAAATATCAACTCACGAAGAAACTTTAAAATTATTTAAATCCGGAAAATCATTTCGAGAGATTGCGACCATAAGAGGAATGGTGCTCGGCACTATTCTTCAGCATATTGAAGACCTCAAAGAAGAGCAAAAAATTACATTAGATGAGATTAAAAATGTGTTCGACAAGGAGACGGTTAAGAAATCAAAAGCAATTCACAAAATATTTGATAAATTAGGCACAAGTCCGCTCAAACCAGTCTTTGAAAAGCTTGGGGGCAAACAGTCCTATGACGATCTCCGTATCGCTAGGCTTTTATACTAATTTGTGGTAGTGTCACGACCAGAATAGGTTGTAATAAGATCGCACACTTTGCGTCTACTAAAAGTATGACCAAGAATTATGCCGTTTTTTCGACATTTTTCTATTGTTTTGTCAAATTATTAGAAATTATTATTAACGTAGGTAAACTACAATTTAGAAATTTATGAAAAAATATTTAACAACAAGCTTGATTGCATTTTCTCTCTTGCTTGCATCTGCATCGGCATTTGCAGCTGGTGAAAATCCAACAACAAATGGTGCAACAGGTATCACAGAAACAGATGCAACATTGAATGCAACTAATGGAACATCAGATGCAATAGGACATTCTTTCTGGGCATCTCTTAATACATTTGATACTTCAAGTCCAACACTTCCTTCTGGCGTATTTTCTACTCCAGACCTTGGACCAGTATCATCAAGTACTCCATTTTCAGCACTTCTTTCTACGGTAAGTGGACTTGGACCGATTTCATCAAGTACGACTTATTACTTCGCAGGATGGTCTAACGTTTCTGGTACATGGTACCCTGGAGCGGTTACATCTTTCGCAACTCTAAGTCCGAACGTTGCAGTCACAGGAGTAACTATGAATGACGCTTCTGCATCAATTGCAGTAGGTGGCACTCATCAGCTCGTAGCATCAACAACACCTTCAAATGCAACTAACAAAAATGTTACTTGGGTTTCAAGTAATATCGCTGCAGCAACTGTAGATTCTACAGGACTTGTAACAGCGGTCGCAGTAGGTACTACAACTATCACAGCAACAACACAAGACGGTGGATTTACAGCAACTTCTGATATCACAGTTACTGCGGTATCTTCAGGCTCTTCAGCTTGTAATGGAAGCACTTTTGACACATTCAATCTTGGATCAATTAATGGTCAGGGAGGATGGTCATCAACAGGTGGTTTTGACGAAGGTGTTGTAGACAACACTTACGGATATACTAGTTTCGGATGTAAAGTTTTCCGATTGTCTAACGCTATAACAAGCGATGGATTCGGAAACCAGACATTTACACCTTCTATTGCTAACGAAGCAGGAGAGACTGGCGCTACAAATGCGGGTCTTTCAGGTGGAACACGACAGAGTCACTTTGAAGCACAGTTTGATTTTACTTCAGCATCGGCTTTGGTTCAGCCAAACCTTTCTGTAAGTGTATCTCCAGATCGTGGAGATGGTTCACGAATGAGTTACCTCGCATTCAACGATACTGTAGGAGGAATTGATGTTGTCTTTTATGATGTTCAGGGTACAACTACTCCTGCAAACTTCGTAGCGACAACAGTTGCAACAGGTCTTTCACGAACAGCAGTTCATACAGCAAAGTTCGTTATCGATTATGTTGATGGTCCTTCAAACGATATCGTGAAGATTTATATCGATGGAACTTTGGTTCACACAGGTACAACTTGGGAGAACTACTACCGATACGATTCAGAAGCGAGTGCAGAACAGACAACACGAACAACAGATAGTCTTATTTTCCGAGTAAAAAATCCAGCTCAAGTAGCTAACTCTGGAAAAGGATTCCTCTTTGACAACTTTGAAGCTGCAAATACTGCAATTCAGACAACTCACACACTCACCTATACAGCAGGAGCTCATGGATCAATAAATGGAAGTACAACTCAGATGGTTGTAGACGGTGGTAACGGTACATTGGTAGGAGCAATTGCAGAAGCAAACTACAAATTTGTTGGATGGAACGACGGTGTTAACACAGCAGAACGAACAGACCTAAATGTAACTACAGACCACAATGTTGTAGCTAACTTCGAAGCACTTCCAAGTGCATCAGGATCAACAGCAACCCATTCTTATGGAGGTGGAGGATTCTCTTCAGGAACATCAGGGGGACAGGTTTTGGGACTTTCAACTGATGATGATGTAAATGCGGGATGTTTGCCAGGAGCACTCTTTAGCTCATCAACAGGACGACCATGCATCAACATTTCAACTTCATTCAAGTTTAATGTTGACCTAAAACTTGGAACAACAAGTGAGTTCGTAGCAGAACTACAAGCAAGACTACGAGCAGAAGGATTCTTCACTTATCCTTCAAACACAGGATACTTTGGACCAATCACTTTCGCAGCAGTTAAAGCATACCAGGCTGCACATCCAGAAATTGGATATGTAACTGGATTTGTAGGACCACTCACAAGAGCAGTTCTCAACAAATAAGCATTATTTGAGAGATTTAAATGCACCGCAACCTTTGGCTGCGGTGCATTTTTTGCTGTCCACTCCAAGTGATATACTATCTTCAATTTGTATGGTATAATTCTTTTATGTTTAAGACGCTTCGAAACTTCTTCTTCACACACGAAGACAACAATCACCATCCGCACATCTGGAGACTTCCAGGAACTTTTGCTTTTATCGGTGCAGTCATTCTCGTTGAAACATATTTCTTCACAGGTTCGTATCTCCTCATAAGTGGCAACAGTTTTCTCGCATCAGTATTCCCAAACGCACTTGTTGCATTTACAAACGATGTTCGAGAAGGCAAAAATATTGCTCCACTAAAAGAAAATGATACGTTAGCAAAGGCTGCCCAAATCAAAGCGAACGACATGGCAGCTCGAGGGTATTTTTCACACTACACACCAGAGGGGCTTCCACCGTGGACATTCATATCACAAGCAGGGTACCAATATTCACATGCAGGAGAAAATCTTGCGGTGAATTTCGTTGATTCAAAAGATGTTGTTGATGCGTGGGTCGCATCACCGACACATTATGCCAACCTCATCAAAGACGAGTACAAAGAAATCGGGATCGCTACAGCAGAAGGTAATTACCAAGGCAAAAAAACAATCTTCATTGTAGAATTTTTTGGTACACCAAAATCACCTTCGTCTGAGAGCATTCTTGCTGTAAATACTCAAAAAGCGACAACAACGGTCGCAAAAGTTATCAAAAAGATCACTCCTGAGCCTCAAATTTTGCATACAGACGCTCCAAGTGTGGAGATCGGAACAACTACCGCAGCATCAACAACAGTAGCTACAACAGCCTCTACAACGCCTGTTGTTGCAGGTCTTGAATCAGATACTGACCCACAGGATCTACATGCATCTCCAGCATTTTTTCTTACATATCCACGACACGTTGTTTCAATCATCCTCAGTCTATTTGCTCTCTTGATCACAATACTTGTTGCAGTTGCAATAAAGACTCACAACAAAGAACATCACTGGCACATTTTGAGCATTGCGTTGTGGTTCTTGGTCATTGTCGGACTTGCACTACTTCTTAACTTCGTCTTTGCAGCAGGAGTGATCTAACTTTATTTCAACAATGCCTATTATTATCTTTTTTATTTTTGTTGTTTTTGCAGCCTTCTTTGCAGCATCTGAGACTGCTTTTTTCAGCCTACATCCATCAGCAATTCAGCTTTTAAAAAAGAAAAAATCTTTTAATGCGGGACTCATCGAAACTCTCAAAAAAGATTCCGAAAAACTTCTCACTACGATCCTCATCGGGAGCACTGTGGTCAACCTCGGAGCCGGAGCATACACAACAGAAGTAGCAGTAACTCGTTTTGGATCACTCGGTATTGGGATTGTGGCAGGACTTACAACCATCATCATTCTTCTTGTGGGAGAAATAATTCCAAAGTCATTTGCATACAACAACAACACAAAAGTTGCGCAATATTTCGCATATCCACTTTACTTTTTTGTACTGCTCTTTACTCCAATATCTTTTGTATTGAATGCGATCAACAAAAAGCTAGGTTCTAGTCATGGTAAACATGGGCACATCAGTGAAGACGAAGTACTTATCATGTCTCGAATGAGTGTGGAGAAAGGGGGTATTGGATATGACGAACATCAGCTGATCGAACGAATATTCAGATTCAACGATATTACCGTAGGGCAGATCATGACCGCAGAACCGCGAATCCACTTCGTAAATGGAGAGGTCAAAGTCGATCAGATCGCTCACTATGTCTCAAAAACAGAACACTCACGATATCCTGTATATGTAGGCAACAATCACAATATCATTGGCTACATCCACATCAACACAGTCATGAAAGCCTTGAATTCTAAAGATCGAGATCTACCAGTATCTGATTTTGTTTCACCAATTCAAAAGATAGATGAGAACATGCAGCTTGATCGAGCATTCAGAGCCATGAACAAAAAGCAGGCACATATGTATCTTGTCCATAAACACAAACATCCAAAGGATATTATTGGACTCATCACACTCGAAGACATTCTCGAAGAATTAGTAGGGGAGATTGAAGATGAAACGGATTTGGGAAAATAAAAACTTCGCTTGTTGGAAATAAAAAACTCCCTCGAAAAAATCGGGGAGCTAGTAGGGAACGTTGATCTCAACATAGAGCGCCATGAAGGACTGTCGATGATTAGTTCTCGAATAATCGATATGAACTTTCATTCCTTTGGCGAACGCAGAAAAGATTGCATAAGCCGATTTGGGAATCACCTCAGGCTTTTTCAGATTGGCATAAGCTGCGATCCCGTCACGTGCGGCAGAGAGCAGGATATCCTTTTGCGCACTGTCACCAAGTCTTTTGGTGAGCTCAGCGATATGATGTTCGGTGCAGGTTGCACTGAACAGAACTTCAAGGAAGTTGCGGTTTGGCAACCTGTCGAGATCGACAGGAATCTCATCGGTGGGTAGTGGGTGCATAAATAACAAGTGGTAATCTTCTGCACAATACCACTTGAATCGATTTTAATCAAGATATAAAAAGCATAACAAATCTAAAGTTAGTTATCGAAATGACTGAACTCATTGTGTTATAATGTAATCATGAACCGTGCATACACTTGGTACAATTCACTTATAAAACCAACTTGGGCGCCTCCACAGTGGCTTTTTGGACCTGTATGGACTGTGCTCTATATATTAATTACACTTTCATTTGGTAAGGTGTTTATCATGCTTGCACAAGATCAAATATCTTTTATGATCGCGCTGCCATTTATATTAAATCTTGTTTTCAATTTCATCTTCACACCAATACAATTCCGACTCAAAAATAATCTCCTCGCAGCCCTCGATATTCTCCTCGTTCTTGCGATGCTTATTTGGGCAATGATCCTAATATTTCCAATTGCACCCTGGATCACATACATAAATATCCCATATTTACTCTGGGTATCGTTTGCAACAGTTCTACAACTCACAATCACATATCTCAATCGATAGATCATGAGTTATTACGCATCCAAATCGAACAAATATCCTCAAATCGCTGAAGCTGTTTTTGACTTTCACGGAATGACCACAAGCGAGTGCAAGCTTGAGCTCGAAGACATAATCCAAAGTGGAGAATATTCCCATATCCGCATCATAGTAGGCAAGGGAACTCGTAGTCCAAACGGCCCGGTCCTTCCAGACTTTGTGACCAACTACCTCATCTCCCACAACATTCGCTTTTCGTCTTCAAAACCTCAGAATGGAGGAGAGGGAGCACTGGAGGTGTATTTAGCCTAGAAAAAACCTTAATTTTATTGTATAATTCATGCGTGAAAAAACTAATAAATTGCAAACAAACCAAATACAATAAACTTTAATATGTCTGAAATAAAAACTTTTGCTTTTGAAAAGAGTGACTTTGCTAAAATAAAAGAATACAGATTTGGCCAAAACTGGCCAGCAGTTTATATAATTGAAGACGGTAAAGAAATTTATATAGGTGAGACTACCTCTATACACTCTCGTTGCCAACAACATTACGATAAACCAAATAGAAAAAAATTAGAAAAAATTCATATTATTACAGATGATGAATTTAATAAATCAGCAGCTCTCGATATTGAATCTCGACTTATACAGTTCATGATAGCAGACCAGAAATTTGTACTTCAAAATGGAAACTCAGGATTAAGAGGGCATAATTATTTTGATAAAGAAAAATATGAAGCAAAATTTGAAATTGCTTGGGAAAATTTAAGAGAAAAGGGTTTGGTTATAAATTCACTTAGTGATTTGTTTAAATATTCACCGTATAAATCACTAAACGAAGATCAGTTTTTCGTTGCAGGAAAAATTTACAAAGATATAAAAGATAATGTAAGCAATGCTTATATAATAAATGGAAAGCCAGGAACAGGCAAAACCATTCTTGCAACATATTTATTTAAGTACCTGAAAGAAAAAGATGAGACAAAACATCTTAATATCGGACTCGTTGTTCCAATGTCGAGTTTGAGACAGACAATAAAAAAAGTATTTAGTAAAATCAAACATGGTTATAGGACCAAACGATGTTGTACGGCAAAAATATGATCTGCTTATTGTGGACGAATCTCACAGACTTCAACGACGTAAGAATATTATGGGTTATGGAGCCTATGATACAGTCAACAAAAATCTTGGTTTAGACAAAGATGCAACACAGCTTGAGTGGATCATGAGATCATCTAAGCATCAAATATTCCTTTACGACAAAAATCAAAGTGTAAAACCCTCAGATATTCGACCTGAAGATTTTCAAAAACTTAATGCTAAAGAATATACCCTCAATACTCAAATGCGAGTTGAAGCTGGTGAGGAATACATCAAGTTTATTGAGGATATATTTGATCTAAGAAAACCTGAGAAAACGGAGTTCAAAAACTATGATTTCAAAATATTTGATAATATTGTAAGCCTCGTAAAAGAAATAAAAACAAAAGAAGATGAATACAAACTTTCTCGAGTTGTGGCTGGTTATGCATGGCCATGGCATACAAAATCAGGGAGTAAATCGATTCAAAAACATGATATTGAAATAGATGGAATGAAACTAATGTGGAATTCAACAGCACAGGATTGGGTCAATTCACCTAATGCAATTAACGAAGTTGGGTGTATTCATACAGTACAAGGATATGATCTAAATTATGTTGGAGTAATTATTGGTCCAGAATTTTCATATAATCCAATAACCAAGAAATTCAATGTAGATAAGAGCAAATACTTTGATACAAATGGACGAAATGGTATTACAGATCCAAATGAATTGGAAAGGTACATTATCAATATCTACAAAACCCTACTTACAAGAGGTATCAAAGGTACTTATGTTTATATTGTCGACGAAAATCTAAGAAATTATATTAAACGAGTTTTAAATCCTGTTATTGTGGTGACACAAATTCAATTCAATAAAGAAGAAGTGAAATCACCGTATCAAATGGAAACAATCAAAATTCCTTTAGTGGGATCGGCTCCATGTGGTAACCCACTTATGGGAGAAGAAAATATTGAGGAATATATAGATGTGTCAAAAAACAAGATCAGACCAGGTGCAAAGTATTTTATAGTGAGAGCTGATGGAGATTCTATGAATAAAGCAGGTATTAATGATGGAGATTTGGTTCTTTGTAGATGGGCAGAGAAAGGGGAAACAGGAGATCGAGTTGTTGCACTTCTAGGAGGGGAAAATGTAACAATTAAATATTATGACAAACGAGACGGTAGAAGAATATTATTACCAAAAAGCACAAACCCACAGCATCAACCAATAATTCCTGAAGAAGGAGATAGTGTGCAAGGAATAGTACAAGAGATAATAAATTAATAATACAAATATGAGTTTACAAGATACTAAAAACCAGATAATTAAGCTAGTTGATCAAATTTCAAACTTAGACATATCAAGATTATCACCCGAAGGACCAAACGTTTCCACATGGAATAACATGGACAGTAATGAAATAAGTATATTCGTTGATGATATTATTCTTGTACTTGCTAAAATAAAGACAGATACACATATTCTAGATACCCTACTTCCAAACCATCTTAATGAACTTAAGAATAATTTAGATCAATTCACTGCTCAATATAATAATCTTTTAGCAATACAGCCCAATCAAATCACTAGCCACCACCATAACCTACTAAACATAGTAAACACTATCGGCATAATACTCCGATCCACAGGACTCTATACACAGTTAAAATTAACACCAGGTTTTAATAAAATTACCAAGAATCTTAATGAGGCAAATGTTACACTTAAACAATTTAATCTTGAAGATTTTAATAAGGCCATTGTTTTAGTTAATGATTTAATTAAGAGCAAGGTTTCTTTTGAAGATAAAACAATTAAAGAGCATTTAGGAACATTCATTAACAGTGCGAACGAACACAAAATACATAGAAAAGAAAAATTTTTTTCAATAAAATTTAGTGGGCAATGGTGGTGGTTATTCTCAGCAATGATGATGGGAAGTATTGTCGCACTAATTGTAACATCCTTCATTTCTGTTCTTGAAAAAAATTCAAGCATTTCAGCAGGTGCAGCAATTCTCAGAATTTCATCATTAATCATTCCATCATATTTTACATTCTTTTTCATTTCTCAATTTAATTATCATAAAAAAATGTATGAGGTTTACAGCTTTAAAAATACATCCTTAAATACAATGACAGAATTAATGAAAATTAATCAAGCCAAATCTGATTATATTTTAGAAAAGGGGTTACTTGTTTTATTTAATGAACCCCAATTAAAAGATGAGGGAAAATACGACAAACAATTAGTAAGCGACATGCTTGGGATAATTAAAAACCAATTAGGGAATAAATAATTTAAATTATTTAATGCTATAATTTACTAATTATTTAGTTATTAATTATTTGTAAGTATTTATGTTCAAAAAATATCTCGCAGAATTTATCGGTACATTTACTCTTTCGTTTGCGGTGCTTGTAGCGCTCGCATTCACAGGAGCACTACCAATCGGAGTTCCACTTATTGCAGGGCTCGTTCTAGGATTATTTGTTTATAGTATTGGAAGTATTTCAGGGGCGCATATCAACCCTTCAGTAACAATAGGGCTTTATTCAATCAAAAAGATCTCGCTTTATGATGCAATACACTATATTGTAGCTCAGATATTGGGAGCACTTCTTGCGATACTTATTGCCAACATGCTTGATATAACAAGCCCGATCACTCCGGATAACTTTAGTTGGGCAATCTTCCTTGCAGAAATGCTCGGAGCGTTCATCTTCAACTTTGGTATCGCATCTGTGGTATACGGAAAGGTGTCTGACATGGCTTCAGGACTTGTGATCGGAGGATCATTGGCTCTTGGTATCATTGTCGCATCTCTCTCGGGTGCAAATGGAATCTTGAACCCTGCAGTAGCACTCGCACTCAACTCACTCACGATCCTTTACATTGTTGCACCGATTGCGGGATCACTTGTGGCATATCAGGTGTACCGATATTTGGTTAAGTAATTATTGTTTGAAAGAAGAATAGGGAAAGCCCCGATCCTAGAGGATTGGGGCTTTTTGGTACTTGTAAGACAATCCTCGACAATTCGTCTTTAATACATATAAGGTATAATAAAAACTATATGAATAGAAACGCAATATATGCAATCATAATCATCATCTTTGCTTTTTTGGGTATTTTGACATTAAGCAAGATTCCAGCAAAACCAATAACGACTTACGAAGAATGTACCGCTGCTGGGTATCCAGCGTTAGAATCGTATCCTGAACAATGTAAAACTCCAGATGGAAAAACATTTGTCAAAAGTGTCCAAGGACCGTCTACTACCAATAACGATGCAGACCTATCTGATCTCATCGTTATTGATTCACCAAAGTCTAACGACACAATCAAAAGTCCAGTAACAATTACGGGTCGCGCACGAGGCTCGTTTTATTTCGAAGGATCACTCCCAGTTAAACTACTTGATAGTGCAGGCAAAGTAATCGCCGAAGCTCCAGCAAAAGCACAAAGTGATTGGATGACGAGTGAATTCGTACCATTCAAAGTTACTTTGAATTACACAGAGCCGACAGCAGCAACGAGTGCAACATTGTCATTCCACAATGATAATCCGTCAGGATTGCCAAAGAATGATAAAGAATACAAAATGGCCATAATCCTCGCACCGAGTGCAATTACAGGTTTTAATATTCCATTCCCTTTGAATATTGGAGACAAAGTGAGCTTCTCTGACACACTCACTGTCACACTTAAATCAGTTGAAGACTCAAGATGTAAGCCAAATGTTCAATGTATTTGGGCAGGAGAATTGTCACCAATACTTCTTGTAGGCAAAGCTCAAAGCGAAGTTCGCCTCGGAACAGCCACAAAGAAATCAGTTACTTTCGGTAATTACACCTTTACTCTCACTGATGCGACTGCAACAACAGCGACAATAATCGTAAAGAAAAATAATCCGCCAACCGTAAGCCAGGGTGCATGCTATGTTGGAGGTTGCAGTAGTGAAGTGTGTTCAGATCAAAAGGGGATAGTCTCAACATGTATATACCGAGAAGAATATGCCTGCTACAAAACTGCAACATGTGAACGCCAGACAAATGGAAATTGCGGATGGACAGAGACCACTGCTCTAACTACATGTATAAATAATGCAAAATAATAGATAGGGTAATTTAAAAAAAGCCTCAACGCTACGCGTTGAGGCTTTTTACTAAATATATATTTAT
>JAQBQZ010000003.1 GCA_028286725.1 Candidatus Tayloriibacteriota bacterium
ACCGCGCCCAAGGGCGCGGTTCATTTTATTTTAAGATTACTTTCCTTTATTGTATCTCTTGTTTGCAGTCTTTGCGGCGATCTTTGCCTTCTTGATCGCGAGTCTCTTTTTTGTTTTTCGAGGCCCTTTGAGTCGTAGTGTTGTGAGTCTACTTATTGATCCTGTTCTTTTTGCCATAAATATTTAATTTAACGATTAGTGTTACTAATTATACCTTAATCTTCATTATTTATCAATATTTTCAATCAAATGTTTTACTCTTTCGAGTTCGGGATCGACTGCTAAACCTTTTTCTTTTCGCAAACCTATTTGAGCCTCGATCATTGCGATTTTTCTTTGTTTCCACTTTTTGAATTCTTCCATTCCTAATTCATTTCTTTTTGTATTGATATATTTATCGTCAAACGGGGGAGGAGAAGCTCTCTTTATAAGACAGAGGGCAATGATCACGATTACTACACTAGATATGTCAGCCAGCATTGGTTTAACATTGTTCTGTAACAAATAGATTATTCCTCCACCTACTGCCGCATAGATAAGCTGGGTGAATGTCAGAGGTCCAAAGATTTTTTCATCATCCATATTATTTTTTTTATTTCCAACAAGCGAGGAGTGCGTGGACGAGTGCTCTCGTACATAGCGTCCGAGTCGCAGTTGGAATATAGGTTAATACTTTTATTTAATTCTATATTCTTAAGTATGCGTCAATTTTAAGTATAATGCCAGGCTTATTCATGATATGTCTTTGTCATATTTTTCACTTTGAAACGGCATCAATGGTATGAAAGCTATCGCAATACAAAGATATACCAAAGATCACAGCAAACACTTCCTCGTCCTAGGTCTTGCTCTTTTATGGCTTTTGACTTCGATTCTACACTTTTTTACTTCAGGTATTTTTGGGGCAGGTAATACTGCCTTTGCTGGAACTGCAAGCGGAAGCTTGCTCAGTCAGAATTCACTATTAAATATTGGTCCTGGTACTGAGGCGCTTATGAATGATCTAAAGAATAAAAATCTTGATCCCGAAATCGTCGCCAACAACACTCGAGCTTTCTTCTCTGTAGAAGGCAAAATGATCACACTTGCAAGCGGTAATATAAAAGTATATGAATATACAGACAATAATATCCTCTTAAATGAAGTAGAGGCGTTCAAGGAGAACTCAAAGACACCTTATGGTTCTTGGAAAAAAGATGTACATCTCTACAACAATGCAAAAGTAATCGTCTTTTATATGGGAGAGGATAAAGAAATCAAAGATACTCTGAATACTATTTTTGGAAGCGAGGTAAAAAAGTAGGATTATTTTCCTTCGTAAGCATTTTTTAGCGCTTCTACATCTATCTTCACCATTTTCATCATCGCATCCATTACACGTCCTGATTTTTCTTTGTCGCTACCATTTAGATATTCTCCAAGTATGCTCGGAATCACTTGCCATGACATTCCAAATTTATCTTTAAGCCATCCACATTGGCTTGGGGCACCTCCATCTGCGAGAAGTGCATTCCAATAGAGGTCAACTTCAGCTTGATCTTTGCAATCAATAAACATTGAGATCGCTTCATTGAATTTGAAGTATGGTCCACCGTTCAGTACCAAGAATTCCTGACCCTCAAGTTCAAAACGATTCTCACTTATGATCTTTGAATTCTTGAATATTGAAGTATAAAACTTCATTGCATCCTCGGCATTATTATCAAACCAGAGAAATGGTGTTATTTTTTGCATAAATTTTGATTATTATTAGTCATAATATTATAAAACAAAATATTGGATCTTGCTTGACTTGCTATATAAAATCTATACCATCATTGTCAGTTAGTGATAGGGCTAGAAAACAATCGCTCTTTGAGAGCTCAGCAAATATTATACAAACATGAAACCGGAATTATCCTGGCTAAGATGCATGCGTTGTCATACAACGCAACCCCTTTATGGGACTACGAAGTTCGTTTGCCAATGCGGCGGACTTTATGATGTGGAACATGACTTTGGAATCAGACCTGCAGACGTCCCTCGACTGAAGCAGGTCTTCAGAGCTCGTGCCCTGCAAGGGAAGGATGTAAAAACTCGCTCACGCGTGTGGGGGTTCAAAGAGTTCATCATGCCTTCTCTTGACGATAGCGAGATCATCTCGCTTGGCGAAGGCGTGTACTCTCTCCAACCTGCTGGACACAGTGTGGTCAAGTGGGTCGGAGGTCACCTCAATCTTTGGATCATTCCAGAAGGGCAAACCCAGACTGGCTCCTTCAAGGATCATGGAGGTACGGTCGCAGTGAGTGTTGCGCACGCATTCGGTATTCAAACTATCGCTTGCGCATCAACAGGTGACACCTCTGCGATGGCAGCAGCTTATGCTGCGGCAGCGGGAATGGATTGTGTTGTTGTCTTGCCACAAGGACAAGTGACGAATGTCCAAATTGCTCAACTGCATGCTCACGGCGCCCGTATCATTATGGTGCCTGGCAGTTTCGACGACTGCATGAAGATTGTGAAGGAACTTGCTGCTATGGGGCACGTGTTCCCAATCAATAGCATCAATCCTGCGAGGATCGAAGGGCACATGTCCACGGTCTTTATGACAGCACAGTTTTTGGGATGGAGACTCCCAGATGCATTCGCAGTACCACTTGGCAATGGTAGTAATACCAGCTCAATTGGCAAGGGCATCAGAACTCTGCAGGATTTAGGATTTGTTGACAAAGAGAGTGTTTGCAAAATCATTGCGACACAATCTGAAGCTTCAAATCCTTTGGCAACTTCTTGGCAAAAGTGCCAGGTGGACGGTATGGTGAATGCTGCAGAGTGGCTTGAGCAATTTCATCCGCAGACCAAGCTCGGTCAAACAGTTGCGACAGCTGCACGCATTGGAGATCCTGTCTCCTATGAGAAAGTGGTGCGGGAAATTTGTGCGTCGCGAGGTGTTGTTTTGACTGCTGCCGAACAAGAGTTGATCGAGGCGACCAAAGTCTTGGGAGCCTCAGGATTCTCCGGTTGTCCACAAACTGGGCAGGCACTTGCGGGTCTTCGGCGCGCTGTGAAGGACGGATACATTCGTCCAGGTGCAACGGTCTTCTTGGTTTCTACTGCAACTTCTCTGAAGTTTCCAGATGTGGCGACGTCGTTTGGAGGCAGCCTTGTCCAGACTTCGTCATCAACGGAAACCTCGGCAGTGGCAAAGTTGATCGGTGTCTGAGTTTACGGAGTTCTGCTCAATTGGGGACGATACGAAAGTGTCGTCTCTTTTTTATTTCATGAACGATTTTTGTTTTTGGATTAGAATCCAAGTCCTGCAAATCGGAGGAGCCAAACGATTACAATCACAACCAAAACAATTTGAATCGGTGTCCTGATTTTTTCAGGGAGGAGAGGGAGTAAATATGCGTAGATTACCCAAAGCACGACAATAACGACAATAAGTTGTAACAACATAATAGATTTGATTACTTAATAATTACAGTATAGAAGACGCGGCAAGAAGTGGGAAATTACACTTGAATAATTTCTTTGATCAAGAGGGTTAAAATTATTGTAATTAAGACTATGTATGATATTGTTTTCCATAAACAACATGACTCAAAAATTAAATACCAATACTGATTGTTATTGTGGCGAAACGATAGATATCGATTGTGTTTTGAATGATTGTATTGAAGTGGCGGCACAGTATGGTTGGATTGTTGAAAAAATATTTGTTCCGAACGAAAAAGAATTGATAGTTTTGAAAAGGGAATATGAAGCACCTCAAAGGCGAATTTATATCTCAGCTGGAATTCACGGTGATGAGCCTGCGGGACCACTGGCCGTTCTCGAACTCTTGAAACAAAATGTCTGGCCAGAAAATATTAATTTTCATATTTTACCTTGTCTTAATCCACATGGGTTTAAGAATAATACGCGAGAGAACGAAGACTGTATTGATCTCAATAGAGATTATTATCACTGCAATGCGCCTGAGATCTGTGCACATGTTGAATGGTTGGATAAATCTCCTGATTACGATCTTACATTATGTCTTCATGAAGACTGGGATGCAAAAGGGTTTTATCTGTATGAAGCAATGCATCCAAAACATGCTTCGATCGCGAATCAGATACTCGATGGTGTGAGACCGACTTTTCCAATTGATGACTCAGAAGAAATCGACGGATATCCCGCAGTAAATGGAATCATGGGTGTACCAAGTGATCTTCATACACTGAAACATTGGCCTGAATCAATGTATCTCTTTGAAAAGAAAAAACTGCTTAACTATACTCTTGAGACTGCTTCTGATTTTCCACTTCAATGTCGGGTGAAGGCGATGTGTGCAGCTGTGAAAGCTGCGATTGAAACTTTGAGAAAGTAAAAGTAAAAGGGTTCGATCCCTACCGGTGTTGCCAAATAAAAAAATCACAGCATTTGCTGTGATTTTTTTATTTGGCGACACCGAGCAAGTGCGGGACACTTGCGTGTAGGGATCGAAAACCTTTTGAGCATAATTTGCGAATCTTTGAAGCAAATTATCCAAAAGGTGTACTGATCCTGTAAGGATCGATATCCCTACCGGGGGAGCCACTAAAAATACCCTTATTTTATATGGGTGTTTTTTGATACCAGAGGAGGGGATCGAACCTAAAATATTCTAAGTGTAATTGACTTTATGTATAACCGTGATATTGTAAATTTATAAAGTTCATTGAATTTGGAGAGAGTTTGAGTTTAAGGTGGAAGAAAAAAAGTAATTATTTATTGTTTTTCTTTCATCTTAAACACCACATCATGAAAACAGCATACATCAGCATCCTCCTCATTGTGGCTCTGTCCACACAAGCCGTCGCCGACACATCCTATCTGAAAATAATCAAAGAAACTCCTTACTCACCTACGGTGATTTTCGGTAAAACTTTGATGGATGGAGGCGTGAATACTTCTGCACAAGGACTCGCATCAGCGGGTGAACCTGGAGCCGAAGCGTTGACCAAATGGGAGAGAGCAAACCCAGATAAAGAGATTGTTGCTGTGACAGCTCATAGCGCATCTTCCAACAACGACAGCACCTTCGTGCTCTACGGCTTCTGGATCACCTGGAAGTCTCGTGTGAAGTAACTCTCTCCACTTCTCCTTCGTCCCCTCACCTTTGGCAACATTGGTGGGGTCTTTTTATTTCAACTCCTGTACATAAAAACTCTCATTACTCCTCACCCAAGTTCCAATCGAATCGACGAGTCGGAGCAATATTCAAAGCGCTTTGCAAAAATCTACTTTTTTGATACTATAGTCCGAGTATTCCCCTGTAGCTCAGCGGTAGAGCAATCGACTGTTAATGGATTGGTCGTAGGTTCGATCCCTACCGGGGGAGCAAAATACAAAAACACCAGAGAATATTCTGTGGTGTTTTTGTATTTTGCTCCCCCGAGCAAGTGTGGGGCACTTGCGTGTAGGGATCGAAAACCTTTTGAGCATAATTTGCGATTTTAAGAAGCAAATTATCTAAAAGGTGTACTGATCCTGTAAGGATTGATATCCCTACCTCCGTAGCCAAAAATCACTTTGTTTTACAAGGTGGTTTTTTATTAATTTTATTTAAGTTCGAACTTAATATTTAAATAAAAAATCGCAGAGACCAGAGTCTCTGCGATGTGCATACGAGTTGATGTTGGAGGAGATTGCCTTAGTCGGTAAAAACTCCTTTCAGCATCTCCATTGCTTCCTCAACGAGCGGGGTTTCCATCGACGTAAGCGGATTGAATCCACATGCAAGACCAGTCGCGTATGACATGGCCTCGTCAACGCGAGGTGGTCCCCCTGAGATGGAGATATAGATTTCATCACCGTCATGGTCGCCTCTGAAGACGACACAACCGCCGTAAGTGCGCAGACTTTTGTCAGGATTTGTTTCGTCTGCACTCTGGGTGGACGTAGAGTCATTATGACCTTCGGTCCTGCGATTGCGGGTGCGGTTGATTTTTTCAACAGCGTGGTAGCCGTTTCCGATGATGTTGGCACCCGGGCTGCCGAAGCTAACGCTCCAAAGCATGGATTGCTCAGGAGCATCTTTAGGCAAGTACGCAAATGCGAACACGCCACCAGTTCGGACTTTTTCAGGAGAATCGACCATCTTGCTCAAGGCGACGAGTGTCTCAGTAATTTTCGTGAAATCCAGACGATTCTTGATGTTGTCTGGAGTAATATGGCCTCGGGCCCAGGCTAGCAATGATCCCATAGCGTTGGTAGATGTGCGTAAACTCGTATATAAAGAACTGCTCCGACCGGAAGCAAGTTATAGACAAACAAGTTCTTGCGGTTGAATTTAGAAATCAATTAAATCACATAAAATTGCTTCTGTAAATATGTAATGAAATCTATCGATAAAATAATAATTCTCTAATTTTTTTTCAATGCACCAACTTCATCGTACAGAATGTTTGGGGCCATGAGTCTCGTGGGGTGAGCCGACTACAACATTGGCACATAAATATGCTCGCTAGTATTCCTGAAATAAGTTCGAACTTCATTTACGAGTTGGAGCACAAATACAAAAGGAGCAAGGAGTATTGATAAAATCTATTTAAACTAATTTATAAAAAAACCATCATCACGAATGAAGACGGATCTTCCTCGTGATGATGGATAGGCTAACACAACATGATGACAACAGTTATGATCATAAAGAAAAGATTTTCGAATGTGTATGCTGACTCCTCGAGAATCTTCATTCTATGCTCTGGTTGTTTCCTGATCTTCATGACAAGTTTTTCAACTTTGATCAGGGTGATGGTTGCTGCCATAATCCACATATACCATCCGGCAAGCAGCCACCAGCTTGGTGGATCATGTGGCAGGAGGTACTGTTTGATCTGCGGATAGTAGGACATTACATCGGTAATAATCCCGCCAAGGAAAAGAATTCGGGGATTACCTTTCTTCTTGAGCGTGCTCCATATAACCCAGATCACGATTGTGGTGATGAGACCGTAGAGAACGATCTTTTCCGCATCTCCTAAATTGAAGGTGGTACCTCTGAGGCACAGCCCGAAGATCAGCATTGAGAAATTTCCAGTAAGGAAACCTGCCAAAAGCTTCCATCCGTCGTAACCTTGGGCTCGCGATGAGATCATGAGCATGGTCGCGAGTATGAGCCAAATGCTGTACGAGGCGAGGTTTATTTCTTCTGGATGTTGCCATCCGCCGATAGCAAGAGGAATATATGCTCCCGCGCTCAGAACTAATACGATATTATCCCAAGAGATTTTTGTTAAGGGCACTTGCGGTTCCTTTCATGTTGTTGGTTGTTGTTAAGGGGAATGGCGTCGAGCTATTCCTGACTATTTGTTTAATTAAAACACAATATATGGAACAAGTAAATATGTACTCAAGATTGAGTTTAAAAACCTGTGTAATCAGAGATCCTTTGTCACTCTACTAGTGCACATTTTGAACACATTTCCTATGATATGATTACTTTATGAAAACAATAAATCCATGGATTAACTTCAACGGCAACACCTTTGATGCATTTACATTTTATAAATCAGTATTTGGTGGCGAGTTTACAAAAGTAGTGCGTTTCAAAGACCTAGCAAGTGACGAATTTAAAGTTCCAGAAAATGAGGCAAATAAAATAATGTACATTTCTCTACCTATTGGTCAAAGTAGTGTTTTGATCGGCAATGATGTTCCAGAATTTATGGGTAAAGTGAATGAAAATGAAAATCGAAGTAAGGTTTTGGTAAATGTTGAAAGTAAAGAAGAAGCAGATCGAGTATTTAATGACCTTTCAGCTGGAGGTGCGGTAGAAGGACCGATGAGTGATAGTCCGTGGGGATCGTATGCGGGTATGTTTAGAGATAGATACGGTATCGAGTGGATAATTGAATTTTCTCCCGGTAAATAAAATATATTTCTATGACTACGTATGTAGCGCTCATTCGTGGAATAATGCCGACAAACCCTAATATGAAAGGCGCAAGTCTCAAAACTGCATTCGAGATGTTGAATCTTGAGAATGTAACGCCTGTTATTGCAAGTGGCAATATTGTATTTCAAAGTGATACAAAAGACATAACGAAACTTGAAGCGGAGTTAGAGAAAGTAATGGAGAAGAATCTTGGCTTTAAACGAGATGTAATCATTCGAAGTCAGGAAGATTTGGAGAGGCTTGTTAAAAAAGATCCATTCAAAAATATTGAAGATAAGAAACCGAACTATCTTGTGGTTACTTTTTTTAAAGATAGAAAAAAGGAATTGTGCGCTACTATCAAATTAACAGAAGGGAAGACGCCAGACTTTATGCGAGAGGTTGAGAAAAACTATGGCAAGCAAATCACAACTCGCACCTGGAAAACGGTGGGACGGATTCTAAAAGCGATGGAGAAATTTGATAATAAAATATAAAAACTCCCATAAGGCACCATCTCAAAATACTATTTGACAGATATTATAATATGTGTTTATATCAGCATATTAAGTTCTTTATCAATTTTCCTTTGGCTGGGTCTTTTAGTTTCTAAATTTTTGGAATCTGAAAGACCTAGCTACCAATTCTGGAGCTAATCAAAAAAACTCACGAATACGAAAGGAAAATTTGAATGAATGTTTATATTGCTTTGGTAGGAATGATGATGGTCATTCTGCAGGGTGTGTTGGCTTATGCTGACGGATATTTCACTCGAGCACAACTATGGCGCTGTCATGGAGAGGAGAAAGCTTCCAGGGGATATGTCTTTTTGGAACATGGGGGAATGTGGTTTGATTTTCTTATTCTCTCACCTCTTGTTGCTCACATCGTGGGCTGCTACGAGTTGGCGTATGATTCGTGGATGAGCATTATTCTGCTCACCGTATGCATTCTGTTCTCTTATAAATTAGGGACTGGATATACAGCGGTGAGCCTAAAAACTCCTGAGGCACACGCTCACGACGGACACACAACTGTTGCGGGCTACATCCACGGAATGTATGCGATCTTGGCGATGTGGGTATTGGTGTTGTTTTATCTCACACCGACACAACCTCAAGTTTCTAAAGCTGATCTCATCGTGACCTCTATCTTGCTGACACCTTTCTTTTTTGCGGGTGCAGCGAAGTGGAATCGTAGATGGTTCAAAAACTTTAGGAACGACAAGCCTGCTCAAATTCAGACAGCTGTCGGACCTGTGGTGGTGTGGATTGTGGCACTCGTCAAAATGGCACTATAGTCCAACCAACTTCGCTGAATCAATTGTAAATTTACACACCATAGGCTAGTCCTATGGTTTTTTATTTGTTTCAAATATTGACATAATATATTATATGTGATATTAATTATTTAGTTTGATTTTTTGAATAATATTTTGTGAAGACAGAAGACTGCTTTTAGGATGTAATAATTATTTCTTAAAAGCAGTCTTAAACCTAGCAAAAATATACTCATGAAAGAAATTCGTACTTACTTGGATCTCACGCCAGGAAAGCCTCTTATCAAGATGGAGGTTGATGGCGTGACTTATGTCATGGTGCTGGTAAAAGGGGCCATTGTGGCGGCCTCATCTGCTTCGCGACTTAGTGAACAGGGGTACATCAAGGAACCTTACCTTCTCGGTCTTGCTTTCGACTATGATAAAAGTGTCGAAAAGAGGGAGCTCGTTATTCATGATCAAACACCTACCGTTCCGGTTGGTCTGTATGTTCAGGAAAGCGATTACCCAGCTTTGGCCGACCTGTTCGACAGATAAGCATTTAGTCTCCCGGCTACACAAATTGGGACAGAGAGCGCAGACAAATGTCTGGCGCTTTTTTTATTATGCATTTGCCTCACATTTCTACATAAAGTATAATTTCAAATATGTCAGTAAAAACTCAAAAAATATTGTCAGCGATCATTCTTGCAATTTTTGGATTTTATAATCTTTTTGTGGGTGTTCTTTTTGTTATTACAATACAAAGCCCTCGAGGGGTATTATTCATTATTTCTGCTTTAGCGGCACTTCTCGGAATTCTTGGGATTAAAAATAAAAACAAATCATTTTTGTGGATAGGTGTAGTTATCTCTGCAATTCAACTATTAAATGGTGCTTATTCTCTAATAGGTACAGTTATTTTCGGTACTGACGCATCGTTTGCTGGAAGTCTTTTTACTATTGTTGTATACCTTTTGCCAATCAGTCTTATGTACAAAATGATTAAGGGTAAACAAGGAAGATTGAACTGGCCGAGCTTCAAAATCTAAATAGCTTTTCAGACCCGAGTGCATCGATATGCGCTTATCGATCGTATATACTATGTAAATATGAAAAAAGTTAAAAAAGGGCATTATCTCATTGCTTGTATAGGAACACTTGTTCTAGGTAGTTTTGTTGGTTGGTATGGGCGAGTGTGGTATGCGAGCACGTTGCCATCAAAACTTGTTGAAATAAGAGAAAATTCTGGCGCGTATAATCTTATTAACCCTCTCTTGCTTGTAGATTCAAATAGACAGGCGCCGGACTTGGATTGGATGAAAAAGACAATCTCTGATTCTATAAATTCAAATAAAGATGCCGCGTTATCTGTGTCTGTATATTTTCGAGATCTGAATGCGGGCAAATGGACGGGTGTAAATGAGGATGGAATCTATGATCCGTCGAGTATGATGAAGGTTGCGGTGATGATGGGATATCTCAAAAAGGCTGACAGTGATCCGAGTATTTTGACTAAAAATTTAGATTATAAATACATGCTCGATTCTGGGCAGAATTATCAGCCAGAGCATCCATTATCAAACGGCCCACATACTGTTGCAGAGATTATTCAGTCGATGATCATTGGATCTGATAATACTGCCATGGAAGTGCTCTACAATAATGACCGAGATGCATTTGTGAATGTGCTTAAAGAACTTAATATTCCACCCCCAGCCACCATTGATGATTTGGATTTTATTTCTCCAAAAAGTTATTCAGCTATATTTAGAACACTTTACAGCTCTACTTATCTTTCTCGAACGCTTTCTGAAAAAGCTTTAGAGCTTTTGACACTTCCTGAATTTAAAAATGGTTTGGTGGCAGGCGTGCCCAAAGATATTGTGGTAGCTCATAAATTCGGTGAGCATACAACCCTCATAAATGGCGCTTATGATTCGAGACAATTGCATGATTGTGGAATCATTTATTATCCAGGTAATCCGTATCTTCTTTGTGTTATGACAAAGGGACAGGATTTTGATAAGGAAGCGTCTGTGATTGCTGGTATTTCAAAGGATGTCTATAACGCTGAAGTTCTCTATAACCCACTAAAAAAGTAAAATTTTGTAAGATATACACAGCAGAGAAAACTGCAAGGTGTATAATATATTTAGAACCAATCTCAAATTTTAGGATCGGTTCTTGTCGGATTACTAGATTAATAAAATTTTAGTATGATAAAAAGACACATCAAATCAAACGGTTTGGAAATGACAGATGCAGTAAAGGATTATTTGGAAAAGAAAATTACAGGAATTGAAAAGTTTGTAAAAAAGGCAGAAGATGCGATTGCGAGAGTAGAACTTGGACAAACAACAAAACATCACAAAAAAGGAAACATTTTCCGCGCTGAAATCAATCTTGAATATGGCGATCATAAATTCAGAGCCGAAGCGACGACAGATGATCTCTACAAATCTATCGATGCAGTCAAAGAGGAGATTGTGGCAGAAATCACAAAAGCAAATAAAAAAGGGAGAGTGATGCTCAAGAAAGGGAAGCAGAAGATCAAAGCGATAATAAAGAAAAATACTAAATAATGAATAGTAAATGCACGGCGCCGTAGGCGCCGTGCATTTTTTCTTCACTGCTGGCTTAGAGCTTTATTTTATTGTATAAATATAGGCATGGTAGCAATCGTTCAAAATGGTCACAAAACGCTCCGTGAAAAGGCAAAAGAAGTGCCAATTCACGAGATCGAAAGTAAAAAGATTCAGAAAGTGATCCTGGATATGAAAAAAGCTCTCCTCTCACAAGATGATGGCGTGGCTATTGCTGCACCTCAGATTGGAGAGTCGCTTCGGATCTTTGTTGTGTCTGGACGAGCGTTTGATATTGGAACGGGAGATTATGAAGAAAACAAATCAATACCGATTGCAGATGATATTGTATTTATAAATCCAGTCATCACCAAACTTTCTCGCGACAAAGAAGAAATGGATGAAGGATGTCTCTCTGTTCGATATCTCTATGGCAAAGTCAAAAGATCAAAGAAAGCATCTATCGAAGCGTATGATGAAAACGGTAAGAAATTCAAGCGTGGAGCGTCAGGATTATTAGCGCAGATATTCCAACATGAGACCGATCATCTCGATGCTGTGCTGTTTATAGACAAAGCAAAAGATATTGTAAACTTACCGCCAAAGAACGATTAGTATTCTTTCTCAAAATTTCTAAATAAAATAAAAATGAATCCAATCTCACAACAAAGCGAGCCTATAAATTCTCAAAACTCTTTTGTATTCTTTGGCAGCTCGCCCATTTCTGTCGCATCTTTGAACTCTCTTCGTGATGCAGGGTATATGCCGAATCTCATCATCACGCAGCCTGATAAGCCACAGGGAAGACACCTGAAGCTTGTTCCATCTCCGGTCAAAGTCTGGGCAATAGAAAACAGGGTAGAATATTTAACTCCAGGAGATATAAAAAGCAGTGAATTGTTTGGAGAAATAAAAAAAGTGGGAGCAAATGTGGGAGTGCTTGTCTCATATGGCGAGATGATCCCTCATTCACTGCTTGATGTTTTTCCAAAAGGAATTCTTAACTTGCATCCTTCGCTTTTGCCAAAACTTCGTGGACCGTCTCCAATTGAAACCGCGATCTTGAATGATATGAAAGATAGGATCGGAGTTACTGTAATGCTTCTTGATGATGAGATGGATCATGGTCCAATAATTGCACAAAGAATCGTTGCGATAGAAAATTGGGCGCCAAAGAAAAGCGAATTATACGAAATTCTTTCAGCTGAAGGGGGAAAGCTTCTCGCAGAAGCTCTACCGAAATGGGTAGATGGAACTATTACGCCAAAAGTTCAGGATCATCAGGGTGCGACCTATTCTTCAATGATCGAGAAAAAGCATGGACTCCTGGATCTCAGTGATGATGCGTACAAAAATCTCCTGAAGATCAAAGCGTACGAAGATTGGCCAGGTACATATTTTTTTGTAAAACATCATGACAAAGATATTCGCGTAAAGATCACAGATGCGGATCTTGTAGATGGAAAGCTTGAAATTAAGAAAGTAGTGCCAGAAGGAAAGAAAGAAATGAGTTATGCAGATTTTTTGAGAGGGCACGGAGGTTTACAGAATTAAGTATAAATGCACCGTGGCTACGCCACGGTGCATTTAGCTTTGGCCTTTTAGGCTTGCGACTTTTGACTATAAAAGACTCGCCGGACTCGCATCAATTTTTACATTCGGCGGAAAAGTAAGAAGAATATCGAGAAGCTCCTTGTTTGGCCACTCTTCCTTTCCAAGTTTGATAATAATATTTAGAATAATATTTTTATTTCTTGATTTGATAAATGCAGGGAAAATAACAGGATTATATTTTTTGATCTTAGTAATGATTTGTTCTGCGTCGAGTTTGATCTGATCCTTCTTGCCTTCGATCGAGAGTTTGATGATATGTTTAAAAGGTGCATATCCAAATGTCTCTCGAGCCTTAATCTCTTCGTTTGCAAACCCTTCCAAGTCGCCCGAAAGTGCTTGTTCTATAACCTTATTTTTGAGGTTTCGAGCTTGAATGAGGATCATTTCTTTGGTCTTTGATTTAAGGTCGAGAATTATATGCATTATCCGTTCACTTGTTCGAAAATCAGGAAGTGAAAGGAGACTATCGAGCGACGTGATCGCAGAAAAATCAACGGAATAATCCTCGAGATATCTAATTCCAAGATCAGTTGTTACGAGCACATTTCCTGTTTTATAAAATGTTTCCATTTTATTTTTGATTTCTTTTGCAGTTTTCGAATTGTCGCTATCTATTCGAATAACACTAGCTCCATTAATTGCTTTGATTTCTTCTTCTATTTTTTCGATACCGATACCGAGCGGAACAAAGTTCCAGCTATTACAAACTTTACAGTTTTCGTCTGCGTCTTTGCTTTTGCCGCAGTGATGACAAATAAATATTCGCTTGTCGGAAATTGTATGGAGTACAAATGGACTCTCGCAGATGTCACAAAGTACTGTGGTGCCACAGTCATTACAGACTGTCTGGGATGCGACTCCGCGCCTAGTTGCATAAAGAAGTATTTTTTTACTGCTTTTGATTCCGTATTCGATCATCTCTCGGAGATCTGAACTTAGAACTTCAAACTTCTTTTTCTCTCCCTCTTTTGGCTTGGTATCAACAAGGAGTGTCTGGATCTTCCGGGCAGTTCTCTTTTCGATCCGTGCATATTCGACAATCCTAGCTTCACGCATCTCCGCAAGAGTCTGTACGCTCAAAAGCTTGTCTCCAAATATGAGCCGGGCTCCTAGCTCTTTTGCGATTTCTTTGGCTGATACGCGAGTATCAAGAAATGGTCGCTTCTTGTTCTTATAAAACGCTGAAGATTCCTCTTCGAGAATAATGGTGCCTACAGAATGATTAAGAAGTGAAAGCATATATGCGGTGCCAATAAAAAGCTCTGCATGTTTTTTGGTGTTAATTGATTTTGAGAATTCTTCGAGATTTTTCTTTGAATTAGGATTGTGGAGCGTGACTGTGTATTCAATAATTCCTTTTGAGAGAAGCTCTTTCATTTCACTTATTCTCTCTATGGTAGGGCAGATGATCGCGATTGATTTTTTCTTTGCGAATGATTCTCTGATGAGGCTTCGGTATGTGTCCATTCGAGCTTCGTTGTGGAGCTGGACTGCAAGCACCTCAAGTGAAATTTCTTTGTTCAGTCTTTGCTTCACAGCGCCACTTTCTCTTTGGAAAAATATTTTTGGATTTTCAAAACAAATTTTTGGCACGAGTGATGCGAGTGTGCTTCCGATGCTTGTTGCAGAGTGTATCGATATTTTTTCAGCAGCATTCATGAGAAATTCTGGCAGTGCAACTTTGTTATCAAAATCAACAATCTTTTTGATTGTGAATTTCATATCTTTGATCGCAGATTTGTTCTGCATTGCATCGAGTGACTCGAGCACGATCCCCGGCACCTCTTTTTTGCGAAGGGGAATGGTAACGAGCGATCCTGCGACAATATCTTTTGTCGAAAAGTAGGTAAGCGTCTCCTTGCGGATGCCTCGAGCTATGGGGACTATGGATAAGAGTCTCATCCCGCTTAGAAAAGGTTAGCAATTGCTTCTAATAAATTTTCATCTCTTTTGTTCATATATTTTGATAGATTTTGATTTGGTCACAGATTCGCTTTTCTAACGGGACAAGTAACTATATTGTCGCAGAAAATAGGAGAAATGTGGAGATATTGACTTATAGATAATTTTATGTTTAAGTTAAATTAACTTGATCTTTGAGAATGTTGTGTGGCTTTACCATCTACATTTTGATCACAATTCATCCTTAAAAAATAAAAAGATATGGAAAAGGTATTGATTCAATTGCGCTGGAAAACACCTGGACAAGAGAGTAAAGTGCAGGCTCAATTTTTGGTAACTGATTTACCAGACGGTATCGTCCCGGGGGATACGATTTCTTTTGTATTAGATTCTTGGAGGTGGACATTTAAGGTCTTGACTCGAATCTGGCGGCAGGACAGATTGTTGACTTATGAGTGTGATTTGGGACTCATTTTCGATCGGCATACGGAAAAACTTTCGAAACTAAAAGTTGGGGAAGATGGTGACATCGACTTGTTTCCAGACCAAAAATGGTAATTTCAACAACTTCGCTCTCTACACCAGGTCTCGCTTTTGCGGGACCTGGTTTTTTTTGTTTATAAATCAGATTTTAGTTTCTAGGTATTGGAACTAACTTACTGAGATTTTCGCACCTAATTTGTTTAGTCTGTCTGCAAGATCTTCGTATCCACGACTGATCGAATAGACATTTCGAAGTATTGAAGTACCTTTGGCTGCAAGCATTCCGATAAGAATGATTGCTGCGGGACGAAGTGCGGGCGGAGTAACCATGTCCGCTGCTCTCAGCTTTGTTTGTCCTTTGATATAGACTCGATGCGGATCAGCAAGAATGATACTTGCTCCAAGTTTTTCAAGTTCCGTATAATAGATTGCTCTATTTTCATATACCCAGTCGTGTATAAATGTTTCGCCTTCAGCTTGAGTTGCAATGACCGCAAAGAAGGGGAGATTGTCCATGTTAATTCCTGGATATGGAATAGCATGAATTTTTTCTGGAAGCGCTTTGAGGTTCGATGGTTCTGTTTGAATATCTACGAGATTAACAAATCCGTTTTCACCTTTGTAGACTTTGCTTTGCCTATATTTAAATCCCATCATCTTGAGTTTCAAAAGTTCAAGCTCAAGAAAATCAATAGGGCATTTCTTTATCAAAATTGAAGATTTAGTGACGATCGCTGACGTGAAGAAAAACATAGCTTCTATAGGATCTTCGCTTATTTCAAAAGTAACATCTCGATTTACTTCTTTTACTCCGTGAATAATGAGGGTTGATGTGCCGATACCTTCAATTTTTACTCCCAAAGTCTCGAGGAAATGACAAAGGTCTTGCACCATATAGTTTGATGATGCGAATTTTATTGTAGAAACACCGTCAATCTTTGATGCTGCCATAAGTGCATTCTCTGTTACGGTGTCTCCCATTTCGTATAATACAAATTCACTCGGTCTAAGTTTTTTATTTTTGATTATATATTTATCGCTTTCTGTTTCGATAGATACACCAAAATTTTCAAGCGCATAAAAATGTGGAGAGACGATACGACTTCCGAGTTTGCACCCTCCTGCATTCGGGATCTCAAATTTTTTGAAAAGATGAATAAGAGGACCTATCATCATAATGACAGTTCGAGTTTTTTCCGCAGAATCTCTGTTTATGTTTTTGAGATTTATTTTGCCCACATTGATGACGAGATCTTCATTCTTCCATTCTGTTTTGACTCCAATACTTTCAAAGACCTCAAGTATTCGAAAGACCTCTTCTATTTTTGGGATCTTTTTCAAAGTTGTTGTGCCGGCGTTGAGGAGTGATGCGCAGAGGACAGCGACACTGGCATTTTTGGACTTTTTGATCTCAATTTCACCTTTGAGTTTATGCCCGCCAACAATTGTGAAGTCTAATGTCTTTGGAGATTCTTCTATTTTTAGTGCTTTTTTCTGCATTTCGAAAAGTATAGCATAATTTGTTTTTCCAATATATACTCTATCTATGTCATTTTTTACTCGAAAAATAGGGATCGATCTTGGGACAGCAAATACGCTCGTGTTCGTACCTGGCCGCGGAATCGTTTTGAACGAACCATCTGTTGTGGCTGTTTCTGAATCAGAGAACAAGATTCTTGCAGTAGGACTTGAAGCAAAAGAAATGATTGGTAAGACTCCTGACAATATTATTGCGTACCGTCCAATGAAAGATGGGGTGATCGCTGACTATCGTGTGACTGAAGCGATGCTTCGGTATTATATTTCAAAAGCGCTCGGCAAATGGAATTTTATTCGTCCAGAAGTGATGATCTCAGTTCCTGCTGGCGTAACTTCAACAGAAAGACGAGCAGTGATCGAAGCTGCGGTCAAAGCAGGAGCCAAAAATGCATTCGTGGTGAAGGAGCCTATTTTGGCTGCGATTGGTGCAGGTATTTCGATTCAAGAACCTTTGGGTCACATGATCGTTGATGTGGGAGGAGGTACGACAGATGTTGCGGTGATCTCGCTTGGAGGGATTGTTGCGTCGACTTCGGTTAAATGTGCAGGTAACAGAATTGATGCGGGGATCATAGACTATATGAAAAAGCATTATAACCTTATGGTGGGAGATAAGACTGCGGAGGATATCAAAATCGGTGTTGGATCAGCTATACCGATGGATGAAGAACTCATAATGTCAGTCAAAGGACGAGATTGTCTTTCTGGACTTCCACGATCTGTTGAGGTTAAAACAAATGAGATCGTTCGAGCGATAGGCAAAGAGCTTCGAGAAATGATCCAAGCGATCAAAGATGTGCTTCAAGAAACTCCACCAGAACTCGCATCAGATATTATCGATCAGGGTATTACAATGACTGGAGGCTCTTCCCAGCTTCGAAATCTTCCAGAACTAGTATTTAGACGAACGGGAGTAAAGGCGAAGCTTGCTGAGAATGCGCTTTTTTGTGTAGCGATGGGAACAGGGATTGCACTTGAACACCTTGAAACATATAAGAAAACAGTCATCTCAAAGCGTTAGAATTATTTGGTTTTGTTATTTTGATTTTTTAAATGCTCAAAAATATTTTAAGCACTCATCATGCGATTCTTGTTGAAGGGGAACCTGAGGCAACTCTCGCTATTATTAAAACCGGACTCACTGAAAATGGACTTCTTGTGGATGGAAATCCTGATATATTTTTTCTTACATATCAAAAATTCGGCATTGAAGATGCGAGAAGCGTGATCGAGATGTCTCTCGGTGCTCCAGTTCAGAATGAGAAAAAAATAATCGTCTTTAGTTTTGATTCGATCACTAATGATGCGCAGAATGCATTTCTCAAAATCTTTGAAGATCCATCTCCATCACTTAAATTTGTATTAAATACTTATACTGCAGAGGGACTTTTGCCAACACTCCGTTCAAGACTTTCAATATACAAAAACGAAAAGGAATTAGAAGTGACAAATGTTGATAGCTTTATGAAAATGCCAGTCGGAGAAAAACTGAAAGAGGTTGAAAAGATAGTAAAGGATTACAAAGATGGGGGCAACAAACAAGTAATCAAACAATTCCTTCTTGGGATACATTATTTTCTTGAAGAGAAGATTAGGAAAAGTGGAAAAGGAAATGATCTCGTCGCTCTCAAAGCTACTGCAAAAGCACTCGACTATCTCGAGGACAAATCATCATCAGTAAAGATCCTTTTGGAGAGTGTAGTATTGGCTTTGTAAACAAGGCTGTTTAAGCTATAATTAAGCTCATAATTCATATTAAATTACACATATGTACAATTTTTCAGATTTCAAACAAAAAATAAAAGACACAGAAGAGTGGCTCGCAAAGGAGTTTAGTCAGATTCGAACTGGGCGAGCGACACCTGCAATGCTTGATGGTGTATTCGTTGATGTATACGGATCACAAATGCCAGTCAATCAGGTAGCCAATGTTTCAATCGAAGATCCTCGAACGCTCCGAGTGTTGCCTTGGGATTCTTCAAATATCAAAGCAATCGAAAAGGCGATTCTTATTTCAAACACCGGGCTTTCAGTTTCTGTTGATGACAAAGGTATCCGAATATCATTCCCGCCACTTACAACAGAATCAAGAGGAAACTTTGTAAAGATTGCCAAGAGTAAGCTTGAAGATGCAAAGGTAACTCTTCGACAAGAGCGAAACAAAGTGAATGATGATCTCGGTAACAAGAAAAAAGAAAGTGAAATGAGTGAAGATGAAGTCACAAGAGCAAAAGCAGAGGTGGACAAACTCATTAAAGAAGGGACAGACAAACTCGAAATTCTTACAGTCAAGAAAGAAGAAGAAATAATGAACTAACATATGTCGTTCATCACTCTCATTCTCGTAATCTCAATATTGGTGTTCGTCCACGAGCTCGGGCATTTTTTGGTTGCCAAGAAATCAGGAGTACGAGTTGATGAGTTTGCCATTGGATTTCCGCCTCGAATTTATGGGAAGAAGTTTGGAGAGACTACTTATGCAATCAATCTCATTCCATTTGGAGGATATGTAAAGATTTTTGGAGAGAATCCGGATGAGGATTCAATGAATGGTCCCGACAAGAAAAGGAGTTTTATCAACAAACCGCGACATATTCAGGCAGCGATTCTCGTAGCTGGAATTGTCATGAATATTGTTTTTGCGTGGATTCTTCTCTCAATGAGTTTTATGATCGGTGCACCACAGGCATCGAATGTCTCATCTGGCAATTATGTTTTTGTTACGGATGTGATCAAAGACTCTCCTGCAGAAGCAGTCGGGCTCAAATCTGGAGACTTGATTACTGATATTACATCTTCACAAAAAACAGCAGCAACCACTACAAACGCGAAAATCAGTGCAGAAAAAATAAAAGAAGTAGTCACAGAATCAAAAGGACTGCCTGTCGTACTCACATATATCCGAGGAGCTGACAAGGCAACAACAAGCGTTATGGCAAAAGCGACTCCGAACGGAGGTTATGTAATAGGTGTACAGATGGCAGATATAGAAAATATGAAGCTCGGTTTTTTTGAGGCATTACTTGAAGGTGCGAAGGCTACATATCATATGTTTAACGCAACGATGGTAGGCACTCTTAAATTCTTTGGAAATGCATTCGTGCTCCATGCGAATCTTCAAGATGTTTCAGGACCAATAGGAATCGCAGGATATTTGAATCAAGCAAGAGAATTTGGTGCATCAACACTCTTTTCATTTATTGCCGTTATTTCTTTAAATCTCGCGGTGATTAACCTTTTGCCATTCCCAGCCCTCGATGGAGGACGATTACTCTTTGTTGCAATAGAGGCAATCATTAGACGACCTATTAAGCCTGCGGTAGCAAATACATTAAACCTTATTGGATTTGGACTCCTCATGCTCCTTATGCTTACAGTGACGGTGTCTGATATTTCAAAACTTTTCTAATTATAATAATTAAATGAACCACACTCTTTGGGTGCGGTTCATTTTTGTTTTTTAAATATAGGACCTCGAATCAAAATTCATAAAGTGTCCTATAGTCCAACTTCGACTCGGACGCTGTGTACGAGAGTACTCGTCCACGCGCTCCTCGCTTGTTGGAATAAAAAATCCGCTATGGTTAAGCGGAGAACTTCCTGTTTGATGGTTTCGAGCATTGTTTCCTCAACCACCATTCAATGATGAAGTGTATTGGCGTCATTAAGACAAAGATGGTGAAGCAAATGAAGGATTGATACCATTTAAGTTTGTAAAAAGATTCTTCTTTGTGGCACCTCTTCCTGTTCTTGTTGGCGCAAATACAATAATAAAAGAGCCCTGAGGCGATCCACAAAAGGATCAGGTATAAGGTTATTTCCATAATAGGTAGGGGGGGGGTGTTTTCTGATTTAACTTTACAACTTTTTCTTATTTTGTAAATAACTTTAGTGCTAGATAAAAAAAAGACCCCGCTCGTTATGTGCGACGGGACCGATGCCTTGTTTGTATAAGATAGGGAACTTTTATTCTTTGAATGCTTCTGGCCAACAAGTGGCTATGATTTTATCGGCAAGTGTCGGGTATTGTTCAGTGCCAATAATCACTTTTGGTCCACCTTCTGAAGAAAGTGACACTTCCATCAAGAGTTCGTTCATGTTGCCTATGAGCCATGAACGGAGACCTTCTTTGTTGGTCGCGAAGCATACGAAAAGTCTAGCTCGTTTTTCATGATCAAATCGCATGAGGATTTGATCAATAAAGGGTGAGAGATTCATGAGTAAGGACAGATTAAGTGTTATTATGTCACAGTTTATTGCTTTTATCAAAAGATACTGATTTTAGTAAACATCTTAAAATGTGATAGAATACTCGAATGAAACAATCACAACTTTTCACTAAAACACGTTCGGAAGCACCAAAAGATGAAGTCTCAAAAAATTCAGAACTCCTTATTCGTGCAGGATTCATTCATAAAGAAATGGCGGGAGTATATGTATTTCTACCTTTAGGTCTCAGAGTTTTGGAAAATGTCAAAAAAATTGTTCGAGACGAAATGAATAAGATTGGCGGACAAGAAATGATGATGACAACACTTCAGCCAAAAGAAATCTGGGAAAAAACAAACCGTTGGGATGATGCTGTGGTAGATAACTGGTTTAAAACAAAACTTAAAAATGGAACAGAGCTCGGTGTCGGACTCACACATGAAGAACCGTTCGTTGATGCGCTCGGTGAATACATTCAATCATACAAAGATCTTCCAATACTTGCATATCAGATCCAAAATAAATTTAGAAATGAGCTTCGTGCAAAAAGTGGTCTTCTTCGAGGGAGAGAATTTGTGATGAAAGATATGTATTCTTTTGCAAGAACTGAAGAAGAGCATAATATGCTTTATGAAAAAGTGGCAGATGCATACTATAGGGTTTATGATCGATTAGGTGTCGGACAGATAACTCGTCGAACATTCGCTGATGGTGGAATCTTTACAAAAAAGTTTAGCGATGAATTCCAAACTTTCTCAGATATTGGCGAGGATACAATATATGTAAATGAAGAGAAAAAGGTGGCGATAAATAAAGAGATATTTACAGACGAAACTCTAGAGAAGCTTAATATAAAAAAAGATGATTTGGTAGAGAAAAAGGGGATCGAGGTTGGTAATATTTTTCCGCTCGAAACTAAATATACTGAAGCGTTGGGAGTACGATATAAAGATGAGAAAGGAGAAATGCAGCCAATTATTATGGGTTGTTATGGGATCGGTATCTCGAGACTTGTGGGTGTGTTAGTTGAAATCTTTGGAACCGAAAAAGGAATAGTTTGGCCTGAGTCTGTCTCGCCATTTAAAGTACATCTTGTAGAACTTTCTCAAGGAGATGAAGTATTGAAGAAAAAAGCAACCGATCTCTATGAAGAATTAATTTCAAAAGGTATCGAAGTATTATTTGATGATCGAGATGCTCGGGCAGGAGAAAAATTCGCAGATGCAGATCTCATCGGTATTCCGCATCGGATCGTCATAAGTAAAAAAACAGAAGAAAAAGGAGTTCTTGAATATTCAAACAGAATTACGACAGAAACTACAGGCAAGACTAAAGAAGAAATAATCGAAATATTAAAATAAAACAAGCAAACAAAATAATGGCATTCAAATTTCTACAAAAATTCTACGCAATGTTCTCAAATGATATCGGGATCGACCTCGGTACTGCAAACACTCTTGTGTATGTGGAAGGTAAAGGTATTGTCGTGCGTGAGCCATCAGTTGTAGCGCTCAATCAAAAGACGGGGCAGGTAGTAGCGGTAGGAAGCCAAGCTAAAGACATGCTCGGCAAGACTCCTGGCCATATTATCGCTATTCGGCCAATTGTTGATGGTGTGATTTCGGACTTTGAAGTAACTGAAGAAATGATGTCATATCTCATCAATCGAGCAGAAGGCGACAACAAAAAAATGCTCGGTCCTCGAGTGGTTGTAGGTGTGCCATCAGGCATTACAAACGTTGAGAGACGAGCCGTACGAGATGCAACAGTGAATGCTGGTGCGCGAGAAGTTCATATTGTTGAAGAGCCAATGGCTGCAGCAATCGGTATTGGAGTACCAATCAATGATCCGGTAGGAAATATGATTGTGGACATTGGCGGTGGCACAACGGATATTGCGATTATTTCTTTGGGTGGAATTGTTCATTCTCGAAATATCAAGATCGCAGGAGATAAGCTCAATAATGACATTACACAGTTTCTAAAAAATGAGCTCAAGATTCTTATTGGAGAAAAAACTGCGGAAGATATCAAAATAAATATTGGAAGCGTACTTGATACAGATTCTGGTGGAGAGATGGCGGTTCGAGGACGAGATCTTATCACGGGACTTCCTCGAGAAGTGGTGATTACTGAATCAGATGTGCGAGATGCGATCGCAGGATCTATCAATACACTCATCGAATCGATCAAAGAAGTGATCGAGATTACTCCGCCTGAAGTTGTGTCTGATATTATGCATCGTGGACTTCACTTGGCAGGAGGCGGAGCGCTCATTCGAGGAATGAAAGAGCTTCTTGAAAGTGTGCTCAAGATCCCTGTTCACGTTGCTGAAGATCCGCTCACAGCAGTTGTGCGAGGAACAGGAATAATCCTAAATGATATTGATGCGTATCAGGATGCGCTAATTAAAAACGAAGATGAGTTACCTTTTACACGCAACTAAAAAAAGAAATAGGCATCCATTTAGAAAACTTTTAATAGTTTTGGTGTGTTGTCTCATCTTAGGTTTTTTTGCTCGAGAATTTATTAGTCAGACGGCGCTTGCAACAGGACTTTGGTTTAAAAGTGTTTTGAATGTTGTGGTGCCGAGCGGGCTTCGTACAGATGCTGAATTACTTTCTGAAAATGAGCGACTTCAAGGTGAAGTGGTCCGACTGACAGCAGAGAACGCTGACAGAGGCGTGCTTGATGTTGAAAACCAGAATCTAAAATTCGAACTTGGTCGCAAAGAGAATGCATCAACAACTAAATCAGCAGCAAAAAAGGGAATTCTTGCGATTGTTAGATCAAAGCCTGCTGAAACACCATTCGATACTTTTATGCTTGATGCGGGAATGGATTCGGGAGTTGTGATTGGAGACAATGTTTATTATGGCAATCTAGTCATAGGAACGATTGTTGATGTTGGAGCGGCTTTTTCTAAAGCAGAACTTTTTTCTTCTCCGGGCAAAGAATTCGCAGGAACTGTAACAGCTGCAAAATTAAAAATAGATGTGAAAGGGCTTGGTGGAGGACTCTTTGAGTCGCTTGTACCAGAAGGAGCACAAATCAAGATCGGAGATGCAATCGTTTTACCATCGATCAAAAGCAAAGTCTTCGCTGTCGTATCTCAAATAGAAGACAAGCAAGCTGAAGGATTCAAGAGGCTCCTCTTTACACTTCCAGTCAATCCAAATCAGTTGAGTGAAGTAACTATTTCAAAATAAAATGCAGAGAATTCTTGCCAATCTTCTAGTGCTTCTCAGTCTCTTTCTTCTGCCGTTTTGGTGCGCGGTTATTGTTGCAATCACTGTCTCTTTGTTTTTTGATTTTGTTGAGATTGTGTTTTATGGATTCTTATCAGATCTGTGGTATGGGGTTCCTGGGACATTTGTTGAAACCAATCTATTCACTCTCTCCGCAGTCGCTTTATATGGTATTATTCTCCTCATTAAGCCATATATTAAACTTTAAGACCTTTATTATTCGCTAGTACAGATTTTATAGATGTTCCATCGGTTATTTCGCAAACTCAAAAAAAGACAAAGTGGCAGCAAGAAATCAGTAAACCCTGATGAAATTTTTCTTGATTCATCAAACCTTCCGTCGTTTAACCGCGATCAATTTGAAGGACGTATCGAAACACCGATCTCAAAGTTTTCTTTAGGAAGCCTCAAATATATTTTTATATTAATTGCGATCTTTTTTATTTATCGAGCTTTGAATCTCCAGATTATTAATAGTGACTTTTATGTAGCGCGTGCAACAAATAACAATCTCCAAAAAGAAGTGATCTTTGCGCACCGTGGAATTGTGGCAGATAGAAATGACAAAAACATTGCATGGAATGAGGAAAAGGATGGTGATGAATTCGACAAGCGGGCATATCTCACGGGAAGCGGACTCTCTCATCTTTTGGGATATGTAAAATATCCAGGCCAGGATTCAAAGGGACATTTTTATAGTTTCAGTATTTTGGGACAAGACGGAATTGAGAAATATTTCGATGATAAGCTTGCGGGAGTTAATGGTGCAAAGCTGACCGAAGTGAGTGTGAAAGGAGCAGTAGAAAGTCAGAGCACACTTGAGCCGCCGCAAAACGGTGAAAAGATAAATCTCTCAATCGATGCAGATGTAAACGCAGAACTCTACAAACAGATTGCTTCTGCGGTGGAAAAGTCAGGATTTTCTGGGGGTGCTGGCATCATTATGGATGCTCACACCGGAGAGGTGTTGGCGACTGCGTCATACCCAGACTACGATAGTAATGTGATGACAGATGGAAGCGATAAGGCAAAAATAAATGAATACCTAAATAGTAAAAAGCAACCATTCCTTGATCGAGTAGTGTCGGGACTCTATGCTCCAGGATCTATTGTGAAGCCATTTATTGCGCTTGGAATATTGCAGGAAAATATTATTGATCCATTGAAGCAGATTCTTACTCACGGATTTATTTCTCTTCCAAACCCTTATGATCCAGAACATCCTTCTGTCTTTAAGGACTGGAAAAATCAAGGATCAGTAGATCTTCGAAAGGCGATTGCGGTATCGTCAGACGTTTATTTTTATATTACCGGAGGAGGTTATGAGGGGCAGAAAGGTCTTGGAATTACAAAGATGGATGAATATATTTCTAAATTTCTTTTTGGTGTTGCAACCAATGATTTCTTCGGGGCATCGGCGGGAACAATACCAACTCCGCAGTGGAAAAAAGATACTTTTAAGGGAGAAGATTGGAGAGTGGGAGATACTTATCATACAACGATCGGTCAGTATGGCTGGCAGGTAACGCCGCTTCAGGTGGTGCGCGCAATGTCAGGAATTGCAACAGAAGGAACTATTGTTGAACCCACAATAATCAAGGATGAACAAGGAAAGACAACTCCTATTACAGGTATTGATGCCAAAAATTATAAAATAGTAAAAGAGGGAATGCGGATGGCTGTGACAGAACAAACTGCGATCGCACTCAATATTCCAGGTATTCAAATAGCGGCAAAGACGGGAACAGCTGAGCTCGGAACCGCAAAAGCAAAAGTAAACTCATGGGTAGAAGGATTCTTCCCGTATGATAATCCAAAATATGTATTCGCTCTCGTGCTTGAAAATGGACCGACGACATACAAGGTGAGCGCAATGCGTGCGATGTCAGATACGCTAAGTGCGGTGAGGGATAATCAGCCGGAGTACGTGAAGTAAAAGTATTAGGTATTTTGATTTGTTGACAATCTTGGTTCCGAGAGTAGTATTTGAATCTGCCAAAGGGCACACTACCATTATGAAACATGCCTTGCTCCTGTTGTTGTCGTTTGCGAGTCTGCTCGTGAGCTGCGAAACCCCGAAAAATGAATTCATTGGCTCTCATGCTGGCCTTCAAGGTCCGAGCAGGTGGGACTTGATTAGGGCGGGATTCGTACCTCTCGGTCACCCGCAACACGGACAAATCACGAATGAGTGGGCGGTTAAGACCGAGAACGGTCTCTAATCGTCACAACCGTGACACGCGGACCTCAAGCTTTTGTGGCTGGGGTCCGTTTCATTTTCTTTACTTCCACAGCTAAAAATGCTAAAATTGCTACGCATTTTAAACATTGTCAATAACATACAAAACCTTATGTCAGACGAAAAAGAATACTTAACAAAAGAGAAACTCGCCGAACTTGAGGCAGAGTTAGACAATCTTAAAAGAGTAAAGCGACGAGAAGTTGCTGATAGTTTGGAGTATGCCAAATCTATGGGAGACCTCGCAGAAAATGCTGAATATCAGGAAGCACGAGAGATGCAGGCAGAAGTAGAAGAGCGAGTAAGTAAACTTGAAAATATTTTGAAGAACGCGGTTGTTATGCAAGCTCATCACGGAGGCGCTGTGACAATCGGATCTACAGTTGTAGTAAAAAAATCAGGAGACAAAGAATCTAAAACATATCAGGTGGTAGGATCTGAAGAAGCTGACATTCTCAAAGGCAAGATCTCAAATCACTCACCGATCGGTATTGCAATAATGGGCAAGAAAAAAGGAGACAAATTTGATATCATGACACCAAAAGGAAAGGCAGGTTACGAAATCATTGAAGTAAAATAATCGAAACGATAAAGATTTAAACAAAATGAGCAGCACTTAAGGCGCCGCTCATTTTGTTTTTCGGACTGTATTTTTTCCTTTTTTCCTATATACTAAACAATATAAACTATAAAATTCATCATGGCATTAGACGAAATCCGACAGGTCCGATTGGACAAACTAAATAAACTTAAAGAAAAGGGGATAAATCCATATCCTGCGAAGTCATCTCGAACTCATACAATAACGGAGGCTCAGGATGCTTTTGACACGCTTGTTACAGATGCAACTCCGATCACAATTTCTGGGCGAGTCATGTCACTTCGAGGGCAAGGTGCGCTTATTTTCTTTGATCTCTTTGATGGTACTGGACGATTTCAAGGGCTTTTCAAAAAAGATGATGCAAATCTCGATGCGTTCACACTCTTTGGTGACACAGTAGACATTGGTGACTTCGTAGAAATCACCGGATCAGTATTTCTCACTCGAACAGGTCAAAAGACAGTACAGGTTTCGAGTTGGACAATGCTTTCAAAATCACTTCTACCGCTTCCAGAAAAATGGCATGGACTGACCGACGAAGAAGATAAACTTCGAAAGCGTTATCTTGATATTTTGATGAACGAAGAGTTGGCAGATAGATTCAGAAAAAGATCAAAATTCTGGAATGTGATTCGAGAATATCTTTTAGAGAAAAGTTTTATAGAAGTTGAAACCCCTGTACTTGAAAATACAACAGGCGGTGCTGATGCTCGACCCTTTGCAACACACCATAATGCGCTTGATATAGATGTGTACCTCCGAATTTCTTGTGGTGAGCTTTGGCAAAAGAGACTTATGGTTGCAGGACTTCCTCGGACATTTGAGATCGGAAGAATTTTTAGAAACGAAGGTATATCGCCAGAGCATGCGCAAGATTATACTCAGCTTGAATACTATATGGCATACGCTGACTATTCTATTGGTATGGAAATGACTAAAGAGCTGTATCGAAAGATTGCATCTGAAGTATTCGAAAAGACTACTTTTTCGATTCGAGGACATGAAATTGATTTTATGAAAGAGTGGGAGATGTATGATTTTTGTGAGATCTTGAAAAAACATTTTGATATTGATCCACTCGATGAAAATCTTACAAATGAAACTTTGATTGCGAAACTGAAGGAGGCTAAAGTTGCTTTTGATCCAAAAGAAATCAATATTTCTCGAGGTGTAGATCTACTATGGAAATCAATCCGAAAAACGCTTGCAGGTCCAGGATTCCTCATTGGAGTACCAACATATCTTGAACCTCTCGCAAAGAGATCAGAAAAGGATGAGCGAGTGGTAGAAAGATTTCAGGTGATACTCGCAGGAAGCGAAATGGGCAAAGGATTCAGTGAGTTGAATGACCCTGTAGATCAGCGAGCGCGATTTATGGAGCAGCAAGGGCTTCGTGATGCTGGAGATGATGAGGCTCAGATGGCAGACTTTGAATATGTGGAAGCGATGGAGCACGGAATGCCACCAACATTCGGATTCGGTCTTTCAGAAAGACTTTTCAGTTTCTTGCTTGATGTTCCGATTCGAGAAGCTCAGCTTTTCCCACTTATGAAGCCGAAGGGGAATGAATAATAAATATAAGTAAACAATAATTAACAAAATGCCTCGAAACCAAAGGTTTCGAGGCATTTTGACTTCTGGTTGCCAGGAGGTAAACTTATTGAAGTTCAACAACTTCTTGTTTTTTATGTTTCAATCGATTTTGCAAAGGCTAGAGCTGATGCCTCATCACGAAGCATCTACCAAAGAAAACCAGGCTTTATTTCTTGAAGCGATGGAATTGCTTCAGGATTACAATCAATTTCTTCTGCTTGCTCGAGTGAGTCATAGATGTTATCTCAATCACAGACTTCTCAATTATGGAGTAGAACGTGGGTGGGTAAATAATCGCTCCCAATCGTATGTGCCTGGCCATGTTATCAACCGTCATTCATGACGGTTTTTTTATTTGTATTCTTTTAATAAGGATTATTTTGACTTTTGTTCAACTAAGAGTAATCTACCTGTAGACGCAACAACTACCGTCTTTCCAAATATGGTTTCTAGATCCAAAAAGAAAAAACTCCGTCCAGTCAGAAAGTACAGGACAGTTAGAGGAGTTGCTCGTGCCCTTTCAAAAGTCGCACTCAATACCAGGCGCCACAAAGCCCTCTTTAATCGTGGTCTCAGGCTCGCAAAGAGTTATGATGACATTTTCCTTCTAACCTACGGACCTCTTTCGCCAAGACAGGTGGCAGACATTGCCAGAAGGAGTTATTATTTCGGGCGCGATGAGCAAACAAAAAGACTTTTCTCGGCTTTTTTGCTTGAGCGCAAAAAATAGTAGGTAATTAATCAGTAAACATCGAATCCTTTGGATTCGATGTTTTTTTATTTCCTTGACATCACTTCACTTCAATATCCGAATACATTTAATGACAAAATTGTGGAAAACTTTGTATTGATTATGCTATGAAGTGGTATACTGTAGTACATAAGTGGGATGAAGTGGTATAGAGTAAATTGTGTGAGTTTCAAAGGATATTTTTAAAATTTTGTATGTTTTAAAATCGACCTATCTTTTGGAACTCATCAATTGAAAAAAACATTTTGTAAAACTTAAAAAATACAATGCTAATAGGCGAATACACACACACGATAGACGACAAGAACAGAATTTCTCTTCCTTCAAAATTCCGAAAAGAAGTGGGTAAGAAGCTTATCGCAACATATGGTCTCGAAGGATGTCTTTTCCTATATCCAACAACAGAATGGGAAAAGATTTCAGACGAGATGGGGAAGATGGATTCTTTGCGAGCGGATACTCGAGGCTTCAACAGATTTATGTTTGGTGGAGCGGTAGAACTTGAAGTTGATTCTCTTGGGCGAGTCTTGATCCCAGAATATCTTCGGGAGTTTGCAAAGATTAAAGACAAAGGAGTCTTCATTGGAGTTCACAAGAGAATCGAAATGTGGAACGACAAGAAATGGGCAGAGTACAAGCAGAAGGTGGTTGTAGAGGCGGATGTATTGGCTGAAAAGTTAAGTCAGACTGGAGCATTTTAACTTTATGGCTTCATACATTCACAAAAGTGTTCTTTTAAAAGAGATGGTAGAAGGTTTGAATATCCAAAGCGGTGACACTGTTGTTGACTGTACGCTAAACAGCGGAGGTCACAGTGAATATGTTTTAGAGCATTACAAGAAAGCAAATGTGATCGGTATCGATGCTGATAGTAGTGCGATCAAAAAAGCAAAGGTGAGACTTGCAAAATTCGAAGGGCGAGTTGAGATATATAAATCAAACTTTAGGAATCTAGATAAGGTCTTGGATAAGGCAAAAATGAAAGAGGTAGATGGCTTTATGTTCGACCTTGGCTGGAGTTCTGATCAGATTGAGGTGTCAGGAAGAGGATTTACCTTTCAAAAGGATGAGCCTCTTCAGATGGCATACGATTCTGATGAGAAAGAGACCACGGCAGAGACAGTAGTTAATGAATGGTCAGAAGAAAGTTTGCGCGATATTCTCAAAGGCTTTGGAGAAGAACAATTCGGAGGACGGATCGCAAGAGCGATCGTTGAGGCAAGAGAAGTTGAGCCAATCAAGACTACAGTACAGCTTCGAGAGATTGTTTGGAACGCAGTTCCAGGATTCACTCGAAACAAGAAGATCCATCCAGCAACCAAAACATTCCAGGCAATCCGTATCGCGGTCAATGATGAATTCGGAGCGCTCCAGGAAGGTTTGAATAAAGCATTTGAAAGGGTAAAGGTGGGAAGAAGAATCGCGGTCATATCATTTCATAGCCTTGAAGACAGAATCGTCAAACATTGGGCAAAAGGATTGGTAGTAGATGAGAAAGCGATTTTGATAAACAAAAAACCGATCATATCAGGAGAGGAAGAATTGAAAGAAAATCCTCGAGCACGAAGTGCAAAACTTAGAATCATCGAAAAAACAAGTAATTAATAATTAAAAAAGTACATTTATATGACAAAGATGCCAACACAATTCAAATACCAAAAGCAGATCTGGGCTCTCGGAGGAATTCTTGGTGTACTTGTATTTACATATGTTGGACTCGTTGGAAGTACTGTCTACAATACGCTTGAAAGACAGAGAGGTGAAAAGCAGATAAGTCAGGTTACAGGGCAGTTGAGCGAAATGGAATTTTCATATCTTGGCCTCAAATCAAAAGTAAATCCTGAGCTTGCACGATCTCGAGGATTTATCGATGCAGATAATATTATCGTAGCGAAAAAGGATTCTGGTGTTACTGCTTTCGTAAATAAGGAAAGAATATAGTGTTAAGATATAGAGTATGAATCAAGACAGTATCAAAAGATTAAGAGTGCTATCAATATGCATCGTGTTGGTAGCATTTATTTTTTTTATAAAGCTGTATTTTTTGCAGGTCTTGCATCACGATGATTTCGTAGAGATCGCAGACAACCAATACGTCAAAAAAAGCGGAGGTATTTTTTCTCGCGGTACTATTTTCTTTGAAGACAAAGACGGAGGACTTGTGTCTGCGGGGACATTGAAGATTGGGTATATTCTCGCGATTAATCCCACAATTCTCAAAGATGCAGAATCTGCATATGAGAAAATTTCTGCCATCACTCCTATAAACAAAGACGACTTTCTAGCCAAAGCTGCAAAGACAACAGATCCATACGAAGAGATCACAAAGCGAATTCCTGAGGATCAGACAATCGCAATTCAAGCTCTAAAGATCCCTGGGGTATATATGTACAAAGAACAATGGAGATTTTATCCAGGAGGTCAGACTGCATCTAATGTACTCGGTATTTTGGGCTACAAAGGGGATGTGTATGCCGGCCGATATGGTCTCGAAAAATTCTATGACAAAGTGCTTGAAAGAAATCAAGACGATGTATATGCCAACTTCTTTGTAGAGATTTTTCGTAATTGGCAAAAGACAGTTTCAAAAGATGATTCATTTGAAGGAGATATTATTGCGACAATCGAGCCGTCAGTTCAGTCTACTCTCGAAGATACGCTTGCCAAAGTCCAAGCCAAATACAGCTCTGTCGAAACCGGAGGCATTATTATGAATCCGAAAACAGGAGAGATCTATGCGATGGCAGATGTGCCAACATTTGATCCAAATGATTTTAGTAAAGAAAAGGACGTATCAGTTTTTAGTAACCCACTCGTCGACAACGTTCGTGAGATGGGATCGATCATAAAGCCGCTCACGATCGCTGCGGGAATTGACGCAGGAGTTATCACACCGACTACAACATACAATGACATTGGATACGTCAAAGCCAACACAATGACTATTTGGAACCACGACAGAAAGGCTCACGGTATTACTTCGATGCAGCAAGTCTTGAATGACTCTTTGAATGTGGGAGTATCTTTTGTGGTGAGCAAGCTCGGTAATAAAACATTTTCTGACTACATGGGCAAATACGGACTCAAAGAAAAGACAGGTATTGATCTGCCAAACGAAGCTGCAAATATTGTCGGAAACCTTGATAGTCCGCGAGACGTTGAGTACTATACCGCATCATTCGGACAGGGAATTGCTCTCACTGCGATCTCTACTATCCGCGCGTTGTCAGTTATTGCCAATGGTGGTACTCTAGTAACTCCTCATATTATAAAGAAGGTGAATTACAAAGGAGGATTCTTTAAAAACACAGAGATTACAACAGGCCCAAGAGCTATCAAAGAGGAGACGAGCAAAGCTGTCACAAAGATGCTTGTTGAGGTGGTAGATACTGCCCTCATTCAGGGCAAGGGCAAGAACGAACACTATACAATAGCTGCCAAGACTGGAACAGCTCAGGTGCCAAGTTCAAACGGCGGATATTATACTGACAAGTATCTTCACTCATTCTTTGGATATTTTCCAGCATACGATCCGAAATTTATTATCTTCCTTTATACATACAATCCAAAGGTAGATAATCTTTTTGCGGCAGATACACTCGCATTACCATTCTTCGATCTCTCAAAATTCCTCATTAGTTATTATGAATTATCTCCGGATAGATAACCGATAATTTATAGCAATTAGTTTATAGCAAATACAAAATCAAATGAAAAATATACTTAAAAAAATCGTTGTCAAAATAATCACCATTGAAGCAAAGCTCGTGCTCAAAAAATACAAGCCAAAAATTGTAGCAGTCACTGGAAGTGTGGGCAAGACTTCGACAAAGGATGCTATATATACTGCGCTCTCTCCATTTTTCTTTGTTCGCAAAAGTGCCAAAAGTTTTAATAGTGATATCGGAATTCCTCTCACTATTCTCGGACTTCCAAATGCGTGGAATGATCACAAACTATGGTTTAAGAATATGTATGACGCATTTTGGCTTGTCGTATCAAAGTCCAAATATCCAGAATGGCTCGTGCTTGAGATCGGCGCTGATCATCCAGGAGAGATCGAAGAAGTGATGAAGTGGATCCATCCAGATATTTCTGTCATTACTCGTATTGGGAATGTGCCGGTCCATGTGGAGTTCTACAAATCTGTGGCAGAAGTCATCAAAGAAAAATCATATCTCGCTCGAGGCTTAAAGCCTGAGGGAACACTCATTTTGAATGCCGATGATAGTGATGTGATGGGATTCAAAGAATTCACAAGCGCAAAAGTTTCAACATTTGGTATCAAAGAAAAATCAGATATAAAAGCAAGTTTCATTCAACCAATTTATAAAAATGAAAAGGTAAATGGAGTTTCATTCAAGATTGATGTCCTAGGATCAAGTATTCCTGTAACACTTGAAAATATTTATGGCAATCAATTTGTCTATCCAGTACTCGCATCGTTTGCAGTTGTACATGCATTAGGACTCAGTCCTCTCAAAGCTGTCGAATCTTTTGATTCATATGAATACCCTCGAGGACGAATGAATATCATTTCTGGGATTAATGATTCAGTGATTATCGATGATACATACAATGCATCTCCGGTTGCGATGGAAGAAGGTTTTAATGCAGTAAAAGGGCTTAACTGCGTTGGTAAGAAGATCGCAATCGTAGGCGACATGCTCGAACTCGGCAAGCTTTCTCAGGATGAGCACCACAGGCTCGGCATTCTTGCAGGTGAGATATTTGAAATGATAGGACTTGTCGGTATCAGAGCCAAAGAGATGAAAGGTGCGCTTCAAGAAATCGGATTTGAAGAAAAAAATATTTTTGTGTTTGAAAATTCAGTCGATGCAGGAGAGACTATGAAAGAAAAAATTTCTAAAGGTGACATTGTATATGTAAAAGGATCACAAGGAATGAGACTAGAGCGTGTGGTGGAGAGAATAATGAGTGACCCAAAACAAAAAGAAAAATTGTTGGTGAGACAGGAGAAGGAGTGGGTCTCAAGGTAAATCCTAAGTTCTAATGAAACAAAAAATGCGCCGAGGCAAAGCCTCGGCGTATTTTTTGAATTTCTTCCTCGCTTAATAAAAGTGAGATATATGATTTTGCAATTTATTTGTCATAACTTTTATTTTGCTCCGTCATAATAAATTGTGAACATTAAAAATACTTTTTAAATAATGAGTCTATGGTCAAAGTTAAAGATATTATGTGCGAAGAATGTGGAGTGGTGATGGAGTTGCATCCTGAATCAAAATTAATGAAATGCGGCCGCTGTCGTCGCGTGTTGGCTCTTGACGAAGAAGATTTGGACGATTTGAAGGAGTAAAGGGAAACACAAACGCATTGTCACCCGTTTGCAGAAGCTAATTAATTAGCTTCTGCAAACGGGTGGTTTTTATTTTTGGCGTTTTCTCAAAAGTATTATCTCACTTATTATGACAAATTTTGTTGCTAGAACTGAGAGGGGGTATATGAGGGTGATTAGGGAATAATTACTCATAGAGAAAGTGGAAAGTCCGTGCTTCACAGCATCTACATACATAGATCCGAGTGATTCACTTTTTGGCGCATTCCAGGTCTTACGCATTGTCGGGAAGAATGCAATGAGGTCAATAAGTGTTGCGAGGATAACTGACCATAAGATACTTTTACTTAGAAGCCAGGGAAGAATTGAAATGATCGCTAAAACTAAACAAATTTTATCAAAATTTGTAATATCTTTTGTTCCGTATTTACCTTTCAGAGAAAGAAACAGTGTAAAAATAGTTACAATAGCGGCCACACCAGTAGCCCACGATCCAGGACCACCTGCAGAAACCCATTGTCCGCAAAAGGCGATTGTTGTCACAATAGACCAGATAAGCCAAGTATATGTGTGAGGTTTTGTGTTGCCTCGAAATATATCTTTAATGTATAAGTACGAGCTAAAGAGTGCGAGGAATGCCGCGATCGCACCGAGAATGATTTTTATATCCATTTGAATATTGTATCAGATTAAAGGTTTATTGTGACGGTCAAGTAAAAAGAAAACACTTGATGAGGCAGAAGAAGGGGGTGGGCAGGTAAGTAATAAAAAATCCCCAGGTTGCAAAGCAATTTCGGGGGGGGGGGGGGGTAAGAATTTTACTCCTAGCCGTCAGCCCCAAAAATCATATTCATGGCCCCATAAACATTGCAGACACGATAGTTAACCATGTCGGTATCATTGAGTGCCAACGCCAATACCTCCAGATCAGAGATGGTGTGTGGACTCTCGACGGTTCTGAAGTTACCTCCGGAATCGAGGATAACCCATCCGTCTTTGTGTTGAGCGTAGAACTTGACGATTTGGGCACGTGCCTCAGGTGTGAGCATGTTCATGGTGTACAATAAGAGCTAATTTATACTATTTATATTATATTTCGTCAAATTAAATTTTGTATCCAAAATTCTCGACTTCAGTAGATAGTATTTTTTGATTTTTAGTTAAAAAATGTTATTGTATTTGGGTTATACGGCCCCATCGTCTAACGGTTAGGACGAAGCGTTCTCAATGCTTAAATCGGAGTTCGATTCTCCGTGGGGTCACCATTGACATCTAGTACTAATTGGGTTGTAATAATACCCACTAGTGCTAGCACGAGAAGGTCTGTCTTTAAAGGGTTTTCGAGAACATAAAATTTCTATGAAACAAGCAAAATTAAGATTACAACGTTTTCTTTTAGCATCAATTACTGTAAACGAAATTTTCCTTGCTTGCTCTTTGGCTATAGCAAGTATTTTTTATGAATGGTTCAGAAATTTTTATATACCAAATTTAAATTTCCATGATATTGAAGGTTTTATTATGGGACTAGTTGGCGTTACCCTTGTAGTTTGGCTATTTTTTGTAACCCCTCTTTATTACAGTGGGAAATTAGTATTCAAAAGTGACCAATCGGTACTGATATCTAAATTTGAATTGTTTATGATGAGTATTTGGGGAACGATTTGGCTAGTATTTATGATCCCCATCAATTTTGTTACCCTGATTTCAAAACTTGGTAGCTTCGATATTGTAGGAGATCATCTATTTACTCTAAACATTCAATCCTCTTTTTTTGATTATTTTTCAATCGTCTATCTCTCGTTCTTTTTAATCAGATTATTTCTATTATTTTTCTTTTCCGCTTATCTTCATATTGAAAGATTATCCGCTGTACATATACCTACCAACAGAACACTTTTTGCATTTGTAATATGCTATTCATTCTACGTTCTATTTCAGCAAGCATATTATGGAAGTGGTACAAATGGGTTTGCATTGGATTTTGCTTTCTCAATTTTTCAACCTGCGGTTATAGCATTTATGGCAGGAAGCTTCATTTTGCAAATTTATTATCTCTTTATTAACAAAGAATCATACATTCAAATTCAGGATGTCCCCAAGCCCTAAAGTTATTAGTAACTAAACATGATATACTTTTTGTAAGAATCTATTATTAAATTTATTTTATTATGAAAAAATCTTTTATTATTGTGGTTATAATTGCCATTCTTGTGTTGGTTGTGCTTATTGTTTTGAACCAATCAAAATCAACTCTTAATACAAAAGTTGTTGAAGCAAGAACAAATGCAGTCCATGCAGGACTAAATGCCTTTGTGGCTGGAACAATGGCTGATTTGGCTAAATACGATGGTGATGCTAAAAATACTATCCCATTTGACCAGAATCCTACCATAAAGCAAGGATTAGAAGTGAAGCTTGCGGCAATAAAAGATAAAGATGGGGGAGATTTTTCTTACAAGATATATGATGAATCCGATGCATCAGTAAAAGCATCTGACGCATCTAGAGGAATTTATGTTTGTTTTGATACTAAAACAATCAAACCAACAGATATACCAGCGGATAGTTTTAACAACCCTACGGATTGTGCTGGTGGTTCATTAAAATAATAATCAAATAAAAATATGAAAGAAAAAAAAGTATCACCAGATTGGTATATAGCAGCGACACACTGGTTGACAGCAGGTTTTGTAGTACCATTTCTTTTGGCATTAGTCCTAGGTATTCCTCTAGCAATTATTTTAGGTAAAGACAATATTACTTTATTAAGTCTATCATTTGTAGTTATTAATGTTTTAAGTGTTTGGCTGGGAGTGATGTATTCAGCAAAATATCTAGCTAAGACATACATCATTAAAGACTCAAATCAAATTGCAATTCTCGCTACGGTCTTTCTTGTTTTGGTTGGAGGAGGATTTAGGGTTCACACATTCATGCAGACAGGGGTTTTTGCTTATGAATATATTGGATTCATAATCGGTATTTTTGTTTTCTATTTTACAAGTAAGATATATATAAAAAATTCGCACTAGTAGTCTGGTCTGGTATATTAATACTTTTGTAGCATACTATTAAAATAAATAACAGGTGTGTCCTATATCATAAACCCTCTCCACTCCCAAATCTCTCAGCTCCTCAATAAAGAAATCACCCTATTCACTCTAAAAGGCAAGGGTGCGGTAAATAATGCATATTATATTGAAACAAGTGACAGTAGAAAATATATTGTAAAACAAGAGCGAGATATAAAAGAATTTGAACCACAAAATGACCTCTTCACAGAAGCAAAAATTATAGAATATCTACATGATAAAGATCTCGGAGTCTCAATACCAAAAGTAATCTTCAAATCTGATTCACCACAGATGTATTGCTACGAATACATTGAAGGAGAGATGCTCATTAATGTTTGGCCAAATCTATCTGAAGAGGAAAAAATATCAATATGTGAAAGTTTAGGAATATTTCATGCACGAATAGGGAAGGTTATTGATAAAACTGAAGCTCTGGCTTTGGGAATGAAAATAGACGAATCTGTCGGACTCCATCTTGAAGTAGAAAAGGAATATTTGATGCTGCTTGCAGACCCAGAAGTTCCAGAAGAATACAAATCACTCGCAAAACATACGAAGGAAATTTTTGATACTACATTGGATGATGTAATTTTTCAGTGCGTCCATAACGACGCACATCACGAAAATATTTTAATTAAAGAAAACCGGATCTCTGGAATAATAGATTTTGGTAATACTGAATACGGAGAAGTTGCGCGTGAATTTTCTCGATATATCAGAGATTTCCCAGATCATTTTGAATATATTATTTCTTTATATGAAAAGGTGTCTGATAATATGCTTTCGAGAAAGAGAGTTATAAGTAATGCATTTTTGTCCGGCTTTGCTGAAATTGTTGAGGATTATAAGAAAGGGGACTCAAATAGAGAAAAAGCTGAGATTATGATTAAGAAATATAGGGAATTGTTGCAATTCTAGCCTTGTTTTTCTCCTGTAATATCCCTCAACCTCCTTCGTCTTCTAATATATATGAAAAAATATACAATCATTTTGGCCTTATCTTTATTCGCTTTTATTGGGGTATCTAATGTATTTGCTGGTGGTGGATTTGAGCCTCAGAATCTTAATCCTGATGGGACTTTGAAAACTACTACCTATGTTAATACTGTGGCTACCACTAGTCCTGTAAGCTATTCTGATGCTGTGGATACAAGTCAGACCGCATCTGCTAGTAGTGCCTTGGATGTATTCAAGACACCAACAGGGATTACACTTACACTTTTAGTGCTCCTTGTACTCATCGGGCTTGTTTATCTCTCTTACAAGCAAAGCACACCGAAAAACTACTAATATATTCAAAAATTGTAGAAATACTAAAAACTCCCAATTAATCGGGAGTTTTTAGTATTTTGTGCTAGTATGGATAAATGCAAAAACCAAACTCACAAAATCAAAAACCTACACCAAAGGTCCACCGAAAAGGCCTAAGCCAGCGAGGTGTCTTTATTCAAAAAGAACGAGATCAAGTTAAGCGAGAAGAAAAGAAAGTGGTCAAAGAGACTTCATGGGGCAAGGAGGCAAAATGGTACGACAAGATGCTCGAGGAAAATACTGATACCTATCAGTCTAAGGTCATACTTCCAAATATCGTTCGAATACTTGATCCAAAGCCAGGAGAGGTGGTGGTTGAGCTTGGATGCGGACAAGGATTCTTCTCACGAGTGATCGCAAAGTCCGGAGCAAAGGTCATCGGGATCGATATCGGTAAAGAACTTGTAGAGATCGCTGAAGAGAGGGCAAGCAAAGACGGACTCACTGGCAAAAATATTTCTTTTTATACAGCTTCTGCTGACAATGCAAAAGTGGTAGCGACTCGCTCTGCAGATGCGGTGCTCATTATTTTGGCACTCCAAAATATGAAAAATCTCGCAGGTGTTGTGACTGAAGTAAAAAGAATTCTAAAACAAGATGGCAGAGCGATATTGGTTTTGAATCATCCAGCATTTCGAGTGATCAAAAATTCTGATTGGGGATTTGATGAAGAGACAAAAACACAATATAGAAAAGTTTCAAAATATCTTTCTCAGTTTGAAGTTGATATCGACATGCATCCAGGAGACAAGAAAATAAACACAACGACAAAATCTTTCCACCGATCACTCCAGGATTATATGAAAGCGTTTTCAAAAGAAGGTCTCGCAATTGTTCGAATTGAAGAATGGATATCTCACAAAGAAAGTCAGAAGGGCCCACGACAGCAAGCGGAGGATACTGCTCGAAAGGAAATCCCAATGTTTATGTGTATTGAGCTCAAAAGTTTGAAATAAAAAATAAATATCAAAACGCCCAGGTCTTGCGACTTGGGCGTTTTTGGTTGGTGAATTCTTGAATGTTGCCATCAGGCAAAATTTTTTGAACTCATTGGGTTGTTGAAAAATCTGTCCACGACATAGATCACCGAAAACCCGATGATAAAGAGTAGAGAGATTCCCAGAAGAACTACTGGAGCGAGGATTGGCAGTAATGGTACTGCTAGCAGTGTGAGGATGTGTTTCATAAGATTGTGTCCCGACCTTATTCAACATATCATCATTTTATTTGAGTGTAAACATAATTGAGTGCGTATGTGAAAAAAATAAAAAACCAAAGTCTCGAATGAGACTTTGGTGTCAGTAGAGTATTTTGAGTACTCCACCTTTAGGTTTTGAAATCCAGGACTTTCTTTTGGATGGCTCGCTCGGAGAGTGGTATAAACCAATCGTAATGATCGCTGTCTCAAATGCAAACTCGGACATTGGTATAGCTATCCAAAAGAAAGCATACCAAACACAAAGACCTATAAAAACAAAGAGGGAAATGAGCAGACTAATAAAGATCTCTTTCATGATGCTAAAGATATACTACAACTAAAGGGCTCAAAGTAAAACAGCACCGAGGCGTAGCCTCGGTGCTGTTTTACTTTGAATTTATTTATCTTTGAGTGTCAGAAGATGGAAATGTACATGAGCCGGAATACTGATTTTTGTAATTCCTTCAAGTATGTATTGATAATTCCTTTCTTTACAATATATTGTCTTCAACTCCTCTAATTCATCTCTTTCTTGATGTGTCATTTCTGTTCCGATCATGTGGCGTTTTGGGTAGATCATATGATGTATCTCTGCCACCTCATCATATGGAAAGTTGTTTTCTATAATCCGGAAATTATCAAACTCAGCAATGATGGTCTGTTTATCTAGATCACAAAAGAAACATGAGTTATTGTTCAAACCTGATTTCATTACATCAATATATTTTTGCTCTCCTTCTTTGGTTCGTAGTGTCCGCATCGTTTAAGCAAAAAGTGATTCTACAACTTCCTTCACATCATTGCCATCTGCAGTCCCTTTGAATTCTTTCATGACAGCGCCTGTGAGGATTCCCACTTTTGCTTTATCTGTGATACCGAGCTCAGCTTTTTTGGCTTCAGCTACTTTCTTGATATCTTCTTTGCTTGCTCCTTTTGGAATCAAAGTCTCTATGATCATGAGTTCTGCCATTTCACTATCTGCAAGTTCTGGTCGGCCGCCTTTTTGGAATTGATCGATACTATCTTTTCGCTGCTTTGCGAGTCTCTTGAGTACAAGGAGACATTCATCATCTGATAGAGTGTCTTGCGGAGTTTTGCCTTTTGCCATCACTTCGCTTGTAAATGCTGCAGAGATACCTCGATAGACATTGAGTGCTACTGCATCTTTAGCGATCATTGATTCTTTTATCTTTGCTTTGATTTGGTCGTTCATTGTGATTTTATTTAATATTTAATTATTTTGATTATAGCATATTTTATCCTATACTTAGGCCCATGGAAACAACATCACTATTTCTTATAATCATTGCTATTTTAATCATTATTAACATTATTATTGTTATTTTGAATAGCAAAAAGAAGCCAAAGGACGACAACCATCTCGGCTTCAAACTGCTTCTCGAACAGATGAATACGCTTTCAAGGGTAGTAGATGAAAAGATGAGTGACTCTAACTCAAAAATGCAGGATACAATGAGGAATCAGTTCAGTGAGAGTGCAAAGATCATTAAAGAAGTGACTCAAGGCCTTACAAAGCTCGATGAGACTAACAGACAGGTTGTATCATTTACAGATCAGCTCCAGAGCCTTCAGGATATTCTAAAGAATCCAAAACAGCGAGGAATCTTGGGCGAGTATTATCTCGAGACACTTCTTAAGAATGTTTTACCACCTGGATCATACGAGATGCAGTTCAAACTAGGTAAAGACGAGGAGGGGAGAGATCTCATTCCTGATGCGATTGTACGAGTGAAGGACAAGATCATCCCAATTGATTCAAAATTCAGCCTTGAAAATTACAACCGAATCATCGAAGAGAAAAATGAAGTAGAAAAAGAAAAGCTTGAGAAGCTTTTTGTGAATGATCTTAAAAACAGAATTGTTGAAACATCAAAATACATCCAACCGTCAAAGGGAACAATGGATTTCGCAATGATGTTCATTCCACATGAATCAATCTATTACGACTTAATCATCAACAAAATAGGGGCTTTGAAGGATGACAACGAAAACCTCATTCAGCGTGCGGCGAGCAAGTATCATGTGATCATCGTTTCTCCAACATCATTCCTGGCATACCTCCAGACGATTCTACAAGGGCTCAAAGCGATGCAGATCGAAGAACAGGCCAAAGATATCATCAAGAGAGTGGGCGAACTTGTCACACATCTCAAAAAATACGGAGAATCGCATGAGAAGTTGGGTTCAAGCCTTTCAACTGTGGTCAATCATTTCAACATGTCATCAAAGGAATTCAAAAAGATCGATAAGGATGTGATCCGAATTACTGAAAAGGAGGAGTCAATAGACTTCGAAGTGACTCTCATTGAAAAGCCGGAAGAGCAAGAATAAAACAAATGAAGATTCTCTTTGTTTGTAAAAGAAACGAGTTTCGGTCACCTATTGCTGAGGCAATAGCTTCTAAGATATTGGGCAAAGAGAATGTTTGTTCAGCGGGTACTTTTACTAGAGCTCAAGATAACACCGAAGCTTTAAAACTTACAGATAGGGAACATCAAAAGATATATTGTAAATTTATTGAGGACCAAGGGTATGAAGAGTTTGGAGAATATCGACCAAAAAAGGTAACCAATGGGATGATAAATTGGGCAGACATTGTTGTGGATATGATGGAAAGTGAATATGATCTAGAAATGGTCAGGCTTAATCCAAAGACGATAAAATGGGAAATTGAAAATCCAAATTTTAAAAACCTAAACGAAATTGATGGGTATAAAAAGGCGGAAGAAATATATAACATATTAAAGAAAAACATAATCGATCTCATAAATGCAAAATAAATATCCTAAAATTTTATTCGTCTGCAAGGGAAATATGTACCGCTCTCAGATGGCAGAAGCAATCGCTGCGAAAATCATTGGTAAAGAAAATGTAAAATCCGCAGGAACATATACCGGAGCAGCAGATGAGCCAGAGGGATTGGTTCTTAAGGATTTGTCTACAATATTCAAAACGGGGTATGAAAACTTCGATAAGTTTCTTCTTTTTATGAAAGAAAGAGGGTGTGATATTGGAGAAAATAAGACAAAGAAAGTAACAGAAGATCTAGTCGATTGGGCTGACATCGTCATAGATATGGCTGAAGATCCATATGATTTAGAATTGCTCCAAAACTCCAAAAAAGTCACCCGCTTCGAAATACCAAATGACGGCACTAAATGTGCTCTAAACTATGAAAACGAGCATATTTATATTGAGAAATTGATCAATTCTCATGATTCCATAAAAGCCCTATAAAAACTTGCATTTTTCCTGATTATTTCGTATTATACTCTCTATGCCAACAAAAACAGCAAAAACAACTGAAAAAACAGCAGAATCTACTGAATTCGCAGTCATCGCAACGGGTGGCAAGCAGTATAAGGTTTCTGTTGGAGAATCTATCAAAATTGAGAAAATCATTGGGGATTACAAAGAAGGTGACAAGATCACTTTCGACAAAGTGCTCCTTGTAGATGATGGCTCAAACACTACTATCGGAACTCCTAACATTGAAGGTGCAAAAGTTGAAGCAACTCTTGAAGAGATCGGACGACACGCAAAAGTCACTATCATCAAATACAAACAGAAGAGTAGATACTTTAAGAAAAACGGACATCGACAGCCATTCTTTAAGGTAAAGGTTACAGCAATCGTATAAATATACAATTAAACAAAAAGCACCGAGGCACTCCTCGGTGCTTTTTGTTTATCCCCATTTAGCCCACAGGGTTGTGAGACCTGGAAGACTTGTCATTTCTTTCGGTGTGCTAAAATAATCTTATGCAACAAAAGACTCAAAAAAATATGCGGATCCCGCCGCAGCACCTCGAAAGTGAGATGGCACTGCTTGGTGGAATTCTCCGTTCTGCTGATGCAATCTATGAAGTGACGGATATTGTCACTATGGATACATTCTATGCAGACAAACATAAAGCGATATATGAAACAATGCTTGAACTAAATGCTCGAGGCGAACCAATCGATATTGTTACAATGTCAGGAAAGCTTGCGGACAAATCTCTTCTCGAAAAGATAGGGGGACGAACATATCTTGGAGAACTCATCTCAAGTATTCCTCCTGCGTCAAACATTCGTCACTATGCAGAGCTCGTCAAAAAGAAGCATACACTTCGAAGACTCATTTCTTCTGCGGAACACATCAGTGAGCTTGGATACGATGAGAATCGTGACACCGATGAGCTTTTGGATATTGCAGAAAAAGAAATCTTTGATATCAGCAACTCTTCAAACGTTGCACGATTTATTCCTGTTGGAGCAACACTCGATGAAGCGTGGGACAGACTTGAAAGACTTCATCAATCAAAAGATGAACTTCGTGGAGTACCAACAGGATTCAAAGATCTTGATGCAATGCTTTCAGGATTCCAAAAGTCTGACCTCATCATTCTCGCTGCGCGACCTTCGATGGGTAAGACGGCACTCGCTTTGGATATTGCGCGACAAGCTGCGCTCAATCATGGAATTTCAGTAGGAATATTTTCTTTGGAAATGAGTTCTCAGCAACTCGTTGATCGTATGCTCTCGGCTGACTCACAGGTGAATGCGTGGAAGCTTCGAACAGGAAAACTGTCTATTGAACAGGACTTCGAAAAACTTCGACATTCTATCGACAGACTTTCAAAGGCGCCAATCTATATTGATGATCAGCCAGGAAACAACATTTTGAAAATGCGATCTGTTGCACGAAAATTGAAGATCGAAAAAGGTCTTGGAATGATCGTGGTGGACTACCTCCAGCTCATTACTCCAACAGGAAACGGTAAGAGCGACAACGTGGTGCAGCAGGTGACAGAGATTTCACGAGCCTTGAAACAACTCGCTCGAGAACTCGAAGTGCCTGTGCTCGCACTCTCACAGCTTTCTCGAGATGTTGAAAAGCGAGGTGGATCAGGACGACCAAAACTTTCTGACCTTCGAGATTCAGGATCTATTGAGCAGGATGCGGATGTGGTGATGTTCATTCATCGTGAGGACAAATATCGTGAAGATTCTGACAAGCAAAACATTGCACAGATACATATCGACAAACACAGAAACGGACCCGTGGGATCAATCGAGCTTTACTTTGACGGAGAGAAGACAACGTTCCTTAGTATTGATAAAAATACCGTTAATAATGATGGATTTTAATCGGAGCGACCATGAATGACTCGTTTGAAAAACTAAAAGAAATATTCGGACATTTTCCAGGGATCGGACCTCGACAAGCGGAGAGGTTTGCATATTTTCTATTGGGACGAGACAACGGATATATTGAAGAGTTGAAAGCTCTTCTTTCGACTCTCAAAAAAGATGTCATTCAATGTAGCGAATGCATGCGATATTTTGCAAAGAAAAATAACATTGCTCTCTGCTCAATCTGTTCTGATCCAAATCGAAATACGGAAGTCTTGATGCTTGTTGCAAAAGATAATGATCTCATTACGGTAGAAAAAAGCGGGGCATTTTCTGGACGATATTTTGTCTTGGGTGGACTCATCCCAATTCTTGAAAAAGTAGTAGAAAAAAGGATTAGACTCTTTCAACTCAAAAATCTCATCGAAAGAAATATTCAAATCAAAGAAGTGATACTTGCGCTTTCGGCGACGCACGAAGGAGAAAATACTGGAGATATAGTAGAGAAGGCAATCAAGGAAATAAATTCTACAATAAAGGTCTCTCGACTCGGGCGAGGACTCTCAACAGGACTTGAGATCGAATATTCTGATAGTGATACGATAAAGGAGGCGTTGAATAATAAGAAATAAATATAAGTATTCAAGTTTAAAACAGAGACTTGTCAACCTGGGAAAAAGGATGATTTTTGATATGATATACGAATTATGAAAGCTGTTATATTAGCTGCTGGTAAAGGAACAAGAATGGGAGCTCTTTCTGAAGAGACTCCTAAGCCTATGCAAAAAGTGCTTGAGAAGCCAATTCTCATGCGTATTCTTGACGCTCTTCCAGATGAGATCAATGAAGCTGTGATCACGGTTAACTATCTTAAAGAACAGATTATTGATGCATTTGGACCAAAGTATAAACATATAAAGATTACATATATCGAGCAGAAAGAGCTTTTAGGTACCGCGCATGCATTATGGGCATGTAAAGAGCATCTCATAAATGAGGATAAGTTTTTGGTTATGATGGGGGACAATATTTATACTAAAGAAGATCTTGAGGATTGTCTTCAAAATCCATGGGCTCTCCTTGTGGAAAAGAGAAGTTCAATCAAGGGTGTTGCTAAAGTTGTTGTTGATGATGCCATGAATGTTCAAGATATTATTGAACGATATCCAAATGAAGAAGAAGGATTCACATCTCCGGGAGTCTATGCACTCACACCTGATATTTTTAATTATGAAATGGTGCAATGGGGTCATGGGGAATATGGATTACCACAGACTATTGTTCTCGCAAAAAACGATCGCCCAATTAAGGCTGTAGTATTAAGATTTATGTTAATTATTACAACACCAGAAAATCTTAAAGAGGCTGAAGATCATTTTCTTTCTCTAGAAGTTGAGACTAAATAAATATTTAAATAGAATTTTTAAAATCGAAAACCGGACTTGCGTGCGCAAATCCGGTCTTTAAATTTGGTCCCACACCAGTCATTTTGGTTGATCCGGCAGGGATCGATTTCTGCATAGAATGCAGTGGAGTTTACCACCAACAACGAAGGGCTCCGTTTACCAATATATGACTAGTGTGAGAATTCCAACAACGCTCGGTGAGGTACCAGCGCTAAAATGAACAAAAATGAGCGCTTCTCGTCGTGCCCTACGACATCGACAGGAAGCCTTCCCGGTCACCAGATCTCCCACTGACTCTGGTCGGAAATTCTTATATTAAATTCAATATAAATCTAAATATTAAAAATGTCAATAGTAGCGAATTAGATCTTTGGGAAATTATTTAAAATGAGAAGTGACCGTCAGCACGAAGCGGACGGTCACTCTTTTCTCAACTTATAGAAGGGCCCTGGCGCCAACGGCCGTTGCATAAAATGCAACCGGAGAACTGCGGAAAAACTGAACGCAGAACACACCTCCGAGCTGTCACCTCGCCCTTTACTTTTCTGTTGAAGAAACTTTAAAAAACAAATACCCTGTGTTGAGGGTGCCACTGTAAAAAACTACAGGTGTAACCTTGTGGTGTAGCGTTCTCGGAGTTAAAGGTCACCCATAATTAGCTGCACTCACCCCAACACAGAGCCTCCATGATCCTCCCAAGGCATCATGAAGCTAGTTGTTACTATACTTACAAAATAGGGTTAGTCAAATTAGTCCTTTATTTCAAAACCTTTTGATTGGATCTGGTTTCGGAGTTCATCTGCTTTTGTCCAATCTTTATTTTCTCGAGCAATTTTTCTTTCCTCAATTAGTTTCTGGACATCTTCTGGAATTTCTATATTTTCTTTTATGACAGAGCCGAGCATGAGACCAAGCACTTTGTCGAAATCAGTAAGTGTAGCTTTTCTGTCTGCCTGATTTAATTCTCCATCTTTGACGAGTTCCCAAACTATTGCGAGTGCTTTTGGTGTGTCGAGGTCATTGTTCACAGCCTCGATAAATCTTTCTTTGTATTCAGTATTTACTACACCGTTTCCATTACTTAGAGAATTAAAATGAGCGTGAAGTTTTTCGTAGGCTACTTGTGCAGATTTGATCGCATCGAGCGAATAATCCACCCGAGTTGAATATCGTGCAGTTAAAAGCCAGTATCGGTAGGCGAGAGTGTGTACTCCGTTTTTACTTAGTGTTTCTAGTGTGAGGAAGTTGTCTCCTGATTTTGCCATCTTATCCTCTCCGATTGTAATGTGTGCATTATGCATCCAAAAGTTTGCGAGATTGTGTCCTGTTGCACATTCAGTTTGAGCGATTTCGTTGTTGTGGTGCACCGGAATATGATCAATTCCTCCTGTGTGAATGTCGATCGGAGTGCCGAGATACTTTTCTATCATCGCAGAACATTCGATGTGCCAGCCAGGGAATCCGTTTCCAAATGGAGCAACAAAACCAAGTCCTGTTCCATCGGCAAATTTCCATAATGCAAAATCCCGATAGTTTTTCTTTTCAGTATTTGATTCGATACGCCCATGGTCATTGTCCTCTGCGATACCTCCGAGTCTTCCGTAATGAGTATCTTTTGTAGTATCAAAATAAATTCCATCTGTTGTTTTGTATGCAAAATCTTTTTGAAGGAGGGTTTGAATCATCTCGATATCTTCTTTGATGTGATCACTTGCAAAAGGAAATGCAGACGGGAGTTCGATATTCAGTTTCTCTAGATCTGTTTTGAATGCTTCAAAATAAAAATTGGCAATAGAGCGCATGTTTTCGAGGTTCATTTCTTTACCTTCTCGTTTGAGTGCTTTGACCATTTTGTCGTCACCTTGGTCAGCATCGCTTGTTAGATGTCCAACATCTGTTACGTTCATTATGTGCTTTACATTAAATCCATTGTATTTGAGAGTTCGTTTGAGTGTATCAGCAAATACGTAAGCACGGAGATTGCCAATGTGTGCATAGTTGTAGACGGTCGGTCCACAAGAGTAAAGTTTAACTTCTTTTGGGTTTATTGGTGTAAATTTTTGTTTCTCCTTGCCGAGAGTGTTGGATAGCCAGATTTCATTCATTGTCGTTTGGGTTTTAAATTATTTTTTTGATTTTTAAGTTTCGAGTCTTGATTTATCTACAGCCACTTCTTATAGCTGAAGTACCCAAAACATCCAAGTACGATCGCAAGCATTATAGCCATAATCATATCAAAGTCATAGGGGCTGCCGATAAGAGGAGTGTGATTACTCGGGATCGTAAATATTGCTGCACAGAGTGTGAGTGGAAATGTGATAAACGCCATCATCGTAAGGCCTTTGATAGCCTCATTTTGTTTTGTTGAAAGTAGGGAGTCGTTTGTGTGTCGAAGCTCTTCGAGGAGCTCTTTGTTGGCGTGCATTCGTCTGTCGACTCTTTGGTACTCACTTGCCATATCATGGATAAAGTATTCGTATTTTTCACCGAGGAATTCTTTGAACATATTATGGAGTGCGGCGATTGCCTCTCTGTGTGGAAGAATTGCATGATTAAATCGGAGGATATCTCTGTGAATCCGAGAAAGTTCAACTACCATTCGCTTTTCTTCGCCTTTGAAGACGAAGTTTTCGGCTCTATGAAGATCTTCTTTGATCTTTTCGACATCTTTGAGAAGTGAGTGATAAAGATGTTTGATGAGTTTGTGGAAAATAAATCCAGCATTTTCAACTTCGACAGTATCATCTTTAATATTAAGACTTTTTGAAAATGCATTTATTGATTTCATTTCATCATAATGTACGGTGATGAGGTAATCTTTACCAATGATAAAATCAATCTCTTGTCTATGGTCATCTGCCGGCTTATTTTTTTTGTCAGTAAGTGTTGGGAAGTGGAGAACTATATAAACACATTTTTCATACATTACTACTCTTTGTTTTGGAGTAGGAGAGAGGAGATCTTCGGCAGCACTTACTGGAACATCAAAGTCATTTATGATGCGAGCGATTTCTGATTCGCTCGGGTTTTCAAGATCGATCCACTTGTGGCCTTTGTACTCGTATTCTTTGATCATATATATGTTAAGTATAAGATAAAAAGTTGAAAGTAGAAAGTGTAAATGTGTTGAAATTCAAGGATTTGATAAATTTGCTGTTCCGTGTATTTTTTGAGATAATCAACTAACTTAATAGCGATTGCTAATCGATTCAAGTTGAATGAAAAATACACTTAAAAAAATAGGAGTTATATCAGGGGTGACATTTGTGATCGCGATTTCTTTCTTTGCGGGACTTTATGTTAATGCTGAAAGACTGACAACCACGGTGGCTGGCGTAGATATTACAGGTTCAGATCATCAGAATGTTGATATGAGTGCATTTTGGAAAGCCTGGGATGTGTTGAATGCAAAATACATAAACAGTGGTACAACAACGACAGATCAGCAAAAGGTATATGGGGCGATCAAAGGGCTTGCAGACTCTCTCAATGATCCGTATACAACATTCTTTAATGCAGAAGAAAACAAGAATTTTCAGACAGATCTCTCAGGAACTATCGAAGGTATCGGGGCAATACTTAGTGTCAAAGACGGAGGACTTACGGTTGTCTCTGTGATTAAAGGGTCGCCTGCTGAAAAAGCTGGGATGCTTCCACTCGACAAGATTACAAAGATTGGCGATGTGAGTACAAACAATCTCGATATTGATAAAGCAATAAGTCTCGTAAGAGGTAAAAAGGGTACAACAGTAAATCTCGAAATAATGCGAAATAACAGCGTTTCAGCACTTCACCTCACAATTACGCGAGACACTATCAATACTCCAGTTGTTGAAACAAAGAAATATCCGAATGGAGTTTTTGGAATACGAATAAACAGCTTCACTTCAAATGCGCCAGATCTTTTCAGAGATGCGCTCCGTGAATACGTAAATTCTGGAGATCAGAAACTCATTATTGATCTTCGAGACAATACTGGGGGATACCTTGATGCGGCAGTAGACATGGTGAGCTGGTTTGTACCAACAGGACAGACTGTGGTGACAGAAGATTTCGGCAAGAATAATGGAAACAATGTTTACCGAAGCAAGGGGTACAATTTGTTTAGTTCTGATATGAAAGTGGTCATACTCGTAAACGAGAATACAGCTTCTGCTTCAGAGATCTTTGCTGGTGCGCTTCGAGATTATGGAAGAGCGACACTCGTAGGAACAAAAACTTTTGGTAAAGGTGTAGTACAGGAACTCGTGCCAATCACAGATGACACAATGCTCAAGGTGACTATCGCAAGATGGCTTACACCAAAAGGAACGTCACTCTCTCACGATGGTTTGAATCCTGATTATGAAGTGAAGTTTACAGATGATGATATTAAGAATAGAAATGATGTGCAGCTCAATAAGGCGCTCGAGGTTGCCGGACAACAATAAAAATAATAAATTATATGAAAGTTATATTACTTAAAGATGTACAGAAAATAGGAAAGAAATTTGATATCAAAAATGTAGCAGATGGATTTGCTTTAAACTCACTTATTCCAACCGGGAAAGCAAAGGTGGCAACAGATGCAGAGATCAAGAAAGTAGAGGCTTTGAAAAAAGTTATTGAAGCAGAGAAAAAGATTCAGATGGATCTTCTCACAAAGAATATAAATGAGATCAATGAAAAGCAGGTAACGATCAAAGCGAAAGCAAATTCAAAAGGATCACTCTTTGCCCAGCTTCACACAGAAGACATTGTAAAAGCGATCAAGGAATCTATTGGTGCAGATATTCATCCGGATTTTATCATTCTTCCAAAACCCATCAAAGAAGCGGGAGAGCATGATCTCCAGGTAAAAGTAGGGGACAAGAAAGTGACAATAAAGCTTATTGTAGAAGGAACTAAATAAAATAACCTAAAACAAAAATCGTCGCACCCTCGGGTG
>JAQBQZ010000006.1 GCA_028286725.1 Candidatus Tayloriibacteriota bacterium
GTGGAGTATTCGTCAAGTCCTCCTGCCGTAGGAATTGACGACTACCAGATTATTTATTATTAGTTACTAATTACTTAACTATCTTATGTTTCAAGCAAAACAATTCACAATTCCAGAGATAAATGGAATTAGTGCGAAAACTATTGAGGAACACCTCAAACTTTATGCAGGCTATGTAAAGCATGCGAACCTTATTCAAGGAAAGCTTAATGAATACAAAAGCGATGTCGAAAAGAACGCCTATGTCATAGGTGAGCTCAACCGACGATTCGCATTTGAATTCGATGGTATGCGAAACCATGAATACTATTTTGAGCAGCTCGAAGGCGGTCAAAAAGATTCTATGGATAGTGAACTTACAAAAAAAATGATCGCAGACTTTGGAAGTGTTGATGCTTGGCTTACAGAATTCAAAACACTCTGCATGACTCGAGGTATCGGATGGGCAGTACTCTGGTATGACAAAGTAACTGACAAACTCATTAATGCTTGGGTAGACGAACAGCACCTCGGACAATTGAATGGTCTAGCATTTATTTATGGAGTTGATATGTGGGAACACTCATACTTGATGGACTATACGCCAGCTGACAAGAAAAAATATGTCGAAAGCTATCTTATGGCAACAAATCAGGAAGTGAGTGCGAAGCGATTTGACGAAGCGAAGAAATAAAACAAAATAAAAATGCACCGCACCTAAAGGCGCGGTGCATTTTTAATTCACTAGTACGGAAGATCATAACTTTCCACTTTCTCCATTCCCACCCCTCTTTTTCTCTCGATCCAAAGTGCAAAAATATAAAACCCAAGATAGCAAAGTCCCATCGCCCAGAGTGGAAAATAGCGTATCTGAAAATATCCAAAAGGAATGTTTGCTAAGAAGTGTGCACCCCAGATCACAAATGATGAAAGAAGAATCAAAAGTCCTGCAAACGGTAAAGAGACTATAGGTATAAATGCGATCATACCCACAATAAATGTCAGAAGCATGATCCAAGGAATAAGAGGAAGAATTATAATATTTGAAATGGGTGCCACGATTGAGAGATTACCGATCTCATACAAAAGATATGGTAATACAATGATCTGTGTCGCCAAGGTTTCAGAAAGTATTTGTTTCACCTGGAATTTTTCAGTCACTTTTGTAAGACTCTTCTTCACAGGTTCTGCGCAGTTGATGATCGCAAAGGTCGCAAGCATACTCAATGCAAAAGATGCATCATAGAGAAGTGAATATGGATTCCAAAACACCATCACAAATACCGCTCCGAAGAGCGCTCGATTCTGAAGCACAGTTTTATATGAAAGCGTCCCCAAGAGTGTGATCGATGCCATGATAGCCGAACGGACCACAGGCGGAGTTCCTCCAGTCATAATGACGAAAAGTACGATTCCAACTCCTGCAAAAATAATCCCAAATCTCCTGCCCCACATACCAAAAAGAAGCATCATTGCCCGAATCACGATCGCAATATTATATCCTGACAAGACCACAATATGTATGAGTCCCGCTTTCACAAAATCTGTCTGGACATCTTTTGGCAGCACGCCTTTGCCTGCAAGAGTCACGCCGTTGGCGAGAGATGATTCTGGCTCTGACACGAGCGATTCAACATTTCCGATAAACCAGTTTTTGATTCTATAAAGAATAGTACGGAGCGTGATCTCGTCATTTTGTTTTTGTTCTACGATACTTCCAAAAGACATCTCATGATATATACCCTGTCTTTTGAGATATGACACATAGTCAAAATCCCTACCATCTTTCGAATCGAAGTTCTTTGGTCTCTCGATCTTACCTTTAACCACAAGCGTATCATTGTATCCAAAGATACCGACTGCATTATCATAGATCATATTTTCGGGAGAAATATTCTTCGCCTCACCATTTTCAACTACAGCAAAAACATTAAGGAGAAGTTTATTGTTATTCAACTCATCAGACACCCGAGCAACTAGGGTCATACTTTTGTCCTCATAAGCATTCAAGGAAAGCTCTTTTTCATTATTTAGAATGCTTAATACTCGAAATCCCCCAAGAGAAAATGTGACAAAGAAAATAATACAAAGCAGGATAGAAGTATTAAGCTCGATCCCTTTTACTTTTTTGCGTATCGAAAGAAAAAAGAGTATCGACAAACTAAGAAGAAGAATGAAGCAAAGAGTGTAAAAAGAAATGTGAAGCACATCACAAAGAGCGATCCCTGTACAAAAACCTACTACAAGAGTATAAAAATATTTACCATTATTTTTCACCACAATATTATCTCACAAAACTTTTCACAAGTGCACCCTCCTCTTCCTTTGAAAACACCTTTTTGAATCTCGCATTAGTTTTACCTTTTACTCTAGCCTCACACTCTGCCCAAGTCTGATGCGTTTTGACTACCCCATCAATAGAACTCACATATGAGTACGCTTTTTTACTGCTAGATTTTGACTTTGTAGCCTTAGAAACAAACATTTGTTTCGCTGTATCCAGATCCACCTTGTACTTTTCCGCAATATCATTAAAGAGTACATCAGGAGTGCCATCTGCAAATGTTGTCGCAATTACATCACATCGCTCATTGCCCACAACACCAGAGTGACCTTTTATCACTTTAAATTCTATTTTTATTTGTGAGAGTAATTCTGAAAGCCTCTCCCATAGATCTCGGTTCAACACCTCTCCTTTGGTACTTGTTCTCCAATCATTCCGTTTCCATCCATGTATCCATTCTGTAGCACCCTTCTTCACATATTCAGAATCAGTATAAAGTACGATGTCTTCCGTGAGTTTTTTACTTACTACAAAATCAATTCCCTCAATGACCGCAGTGAGTTCCATCCTGTTGTTGGTTGTCTTTGTATTTCTGCCACCAAGCTCTCGCACTCTCGCTTCACGGAGTTCATCGAATGACACAATAGTCCCCCATCCTCCAGGACCAGGATTCCCTCTTGAAGATCCATCAGTAAAAATTATAGTTTTAGACATACGAAACAGTATATAGTGAAAAGTACAAACTAGAAAGTGACATCAGCAGCTGATACCCGAAAGAGTGAAAGTGAAAAGAATGTAGTGTTATTTATTATGCCAATGCACTATATTTTTTTCTAAATACATAATCGATCTATTTATCAAATAACCTATTGTCCCTATGATAAATATCATTCCATACATTGACGGTATCTCGTAGGTTATTTGGTAATCAACTATCTGCTTGCCTATTCCAGAAACAGTGCCTACAAACATCTCTGTCACAACAATGACTATCACAGAAGTGCTGATACCATTACGAAGACCAATAAAAAGATGCGGTAGGCTTTCCCAAAAAATCACTTTTTGAATCATTTCCATATTATTTGCCCCCATTACTTTTAATGTAAGTAATTTATATTTATTTATATGTCGAATACCCTCAGCAAGATTAAAAGTTATTATAATAAAAGATGCAAAAGCAGCAGAAATAACTTTTGCAATATCACCAACGCCAAACATAATAAGAAATAAGGGAAATATTGCAGTTGCTGGTGTTGATCTAAAAAAATCCAATATATACGATACTGAAGAATAAAGTTTTTTAAATCTGCCAAGTATTAGCCCTACAGGCACTGCAAAACAAATAGAAATAATAAAAGCCTCTATGATGCGAATGAGTGTACTCCTTATATCAACCAATACTAAGGGATCTGATAAAAGATGAGGCAACACTTTGATGACAGCATAGGGCGACGGGATCAGAAAAGTATTCAAATAATGAATTAATTGCCAGATGGTGATTAAAATGAGAGCAACATAGATTCGATATTTCATATAAACCTGATCTAAATATGAGTAACATCTCTGAAACTTGCAAGAAGCTTATCTTTCAGATCATTAAAATATGGCGAAGCAAGATAATCCAACCCTCTTGGATGTGGAGATGCGTTCTTGATAACTTCGTGTACGTGCGTCGGCAACTTTGAAAAGACGACAATATCATGAGACAAATGAACAGCCTCTTCGATACTATGTGTAATGATAATTATTGTCGGCTTATACTTTTCATAATAGCCAATTAAACATTCTCGAAGAAAAAGATTGTTCTCGTAATCAAGCGCCGAAAATGGCTCATCAATAAGCAAAAGGTTTGGTTTAGTCACAATAGCACGCGCAAAAGAAAGTATCTGCTGCTGTCCTCCAGAATACTGATAAGGATATTTACTAAGATCAATCTTGAGATCAAGTATTAATGCAATCTCATCAATTACTTCTTTTATTTCTATCTGATCCTTACTATCGCCAATTTCAAGAGGTAGAGCAATATTCTCTCGACCATTTCGCCAATGCAAGAGCGAGTCTCTGTAATTCTGAAATATATAGGACACGTTAATTCTTTGCGCACACTCTTTTTTGATGCTACCAGAATACTGAGGATCAGTCCCCGATATTAAATTAAGCAAGGTTGTCTTACCTGTTCCATTTGGTCCAAATATCGAAACAATACTTCCAGGACTGATCGAGAGATTCAAATCTTTTATAATCTCCTTGCCAGCGATCACTTTTCCCAGATTTTTGATTTCGATAGCGACACTCATATTAGTCTTTATAAAGAAGTTTTTTGAAATCAAGCTCACTTTGAACCACTCCATTCTTATAGAAGATATGGTAAAAATTCTGTATCGCCTCAATGTCGCTGTCGTTTATTTCATTCCACATCTTAATCTGAGGAAGGTTTACTTTTGAAAGTAAATCGTCAGTGAGCGGTGTATAATTCTTTAAATATTTTCTTGCTTCATCTGGATTATCTCTCGCCTCTTTGTTTGTACGATCAAGTATTGATAATACAGTCTTTGCCAACTCAGGATTTTTGTTCAGAAAATCAACATTAATTATTCCTGCTCCTGCATAAAATGGATCTGATATGCCTTCTGTTGGCGTAGGGGTTATTTCTCTTCCCAATTTCTTTTCTCTTATAATTGTTGCATTAGGCTCAAGAGTAAGAACAGCATCAATTTCACCTGATGACAGAGCAGTAGAATGAAGTCCAGGTGCCAATTCAACAAGCGTAACATCTTGAACGGCTTTGAGACCATGTTTTGAGAGTATTTCTGTTGCGATCGTTCTCCACTGAATACCTGGCAATATGCCCAATTTTTTACCCTTCAATTGCTCTATAGAATAAATATCAGAATCATTTCGCACAAACAAACCATCAAGCGGATTTGTTTTACTTCCACCTGAAGCCGCATAGATCTTAAGCTTCCCAGGATTCTTACTGTCTGCAACCGCTGAGATACCCATCGCACCACTCGGAGAAACCATATCAACCTTACCTGCCATTATCGCGTCTATAATTTGATTTGGAGCTTCAAATCTTACATATTCAACATCTATCCCAGCATCCTTAAAATATCCTTTTTCAATTGCCATATATAAAGGCAGTCCCTCAGCAATAGGAAGATTAGCAATTCTCACTGTTTTATTTTCATTTCCAGCATGTTTAAATTGTTCAAAAAGAAAGAAACCTCCAACAAAAATTAAGACAATTGCCCCAATAGCTGCTATTTTTTTATTCATATACAAAATTTGAGATGATGATTAATAAATCAAAGACTATTAGAGTTCTCTCTATTTGTCATATTTGTCGGCTACTTTATTTAAAAAGCCATATTGATATTATAATCAATGTATAATATGATGAAATTATGTCTAAAAAATCCGACAAAATAATATCCAATATTGAAATACTGAAAAGTTTAGAGGATTTTGGATTAAATGAAACAGAAAGCAAAATCTACGCTGCCCTACTAAGTACTGGTGGAGGATCTGTGAGTACGATAGCTGAAGCGGCACATATAAAACGTACGACCACATATTCCACTTTAGACGGACTAATCAAACAAGGATTAGCCCGATTTGATGAGTTTGGATTCAAAAGAAAAATAGTGCCGGAAGATCCACAAAGACTAAAAGTGATCCTGGAACAAAAACAGATAAAACTGACAAAAACTCTTCCAACACTTGAATCAATGTACAACCTAAAAGGAAACGAGTCTTTTATAAAATATTACAAAGGATTTGAAGCTGTAAAACCTATCTATGAGAAGTTAATACAGGATATAGGGCCAAATGAAGAATATTTTGTCTTATCAAACCAAAAGATGTGGCATGAGCGAGATCCTATTTTCTTTGAAGATTTTTCTGTAAGACGAGGTAGATTGCCTATAAAAATAAAGATAATACTCGAACAAAATGACACTTCTCAAAGATATTTTGAAAGAAGAAAGTTATATAATGCTGAGATAAGATTTTTACCAAAAGATGTCAAACTCGAGACCAATCTTGTTATTACACCCCAAAGAACCCTCATTCATCAGCTTGTTCATCCAATTGTAGCCCTAATTGTAGAAAATAATTCTTTCATTAAAATGCATCAAGAAATGTTTAGGATTATGTGGAATTCTCTACCTAAGGAAGAAGATGAATAAAAAAGTTGCTAGTCAACGATCTCTTCAATCCTAATCCTAATACTCTCCTTATTCAAAAAGAAAGATCGTTCCACAACTCCAATAAGGGATAGTGTTTTCTTTCCACTCACTTGTTCAAAAAGTTTTTCAGATGCAAAGAATGTGATAGCCTCAAGTATTCCTCCATTAGGTTTCAAAAGAAGCACTTTCAAATGCTCTTTTGCCTTGCCAAACATCTGCACGCTTTCAACAGTCGCGTTTGCAATGAGAAACAGCGGTTTCGGATTCCCAGTACCAAACGGCGCCACCATCTCAACTTGCCTCACAAAATTACTATCAACTTCACTGAGGCTTATTGCAGAGTCTGCCCATTTTTCTATCTCACCCACAACAGAACCGCACTTTTCATATGCCCGCTCTAGTTCTTCTTCAAGTAAATGTACAGATTCGTGAGAGACCGAGAAACCTCCGGCAAGGTGATGACCTCCAAATTCGTTAAACACCCCTTCGCCTACGCTTGTCATAATATCGGTCACACTGACTTCGCCTACTCCACGACAAGATCCTTTGAGTGCTTCCTGAATACCGTCTCGTCCCCAAAGAAACACTGGCTTACCTTCTTTTTCTGCAAGACTGTTTGCAACAAGTCCCAAGAGTGACGGCTTCCACGTAGGATCTCCAGCCACAATTACTTTGTTATTAAAATATGGCGAATACTTTGCTTCAATGTGTTTTTTGACTTCTTTCACCAGATGAGCCGTTGTTGTTTTTCGATCTTTGTTTACCTTTTCGAGTTTGTCTACAAGAATATCTGCTTCATGTTGATCAGTGGTCGTCAAAAGTTTGAATGCATCATAGGAGATTCCCATACGAGATGCAGCATTAATCCTCGGTGTGATCATAAATCCAACATCATCTTCAGTGAGCTTTGATTGATCAATCTTTAATTTATACAAAAGTTTAATAAGTCCGATTCGTCTTGATTTGCGAAGAACCTTGAGACCAAAATATGCGAAGCACCGATTCTCATTTACGAGTGGCACCATGTCCGACAGCGTTGCAATACCTACCATATCTAGAAACCACTTTTCTTCGCCCTCCTTTAATCCAAACCTATTTTTCGCGAGTACTCCTTGTGCGAGTTTATATGCAACACCTGCACCACAGATCATTTGGTCTGGATACTCTGGAGATATTTTTGGATTCACAATTGCAAACGCATTTGGTAGCTTTTCATTTGGTAAGTGGTGATCTGTAATGATCGTATCAATGCCAAAAGTCGCTGCATAATCAACACATTCTTTGTCAGCAATCCCGCAGTCGACAGTGATCATGAGTTTCACTTCTTCTTTTGCAATTCTTTCCATCGCCTCTTTATGGAGACCAAACCCTTCTTCGCTTCGATCAGGAATATAGTTCATGAAATTGTTATAACCAATTTTTTTCAAAAGATCATGGAGAACTACAGCTCCAGGGATACCGTCAGCATCATAATCAGAGTAGATACAGATCTTTTCTTTGTTCTCTATAGCCTTCAAGATCCGTGCTACAGCCTTTTCCATATCATGGAGGAGATATGGATCATATACCCCAGTATCATATGATGGAGAAAGAAATATACCTGCGTCATCCTTGGTCTTAACTCCACGATGAAATAGAAGATGTGAGAGAATATCTGAATATTCTTTGAAACCATCTCTAGTATCTTTATCTATATTCTCTCGGATCTTGTACTTATGCATTCAAGAATTGTAACACATATACACACTTCACTTTTTCTTAAAATATTGTCGTATCTAAAAGAGTGAGGTTACCGATTCGTCATTATGAATCCTCTTTATAGCTTCTGCAAGAAGTGGTGCGATAGAAAGCGTTGTGACCTTTGGTCCGAATGCCTGGATCGCAGAATCAGTAGTAAATATTTCTTTAATTGTTGATTCTTTAAGTCTTTTTCTTCCTATATCACTCAAGATTGCATGCGAAACTGCAGCATAGACATCTTTTCCTCCATTTCTTTGAATTATCTTTGCAGCTTCAACAAGTGTGCCCGCAGTCCCTGTCATATCATCGACAAGAAGTGCGTTCTTGCCTTTCACATCCCCCACAATACTAATTGCCTCTACTTCATCTGCGCCGATTCTGTTTTTTGCAACGATCGCAAGTGGCGCTCCAAGGAGCTTTGAGTATGCGTGAGCCATTTTCACTGCCCCCGTATCTGGAGAGACAACGACAAGATCTTTTATTTTTCTCTTTTTTATTTCTTTTATAAACACAGGGCGAGCATAGAGATGATCAACAGGAATATCAAAGAATCCTTGAATCTGCCCAGCATGAAGATCCATTGTGAGCACTCGATCTACTCCCGCAGTCACAAGAAGATTTGCAACAAGTTTTGCAGTGATGGGTACTCTCGGCTTATCCTTTCGATCTTGTCTTGCGTAACCAAAAAACGGGATGACCGCAGTGATACGATCAGCACTTGATCTTCGTGCAGCATCAACCATTATAAGAAGCTCCATTAAGTTGTCATTACAAGGAGGACAAGTCGGCTGAATAATGAACACATCACATCCTCGAATATGTTCTTGAATCTGAATAGAAATCTCTTCATCAGGAAATCGTGCCACTTCTGCATGCACAAGATTTGTCTTTAACTGTTTTGCAATATCCTTCGCAAGTTTTGGATGAGCTGATAATCCAATAAGCTTAATACCTGAATTCTTTTTCATTTATAAAATTTAAATAGTAAAGGAGAACGAGCCTCGAATGCAAAGAGCTCAAATTTATCTTCTATTATACAGCAATATAATGATTTTTACGCATCTTTCTGATAGACTGTTATTTATGGAAAACTGCATATTTTGTAAGATAGTCAAAGGTGAAATACCTTCATTTAAGGTATACGAGGACGAGCACTCTCTCGCTTTCTTAGATATTCACCCAAAAAACCAAGGGCAGACACTCGTGATTCCAAAGGAACATTCCGAGAATATCTATGCGCTCTCTGATGAGATAATGGCCAGACTTTCTCTGGTGGTTAAAAAAGTAGCGGTAGCGGTCAAAAACGGACTAAATGCCGATGGAATAAATATCCTCATGAATAACGAAGAAACTGCCGGACAGATCATATTCCATACCCATATCCACGTAGTTCCACGATTTAGAAATGACAATTTTGACCACGGACCACACATTGAATACAAACCTGGCGAAGCAGAAATCGTTGCAGAGAAAATAAAGAGCAGTTTATAGTTCAAAATAAAAAATGCGCGGCGCCAGAAGCGCCGCGCATTTTTATTTTTTATTTAGAAAAGTCCTTTTATTTTCTCAAAAAATCCTTTCTTGGCAACTTCCGCCACTGGAGATTTTATGAAATTTTGTTTTCGATGTGACATTACTACAGATTCAATACCAACAAGAGTTTCATCAGCAAGGAAATCAAGCATTGCACCGCCTCCGCTTGAAACAAAAGTAAACTTATCCATTATTCCTAATTTTTCAATTGCACTGATCACATCTCCTCCTCCGACAATAGACATCTTCTTTGAATCTGCAAGGATCTTTGCGAATGCTTCAGTACTTCCTCCGAATCCAGATTCAGCTTTACCTAGCGGACCATTCCACAGCACAAACTCAGATTCTGCAACAGCAATCTTCAGCATCTTTATAGTCTTGTCACCCACATCAAGAATCTTTTCACCAATACCGATCTCGTTTGGATGTTTGAGGAATTTTTCACCTTTATATGATGTATAAACATCAAGAGGAACAATGAGTTTATTGTGATTCAATAATTCTCGAATCCCTTCTGGTTCTTTTTCTGAAACAAGAGAATCTCCAACAAAAAAATCCTTTGCTTTAAAGAAGTCATTTGCAATTGCTCCGCCCACAAGTACAAGATCAGCAATATCCAAAAACTTTGCAACGAGAGGCACTTTTGTTTCAAACTTTGCTCCACCCATAACGACAAGAAATGGTTTGTGCGGATAGAACACTTCTGAAAGCTCTGTTATCTCTTCTTTGAATGCAGTACCCAAATATGAAGGCAAGAGATTTGTGATCTCATCAATAGACGCATGCTTTCGGTGTGAAACTGAAAAAGCTTCGTTGATATAGATATCCCCAAATGAAGCAAGGTGTGCTGCAAATTCAGGATCATTAGCTTTTTCTCCTGGCCACTTTCGAAGATTCTCAAAAAGGATTATGTCTCCTTCCGCCATTCCATCTACGGCAACTCGAGTGTTATTTGAAAAAATATCAGAAACAAAAAAAAGCCGAGGAAATTCTGCGACAAGATATTTTGCAACAGGCTCAAGGGTACCGCCCTCTTTATCATCAATGTGTGCAAGGAGAATTACTTTGGCCCCTGCTTCTGTAAGGGCTCTTATAGTAGGGATCACTCTCTTAATACGAAAATCACTTCCAACACTCTTATCTTTTATAGAAACATTAAAATCTACTCTCAAAAGTATTTTTTTACCTTTGATAGTATTTAGATCCACATAGAACCTGTCAGCAAGCATTACTGCGGTCGGTGTCATATTTAAAAAATTTAACAATGGTCTTTTAAGACCATGTATCTAAAAGTATAGCACAGGAGATTTAGGCAAACAATGAAATTACTTAGCAGAACAAGCTAGGACGATCTCTTCAAATTCTTTTGGCTTAAGACTTGCTCGGCCAACGAGGAATCCTGAGACACCTCCCGCACGCATTATATCCTTTGAGCTTTTACCATCTACAGATCCTCCATAAACAATTCGAACCCCTTCAGCGATTTGAGGACCAAACATTTCTGCAAGCACTTTTTTTATGAAGATCGCAGATTCAGCAACATCAGCAGGATTCATTGGGCCCACACTTTTCTTGCCTATTGCCCAGACAGGCTCATAAGCTATCACACATTTTTTGATATTGGTTTTATTAACTCCCTGAAGAGAATCAACGAGCTGCCACTTGATCTCTTGCCAATGCTCAGCGTTTTGGTTTCGCTCCTTTTCTCCAATACAGATTATGGGGCTTATTCTACTCTGGATTGCTGCACAGGCTTTTTTTGCAACAACCTCACTTGTCTCCCCCATAGCTCGTCGCTCCGAATGCCCAACAATAACATACTGAACACCGAGAGAATAAAGCTGAGCGGCGCTTACTTCCCCTGTAAAGGCACCCTCCTTTTCAAATGACATATTCTGAGCCCCCAAAAAAGGCCTCTTTGATCCTGAAAGCAAATTGATGTATGGAAATGGCGGACAAACAACAATGTCCGAGAGGGATTTTTTTGCTATTTTTTTTGTTCCTTCTATTATTTTTTTTGCATCCGCAAGCTTCGTCGGATTCATCTTCCAGTTGGCGATTATTATTTTCTTCATCTTTCTATTCTACATCAAAAAGACTGATTTCAAAAATGCACAGAACCTTTAGGCTCTGTGCATTTTCTCGTCCCTTCCTACTATTGAGTTACTTCATTCCAACTGCTCACTTTCCATCCCCCTGAACTTCCGCCACTACTAATCCCTGTCGTTATAAAATCAATTGATGTGAGTGCAGTATCATAATTTACATTTGATCCGCCTTTTAGAATAAATCTTTTTGCGATCGCACTATTAACAGTCGCACCTCCATCTACAAAAAGAGTTCCGTATGGCGCGAATGTGACCACCGCACCAGAACCTCCCGAAATCTCTATCGCATTACCACTACCTGTCCCACTGCAAGTTCCTGTTGTCGGACACTGACTTGTACTCATAACCACCATATAGCTTCCACTTGTTCCCGAACCTTGAAAATATGAACCGCCCGTACTCGTCACTCGCCCATCAGCAATGATCATTCCGTCTGAAGTCCCTCCTGCTGACGCAAGTTTGATATAAGACCCTCCATTTAGATCTATGTATCCAGTTACCCAAATAGTTCCAGTAAGAGACAATGTAGATCCTGCGGTCACAGTTAAGTTTCCATTAATTTTCTTTGGACCCATTGAAACAGTCTGTCCGCCACTCACAGTATAGTTACCACTCACAGTCCCGCCTGCAGTTGCAATAGCTTTCCAATCTGTAATATTTTGATCCGTAATAGGAAATGCAAGCGGTGTTGGATCAGTACGGCTCGTATCACAGTTTTTTGTCGAGCCACCCGAATCATAGATATATGTTCCACTCTGACAATACGCGAGCCCTGTCACCGTCGTACTGTTTATTTGATTTGCCCATGCAGCACCTCCGACAATAAGTCTATTATATTGTCCTGATCCTGAAATAGTATTCGGAATTCCACCCAAATAAACATCAAAATAAATATCACTGTTTGCTGGAATAATACTCACCCACGTATTACTTCCACCACTTGAACTCCAACTTCCGTATCGGGCACTGCCATTTGCATATGTCCCATAAGTTCCAGCAATAGTAAAATATTTTGTCGTAGATACTGATGGCATATCAACGACGATCCAGTATGTAGTACCTACAGTCAAACTTGGTACCTGAGTGATTGGAATATTTATATAAGTAAACGAAGTTGTAACTGCACTCGCAGGGAGTGTTCCTGTCCCCACCACACCAGTATTTGAAGGCTTGCCTCCAGAATCAGGCACAATACGAATTGTTGCATCAGCTGGTGCTCCGGCAATAGTTTTTTTAACATAGAGTCTTATACTTGTGAGTTGAGAAGCTGATGTCACCTGAAAAGCCTGGGCAATATCCTGGGATGCTGTTGTAGTGCCGATATTAAATGACACAGGAGTTGTGCCATTAGTATAACTATTTGTTTGATTCACTGTTGCGGGAGCACTGTTTGCAACAGTCACAGAACCTGAGATATTAGGTGAGGAAGTGTCACTTGTAATACTCCCATTTGAATAAACACTTCCAGTAACACGTGCGCCGCCAGAAATATCCATTCCGCCATCACCGATCTGCGCACCATATGCAAATGCAGTCGCTGATCCAACAGGAGTAAAATAGCTTTGCGCATAACGGCTTGTATCACCGCTTGTTCCCGTTGTTAATATTTGTTCCTGAGAACCAGACATTGAAACAGTTGCGGATGATGACACACCATTTGAAAATGGAAGAGTGAGTGTTGAAGGGAGAGTCTTACCAAGCTTTAATCTATATAGCCCTTCATCGTTTACATTATCGGCTGCAAGATAGCTCTGACGAGTCTTCTGTGCTTCAAGAACAGTTTTTACTTGATTCGAAGTAGGAATCACTACAGCCGAAATAACAGCAACAGATATAATCAAAAAGAATATTACTGTTGTAATAACTGCAAATCCTCTCTCTGTTTTTTTAAATTTATATATCACTTTTTAGAATCTAATAAATTAATGATAGTATCCTCGAAGTACTGCAGTACCATAAAATTTCTCACTCACATCAGGCGTTGATGTCGGGCCTTCCATTACCACTTCATATTTGATCGCCTGCGAAGTAGTGGTCGACATTATTTTGAAATGAAGCGACGTTACCTGCATATTCGAAAGTGTTATAGGTCCTGTCTGCACCCCATTGTCATCAAGCATTATCCTGTCCCCTGATCGATAGAATCTACTTGTCCGAGTACCGCTTGTTGTAGGAATCGTGAGTGTAAGCTCATCATTATCATACGGATAACTCGTGACAAGAGAGGCTCCTGAAGCTGCTCTGATTTCTCTTATTATTTTATCACTAAACGCGATCGAAGAATTCTCCACTCTTCTTGTCGCCTTAACAACACCATTTGCAACGAGCAGCATATTGATGACAGTTGTAATCACACCAATCAGAACCGCCATGAGAGAAATATAAATAACTGTCTCAATGATTGAATACCCTCGTGCTTTTTTATTTAAATATATCATCAGTTATTAAAGGTGTTAAAAAGATAAGTTTCTGCCGACTTTGTAGTTGTCGATGTTCCTTCTTTCCATGATACTGACACAGTCGCCTTTCTGCTTCCTGTATCGACAGTACCTCCACTTGAAACAACATTAAAACTCGCATCTCGCGATACTTGAGAAAGCACAACATTGATCTGAAATCTGCTTTCAAGAAGAATATTTGTTGTCGTTGCTGTCCATGATCCAGAATTTACATTAGCATCCCAATAGAGGTGATAGATAGTTCCATTTGTAAGCGCTCCGATATTGCGAGCATATCCAGAATCTCGAAGATAATGAAGCACCTCAACACTCTCTTCCACCAATTGAGTTCCTTTGAGAGTCCGTACATTTGAAAGAGAATATTTTGCAACCGCACTATAGACAGAAACGAGCACAAGGAGCGTGATTGAAATAATACTGCAAGCGATAACAATTTCGATAAGACTTACTCCTTTGTTTTTGTTTTTTGGATAGGACATTTATATGTATTATTGTATATCAATCACACCAGTAGCGTAAATGGTAATTGTCTTTGTTTTTGTTCCATCAGATGAAGTGACGGTGATTGTTCCAGTCTTACTCGCAGCGCCCGTTAGTTTATCAAAATACAAACTCGTTGCACCACCAGTAAGCGTTATGACGGTAATATTAGATTTGCCAGAAACAGTATAAAAGCTTTCTTCATTTGAAGTGCTGTACGCCGTTGTTTTAAATACTGTTACCTTTTTTGTGGCAAAAAGTACTCCATGCTCAAGAGAATTGACCGAGTTAATAGCCTCACTGTGAGCCTTATCTATATACGATGCAATATTGGTCGTATCTTTATCGAGAGAGATTGTATTTGCGAGCCCTGAAAATACGGAGATCGAAAAAGATCCGAGTATTCCAATAATCGCAATACTGACGAGGATCTCCAAAATTGTTATTCCTCTATTTTTTTGTTTCATTAAATATATTTAGACAAACACTCCCATCACCACTGTATTAAATATTATTTAATACAGTATACATCGGAGTAATCATTGATACCGCAAAAAATCCTACCGAAAGTCCAATAATCACCATAAGGAACGGCTCGATAACTGTCGACATGTTTTTGGTCTTCTGATCAACTTCTTCCTCATAATAAGATGCCACTTCTTTGAGCATGGCTGAGAGATTTCCTGTCTCCTCACCCACCGACACCATTTCTACAAGAAAAGGCGGATAGAGATTCGGATATTTGGAAATAACATCAGACATTGGCAAACCCTTCTCAATGACAGCAACAACTTTTTCCAACACTTCTTTGTAGTATGAATTCTGCATCACTTCTTTTGTAATCTCTGCTGAACGAATCACCGGCACCCCAGCAGACAAAAGTGAAGCGAGTGTTCGCGCCGTTCGCGCCGTATTCATTTCTTTGCCGATCTCCTTGATGAGAGGCATGTGTAAAATTCCAAAATCAAGCGTTCTTTTACCGCTTTTTGTTTTTAAAAATGTGGAGAGTAAAAAAACAACAAGAGCAATAATGCCAATAAAAATAAGATAATGGTTTTGGAGAAAATCAGAAACATCAATAACAAATTGTGTTGAAGCTGGCAGATCAGCATGCAATTCTTTGAATGTTCCCGTAAGAGACGGTACAACAAATGTAAGCATCAAAATCCCAATCACCACCATAAGAGAAAGAATGATTGCAGGATATATGAGAGCACCTTTCACTCTTTTGTAGAGTGTATCTGCTTTTTCTAATTGACTACTAACAATCTTCAAAGACTCCGCGAGCGACCCTGATTCTTCTCCTGCTTTTACCATCGCCACAAAGAGATCATTAAATACTTCTGGGAATTCTTGCATCGACTGGAAAAGAGTTCGTCCTTCAGCCACAGACGCTTCCAATCTATTTAAAACAGCTTTGAGTTTTTTGTTTTTTGCCTGCTTCTCCATCACTTGGATCGATCGAGAAAGCGAGAGTCCAGCACCAAGCATTGATCCCAAATTACGAGCAAAGAATATTTTTTCGGAAGCTTTGACCTTGCCTTTAAAAAAGGGAAGATTTATTTCTTTTGATTTTTCTTCAGAGATATTGAGCGGGGTGATGTTTTCTTTTTTAAGCATGCGGAAAAGCATGTATTTGTCAGATGCTTCAAACATCCGCTCACCTGTCCCACCATCTGTAGTTGTAAATGTAATTTTGTATTGCACAAAAGAGTATTAAATACTTGAAACCAAAAACTCTAAATCGAAACCTAAAATCTATTCCGAAATAACACGAAGAACCTCTTCGATTACTGTAAATCCTTTGATTGCCTTTACGATTCCATCTTCGATCATAGTGAGCATTCCTTCTTTTTTGGCCTGGTCTTCAATATCATCTGAAGTTCCACCCTTCATAATGATTGTACGAATTGTAGGAGTAACTTTGAGCACCTCGTGAATACCAATACGGCTATGAAAACCATCAGGATGCTCAGTTGTAATATTTGGCTTCCAGAATGGCACCTTGTCCCACGTTGCATCTGCATCCACAATATTTTCTTTTTTGAGAACTTCCATAACCTTATCCAGGTTCACTTTTTTTGCAAGAACCGTTTGTTCAGCCTTAGTCAAAAAGAATTTTTCTTTTGGCTCAAAAAGCCTTCGTACAAGTCTCTGTCCAATAATAATATTTAAAGTTGATACAAGAAGAAATGGCTCTGCATGCATATCCAAAAGTCGAGGAATAGCTCCAGCCGCAGAGTTAGTGTGCAAAGTTGAAAGTACCAAGTGTCCCGTAAGAGCAGCATTGATCGCAAGCGATGCTGTTTCATTATCTCGAATCTCCCCCACCATAATGATATCTGGATCCTGTCGCACAAGAGACCTAAGACCTGAAGAGAATGTAAATCCGATCTCAGGTTTCACCTGTGTCTGATTCACACGCTTCATTTGGTATTCAACTGGATCTTCGATAGTAGAGATATTTACATCTGGAGTATTCACAATATCGAGCATTGTATAAAGAGTTGTTGATTTACCCGATCCCGTAGGCCCTGTTGTGAGGATCATACCCGTTGTGAGTTTTGTTCCTTCGTGGAGCTGTTCGAGCGCATCGCCGTGAAATCCAAGAGATTCTAATGTAAATCCAGAAACCCCTTCTCGCAAAAGTCTCATCACAGTCTTTTCACCATAATAAGTAGGAAGAATTGATACTCGAAACGCTACCTTCTCGCCATTAAGATCTATCTTGAATCGTCCATCTTGTGGAAGTCTTTTTTCATCGAGCTTTAGACTTGAAAGCACTTTGAGTCTTGCGGTAATTCCTGCTCCCGCATTCTTTGGCAGCACCATCGCATCGTGCAAAATCCCATCAATTCGATAGCGGATCACTACTTCATTTTCGTATTGCTCTATATGAATATCTGAGGCATCCTGAAGGATCGCATGTTTCAAAAGCGTATCAACAATACGAACAACAGGCAGGTCTTCTGCCATTTTTTTGAGATCATCTGCATTCTGTTGACCCTCTGATTCTGCGACCGTTGTTATATTTGCAGATTCTTTTTGAATAAGATCACCGAAATCCGCTTTAAGAGATTTTTGGTATTGAAGGAGGACGGCTTTGATAGATTCAGTTGTTGTAAGGCGAGGAAGAATCTTTAATCCAGTTTTCTTTTTGATAAAGTCGATCGCATTCAAATCTCCAATATCAAGCATTGCGATTTCGAGTCCATTCTCACCTTTCTTATATGCAACAATGTTATGTTTACGGGCGATAGGTTCAGGAACAAGAGAAAGAATATCAAAATCAATCTTGAGTCCACTGCCAAGATCAACAAATGGAATACCAAGAATATATGCGCTAATCCTTCGAAGATCATCTTCAGTGATCTTGCCATTTGAAACAAGAAAATCGCCGAGCGGCTGCTTTTTTTCTAGAGCATCTTGTTTTGCTTTAAGGAGTGTTGTTTTATCTACAAGACCTGAATCGAGAACAAATTCCTCTAATTGTTTTTCTTTTAGAATCATTGATTATATTATAACAAATAATTTTAAAACAATATATAAAATAAAGTGCACGGCAGCTACGCTGCCGTGCACTTTATGATTTTACAAAACCTAGTTCGCTTCCAAAGTTTTCAAATTCAATCGACAAGATCCAATTGAAGTCTCATACGTTGTAGTTGCAGTCACATCTCCATCATGACACTTCAAGGTATACGTCATATCTTTTTTGATATTTGGCATCAAGTAGTTAGTGACACCTACACCATCGGTAGTGAGGTTTGCAGGATCGAATGTAGTAATGACTGCGTCCTGACTTGAGAGTGTGCAGTGAGTAGTAACATCAAAAGCATCGAACACTTCCGCTGTCTTATCGAGACTAATCTCACAAGTACCATCTCTGTCTACAATTGGTGTTACATCAAGCTTTTTATTAAGTGACACACCTCCTTTGAATACACAGATATTTGAGTTTGCACAGTCATTACCGACATAGCATTTATCAGAACAAATACCTTTGTTTTCACAGTATGTGAGCCCTCCACTACAAACTAGATTCGCCTGGCAACCCTGATCCATTCCCCCTTCGTTTCCAAGACAACTCCAGGTAAAGAGAGTTCCAGTTTTTGTTACAACAGACTTAGTTCCAGAAAGACATGCTCTACTTCCATTTATGTTTGAAGCGAAATCAGCAGTTGTTGCAGTGCCACAGACACCATTTCCAGGTGTACATACACCATTTTTACATGGTAAACACTGATTAGTTTGTGAATTCAAATAATATCCGCTAGGTAGAGGAATATTACCAAGGTTTACACAAAGATTATTACTATTACACTGACTTTCACTTCTTTGGATCCCTGGTTTGTTTGGACATACATCAACACACTCAGTAGGATCAGTTTGTTTTCCGGGTATAGTTGGGCACCAATCTATCTGCCCACAAAAACCTCCCTGACATGCCACACTATCTCCTATACCACAATATTTCTGTTCAAAATAACCCTTTAGGTAATCTGTTTCTTCATACGAAAATCCTTCACAAACTTCGTCATATGGATCAAATGGGGAATACTGATAAGTGTAAACATATGATTGATTGTCTGGTGTTTTAAATTTAAATCCTGAAGGACACTCGACATTAAGAGAGAATCCGACACTGCAATACGCATACGCACAAGTGTTATTGTCTGCAGTACAATTTGATCCAGGGTTATCTGCCTGACATTGCGCTCCGCCCGCATCATAGTTTCCCGCCCTGTCATCTCCACAGTAGGTCTTGTCCTGATAATCACAAAGACTATTATCTTCAAGACATTGATCGTTGGGGCTAGTTTTATTTGCAGTACATCTGGCCAATGTTTCAGTATTTGGACCTATACCATTTGGATCGCTACAATAGTATGCGGTTCTATAAAGACACATCTGAGATGTTTCTACGCAATTGAGTCCCGGATTAAATGCTTCACAAGTAGCCTCATCATCAGCGTTTAATGCTAGAGGATCACCGCAAAATGGAACTCGACATTGAGCATCTTGACTGCCTGAACCACAAAAACTACACACTGATGCGTCTCCATTTTTTGGAGGGGTAGCAGTCGGATCTGGACAATTTGGATCTGCATTAAGTGCAGGATTTCCATTTGCATCAGTTGTCCCTGCAGGACAGCAAGATGTCCCGTCATATTTACAAGGAAGTGACAATCCGTAATTGAGCGCCTTCTCATCAGTACAATAACTACTACAGGTTGGAGGATTTGACGATCCATTTTGACACACACAGGCACCGCTAGAATCTCTTGATGTATTTGCGGGGCATTCATCTACACAAGTCCCTCCGTACATCTCTTGTCCAGTTGGACATGTAGTACACCCGGTAGGATCGTTGGCACCATTTGTACAAGTGCAACTTGGAGGAGTACCTGTGGTACCCGCTGGACAAGTTGGCGTAGTACACTGACCATCAACCATTGTTTGACCTTGTCCACATGTAGTACATCCGTTTACAGGATCAACCGCCCCATTTGCACAAACAGCATCAACGCAAACACCCGCGTTATTTCTAATCTCAAAAGGTGAGCATGCCGTGACACATTCACCATCAGCCATCTCCATGCCCATACCACAATCAGAACACCCACCATCAGGATTTACTGCTCCATTTGAACAGAAACATTCTGGGTAATTACCCGAGGTTCCACTTGGACAAGGTTTGCATGAATCATATTCGCAAGAGCCATCATCACCAACAGCACCTTGATTGTAGTTACATGCTAGAGAGTTTGTGCAACCAGGATATGTACAAGAATTATCACTGTAAGTTGCACAAGAATCATAGTTACCGGCAGCAGAATCTGTGCAACCACCTTCTTCAATTGGATCACCATTCCCGTCATAACAAGTTGCCCACGCACTATCATGAAAACCAAAAAAAATAAAAAGTGAGAAAAAAATAAAAAGTGTAGGTAGTGATGATTTTAATTTTGTATTCATATTATTTTTTTCTTAGAATTATTGATCCTTGCGGCCGAGTTGTAGTTGAAGTGACTGAAGTTTGCTTGATTGTGACATTTTTATTCACAACCCCAAATGCTGGAATAGTTTTTAAAAGATTATCCTTTTGGTTTTGTAATATAAACGCATACGATGCGAGACTTGTTTTTGCAAGGTTTACATATTTATCATAATCCGCTTTGTTCTTAGTAATGAGTGCAATACGAGCAAGGAGCACATAATTATAAGGATACGTTGCATCTAACGAAACAGATTTGAGCGCAAGCTGCCTCGATTCCTCTGTTGAGCTTGCGATATGCTTGAGATCAAATGAACTGTCAAAAGAAACTTCTGCAAGCCCGTAATTAGCAAAGGCAGAATTCGGATTGCCATTTAGAATATAACTGAAGAATTTTTTAGCTTCAACATATTTATTTACCCTAAGATAGGCTGATCCCATGATTTCAGCAAGTTCTGACTTAATACTTTCATTTGTTGTAGTGGTAAATAATACATATGAACTATTGATTGCTTGATCATATTTTTGCTGAAGCATATAAAGTCTAATGAGGCCTATTTGAGCATTCTCATTATTAGGATCGATCTTTAATATTTTACTAAACGTATCAAATCCACCCGCAATGTCATTAGTCGTGAGATACAAATTACCCAAATCTACCAAGAAATTCGATGAATCAGGCTCAAGGCTTAAAGCTTTTTTGTAGTAAGTCAGAGCGAAATCGTATTCCCCAAGGTAAAGGTACGCAAGCCCCTTTATGCTATACATTTGTCCAATACCATCATTTATACCTTCTGCAGTATTTAATACCTGTATCGCTTTATTGAGATAATCTTTCTTTATAGTAGCATCACCAACTTGACCTGATCGTCCAATATAAGTTCGAGCTACGAGAATAAGGAAGTAAGGATCACTAGAATCATTACTTAAAAGAGCCTGGAGCTTTTGTTCTGCAAGAACGTACTCTCGATTATTGACGAGTATTGTGATTTGAGAGTAATCACTAATATGATTTTGATTATAAAAATAACGCCCAATAAAGAATAAAGCAACAAGTACAATCGCGATAACAAGAATAATCTTTGTTCTTTTTGAATTCAGATTTATTTTTGAGACGATTTTTTTTAAAAAATCTTTCATTACAATTATTATATAATAGAATTTGAAAAAACAATACAAAGAAAAGCTAATAACTATTAATAAAATTAGCCAGTGAATTTAATCAAAATGCACGGCGCTGTAGGCGCCGTGCATTTTGATTAAATTCACTATACTTTAGTACTTTATTTGTATACCTGGTCCATTCCTTTCATATCTCCTGTAATATCTACACTGCCCGCAGCATCCAAACCTTTCTGGAGATCTGCTTTTGATACAGATGGCTGTGCTTTCATATCTTTATTATTCATGGCCGCAGGAGTCGTAACACTTCGTGAGTACCAGAAGTATGCGCCACCAAGAGCAATAATGAGGATAATGATAATGATAGCGAGAGATGATCCTCCTTTTGCACCTACTGGTTTTGTTTGCAATGTATCCATAGTTTTATTGATTAATTTATAATTAATTATTATTTTGTCTGTACTGTAGTTGTCGCAGCCACATTAGCATCAGCATCAACCTTTGGGAGCGCAGTGAGTACATCCTGGTACTTTGACTTTGTAGTCTGAATTGATTCAAGTGCAGTATTTATAACAGATTTGATAGCCTCTTTCGAACCGCTTGTTGTTGCATCAACACTTGCAGTCACAGCAGCATTGACCGATGATACATCAACTTTCGTCACTTCAAGTGATCGTCGTGCAAGCTCAAGAGCTATTTCAGCAGAACTAGTGTCAAGCCCCTTTGCTTTTCTACTTGCGATCTCGTCGCTCAATTTCTTGTCGAATCCAGCAATCCTTCCTATTGCGGCGTTTAATTTTGTAAATACAGTAGAAAGTCTTTGTTTTACCTGTACTTTTGCATCAGCAGAGAGCTTTACCTTCTTTCCATCCTTGAATGCGTTGATCTCTTTAGTTATATCATCCTTCATTGTTTTTCGTTTTGCATCAAGCTGCGCACGAAATGCTTCTCTGTCAGCCTGATTTGAGGCTCGAACCGCATCAATCTTCGCTTTGATCTGTTCTGGAGTTGCTCCAGCAGCTTGCATCGCCTTTACATCGATCTTCATTGAATCCACTTTTGCCTGAACATCCGCCTTCACCGCAGTTCTATCTGTCTTAGCATCAGCTTTTAGTGTATCTTTTTGTGCAGATACATCCGTCTTTAGCTGGACCTTGTCAGCCTTGATACTTGCCTGAACAGTTGCATCAACTGCAAATGCAGGAACAACAGACACAAGAACAAAAACAGCACCACTTATAATTCCAATAATCTTTTGATTTTTCATAATTTAATAAAATTTAGTAGATGTCTTATTTTCGACAAGCGAGGATTGTGTGAGTGTACTCACACAACATCCGAACAGTCGAAACAAAGGGGTAATGCCCTTTATTACATCCGTCCTATCATTATACCATCTTTCTAAATTCACAATAGAAGTGATTGTGGAGAAATAAAAAATGAGGCGCAACCGAAGGTTGCGCCTCATTTTTTATTTACTTATTTCTTCGCTTTATACATCTCAATTCCCTTCAAGAAGGCTTCTTTTGCCTTATCAATATCGTCTACTCCCTCAATTTTTACTTCTTTATTCTGAATTTGTTTGTATGTTTCAAAGAAATGCTGAATCTCCTTTATAGTATGTTTGTTTACACTTGCGAGGTTTGTTACTTCTTTCCATCTTGGATCATCACATGGAACGGCGATGATCTTTGCATCACTTTCACCACAATCGATCATATTCATCACAGCAACAGGTCGTGCCCGAACAAGAATTCCAGGAGCAAGCGGGTAAGTTGTAAGCATTACAACATCAAGAGCATCACCATCATCCCAGAGAGTCTGTGGCACAAATCCATAGTCAAATGGATAATCTTGAGCAGAATGCATTGCACGATCAAGTGCAATAAGTCCTGTTTTTTTATCTATTTCGTATTTGTTCTTTGATCCCTTTGGAATTTCGATGATAACATTCATCTCGTCAACTGTACCTGGGTCAATATCGTGAAGTAGGTTCATAGTAAAAATTATTTAATTTTTAAATATAATACTTATTATATAGTCGCATCCTCATCTGCGCTAGCCTCTTTTGGAGCTACAACGCCGACAGACTTGATATCAATTCGGTAGTTTGTGAGCTTCGCTGCAAGTCTGACATTCTGTCCGCCCTTTCCGATTGCAAGAGATTGCTGATCTTCAGCAACTTCTACAGTTGCAGTATTTGTTTCATTGTCGATCGTAACACTCTGTACTTTTGCAGGAGAGAGAGCATCTTCAACGAATTTCTTTGCATCTTCTGACCATTCGATGATGTCGATCTTTTCTCCACCGAGCTCGCTCATAACAGTTGATACTCGAACACCTCTTTGCCCAACCATAGAACCAATCGGATCAATGTGTGAGTCAGAAGAGAATACAGCGATCTTTGATCGTGAACCCGCTTCTCGAGCAACAGCTCGAACCTCAAGAGCGCCTCCAAGAATTTCTGGTACCTCCACTTCGAAAAGTTTTTCGAGAAATTGTGGATGTGCTCGAGAAAGTCTAATGAATACTCCTCGTGGAGTTTCTTCTACCTTTGTAAGATATGCTCGGATCTTCTCACCTTGTCTGTATCGCTCGCCCGGGATCTGCTCTTCATATGGAAGGATTCCAGAAGCTTTGCCCATATCAAAATAAACATTTCCTCTTTCAATTCTCTGTACCATTCCAGTAACAATAGTTCCTTCCTTTTCTCCAAATTCACCAAGGACAGTCACTTTCTCTGCTTCTCGGATCTTCTGTATGATCACTTGTTTTGCAGTCTGAGCTGCAATTCGTCCGAAATCACTTTTAGATTCGAGTGGAAATACCATTTCGTCATCGATCTTTGCATCTCGCTTGATCTTCTTAGCATCATCGATAAAAATGTGGTGCTCAGGATTAAATCTTGTTCTTTCATCATCATCTGCTGGAATTTCATCTTCGAGAAGCACTTGAGTATTATCGACAACCATCTTGATCTGAAAGAAGTCTGTTTTACCAGTATTCATATCAAATGTTGCACGGATAATTTGCCCTCGCTTTCCATACTCTTTTTTGTATGCAGTTGCGAGCGCTGATTCAATAGCTTCAATTATTTTTTCTTTTGGAATACCTCTTTCTTCTTCGAGTTGTGCCAATACTGAATGTATTACTTTTAGGTCAAACATAATGTTTACGTATTATTTGGTAAAAAATAAAGCCCGCCGGGAGGCGAACTGAATTAGTATGACTATTATATCACAAGACCCTACAGTGTCAAACAGCACGACGCCTACAGCGTCGTGCTGTTTCTACCTCAAATCTTTAATTTATTTAGCTTGTTCCTCAAGAAACTTAAACACTTCTTCCTTGATAAGTACCTCTTCAACGAATGCTTCAATTCTTTCTTTTGGAGTTCCAGGATATTGCGCTTCCATTGCATCAGCCTCTCTTTCAATATCTTCTTTTTTTGCATCGATCTTTTCTATCTTCGCAATATCGAGAAGAATGAGTTCGTTCTGCACTCGCTCAGTTGCCTTGTCTTTCCACTCCACTCTCATATCTTCTTCAGTCTTCTTTGTATCCTTGAGATATTGTTCAAGTGTCGCACCCATTCGAGAAAGGTGATGATTGAATTCATTAGACATTCGATCAAGTTCGCTCTCGATAAGAATGTTCGGCACTTCAACCTTTGAGTCTTTTCTGATGGCTTCAAGTGTATCAATCCGAGCCTTTTCTTTTGCCTTATATTCTTTTTCTTTTTTAAGGTTATCCATCACCTTTGCTTTGAAGTCATCCATATCTTTGAAGTCTCCAAGACCTTTCACAAAAGCATCATCAATAACAACTTCGCCATGGTCGTGGTTATCGTGATCATGTCCATGCTCAGAATGGAATTTATGAGATTTGAGCTCTTCGATCACTTTATTGTATTCATCTTCTGTTACTGGAGTAATCTTTTCTGTCTTTGCCTTACTTGCGATCTTTTTATAGTCAGCAAGTTTTATCTCAGGAAGCACGGCAGTTGTGATAGTTACTTCAAGCGGAGACCCTTTTGCGATCTTTGTGATAACAACCTTTGGATTACCAATAGCCTTAATTTCTTTTTCTTTGAGAACATCTGGGTATACTTCGTGAATAGCGAGTTCCGCAGCTTCTTCAAGCACAGTGATTTCTCCTACTTTTTCAATAAGTGTTTTCTCAGGAATGTGCCCCTTTCGGAAACCATCCATACTGATACTGTCATTAATAGCCTGTAGTGCCTTTGACCATTTCTTTTCAATCGCTTCAACCGCGATCTCGAGATAGATCTCCACCTCTGACCCCTCCTTCTTTTCAACTTTTTTAATTGTATACATATATATAGTGTGTATCTAATAGATTAATTAGAAGCCTATCATACACATTTTTAGCCAAAAAACAAAATGTATTTGTATTTCCCCTCCTCTTTGGATAAAGAGGAGGCTGGGAGGTGTTTGAGTTTATTTTTACTTAATTCAAAATTATTTTTGCACTCGCCACAATCGCCGCTGTCTCAGCACGGAGCACAGTATCCCCTAGTTTAAATGTTTGTACCTTTAACTCTTTGAACATCTGCAGTTCTTTATCACTCCACCCACCCTCAGGACCAATAAGCAGTTTAGATTCTTCTGCTCCAGGTTTATAGTTTTTCATGTCCTCTCCATTCATATCAAAAATGATCACATCCGGATTTTCCTCAAGTACATCTTTTAGATCCATAGTTTCTCCAATCGTTGGCACATCACCTCGTCCACACTGCTCACTCGCTTCTTTTATAATTCTTTCTGCTCGCTCCATATTCAAATTCTTGCTTAAAGTTCGCTCAGTTTCAACAGGAACAAAGTGAGTCACCCCAAGTTCCGTCGCCTTTTCAAGCACTGTTTCAAAATTATCTTTCTTTATAAGTGACATGAAGAGCGTCACTTTTTTTGAAAGTGTTATATTTCCAATTTTCTCAACATAGCTAAATTCAGCCTCTTTTTTAGAAATGATTTGTGCTTCATATATATAGTCAGATCCGTCACCGTTGAAGAATATCACTCGGTCTCCCTTGGCGAGCCGAAACACGTCACGAAGCTGATGCAAAGCATCAGTATCTCTGAGAGTTATCTCATCTTGTCCTGCCAAATGTTCATTTGTATAGAATCTATGTAATCGCATTTGTGTATATTAGATTATTTACGAGAATTTTGCCACAAGTGAGCAAATATCTTTCGAAACGCATCTGAAATAATTCTATTCTTAAGTATCATTCCCATCGGCTCTTTATTATCAAAAGCGACGATCGCAAGCTTGTCATCAAAAATATTGATCTCAATTCCAAGATCTTTGAATACATCAGAGAATCTCATTTCACGAAGAAGTTCTTTTGCTCGACCCTTATCTCTCTTTCCATATTTATCTATTGGGAGCAAACTCTCGACTGACACTCCAGCCTTTACTCGGTATGGAAAATAATCTTCATCAAAAAATTCACCCATTGTCTCATACGCTTTTTTATAATCCGTGATTGCAAGTATTTGCTTTTCACTATTTTCTCTCCAGGTTTCTCCATACAGTTTCTTCACCGCCTCTTTGCCTTCGAAGTATCTAATACCAGAATGCAGCACCGGATGTTTTTTCTTTTTGAAAGACTGAACTAGCTTAGTTGCATCATCCTCAAGAGTCTTGATCTTTCTCTTGGTCCACAATACAAACTCATCTTCTGAAATAGATTGAAATAATGTCGTGTCATTTTTCTTTATCTCCAATACCAACCCTTTTTCTTCAAGCAATGTGAGCGTGTGATAAAGTGCCGTTCGATTCAAACTCGTATCCTTTGCGATTTGGGATACAGCTGATGGCCCAAAGCTCGCAAGAGCTTCAAACACCACCCTCTCCTTCTCACTCATGAGTTCGTTATTCATGTATATACGATATCAAGGTTACTTTGTGTTGTCAAATTGTTTAAACATATTTACATATATAGTTTCGAGTTATATAGTTTTGAACAGTTAGATAGATAACCAACAAACAATCGTACTTATAATGAAAACATTCATCGCAGAACTGTCTCTCAACTTTCAAGTCCAGCTTCATAATTATCACGACCACAAAGTGACCTCTTATGAGTCACTTTCGATTAGAGGATATCGATTAATTCAACAAGAGGATTATCCTCGGCACGGTGGAGGTGAAATTGTCTCAAAAATCGAAAATCCACCCGCAGAGGTAAATTCTGGCCTCAAATTTAGATGTGAGCGGGTATATTATCCAGGTGATTATTGTGAGGATGGATCTGGACCAAATCACTTTACTGAATGTGGAACAGCCTTTATGCGGGTATCACCACCCGGATATGGCCCTATACGTGAGGATGATCGTGAGGGCGGATGGGATAACCTGAAGGCACATCTCAAGAACATCTTCCCTGATGGCATGCGCTGCAGATGGACCACTGTGTCTGACCAGCATCGTGGATTCCAATGGAAGATTGATGATCCACTCCCTGACCCATGGTCATATGAGTGGGTCAGACATCATCCTCGCTGGATTGAAACTCAGGTACAACATCAAGAGTATCTGAAATGGCAAGAAGAAATGAGTGTGGGTAAGCAGACAAAAAGGAAGAAGAGATAAAAAAGTTCTTTGAACCCCTGGCAGGCAAGATGAAATATTCTTGTCTGCTTTTTTTATTTCTATTTTTCACCTACAATATCCTCATGAAAGAACCGATCAAAAACTTCCAAAAAACTGTCTGGCAATATCACAAGAAAAATCGGCGAGATTTCCCTTGGCGAGAAACACGCAATCCATACCATATATTAGTGTCAGAAATAATGCTTCAGCAGACCGGAGTCGTTCGAGTGATATCCAAGTACAAAGAATTCCTGGATCAATTCCCTACAATAGAAAAGCTCGCAAAAGCAGAACTCCGAGACGTACTCCATCTCTGGCAAGGACTCGGATACAACAGACGAGCCAAATTTCTTTTTGAATGTGCAAAAGAAATTTACAAAAAGTACGAGGGCGAGTTTCCAAAAGATTTAAACTCACTTAAAAGTCTTCCTGGTATAGGACAATCGACCGCAGGAGCTGTCCTTAATTTCGCATTCAATGTTCCTACTCCATTTATCGAGACCAACATCCGTACTGTTTTCATCCATCACTTTTTCAAAGATCACAAAACAAAAATAACCGAAAAAGAAATATTAGAACTGATTAACACAACATTAGATACTGACAAACCTCGAGAGTGGTTCTATGCACTCTATGATTATGGTTCGTTTCTCAAATCCACTCTCGACACAGACCCTGCGAAACAGAGTTCCATCTACAAGAAACAATCGTCATTCAAAGGATCATTCCGTGAGAAACGTTCCTTCGTACTCAAACTCCTTTTGAATAACAAGTTACGAGAAACAGAGATTGAGAAACATCTCCTTGATAAGAAACTCGTGGAGAGAAAAGATTTGAAAGAAGAAAGCAAACAAATTCTCGCTTCACTTCTTAAGGACAGGTTGATTCTAAAAGACAAAAGTCATTATTTCGTATAATAAAAACTAGGAGTTTCTTTCGAAACTCCTAGCGTAATAAATTATTCAATCTTCCAGTTTTTCCAATCAGGATGCATCTCAATCTTGAGATTTGGGCATGCGGTCTTAACCGCCCGAAGCGAAACAAGTTCCGCCTTGGGACAAGTCATACACCTACCAACAAACCCAACATGATACACACCGTTTTCGTCTTTAGGGAAAACGATGATAGCTCCTGTATCCTTCACCACATGCTCAGCTGCATGAAGTTGAATCTCATGATAGTCGCTGTACGACTCCGAAAGTTCAGCAACAATCGCCAAACCTTCGTTTGCCGCAAGCACGCGGGAAGGTTCGAAACCCCCATCAAGAAACATATAGTGCCGGAGCGCTCCGGGTCCGGTTTTTGGCACATTCGATGCACCACCGTACCGACGACCACCTTCTGCAACAAACCATTCGGTGTGAATGAGTCCACCGATACCAATCATCTTCTCTTTCCAGAGTTTGGATGTTTGATCAGGTGTCGCCTCTGGAGCATAACCCCAAGGAAACGGACGACCCTGGTTTGCAACGATAAGTTCAGACGGAGTTGCAAGTCGGGGGTTTGAGAGACCGTGAGGCAATTCACATTCTGAAAGCTCTCCCTTGAAAGGAAAGCGAAGAATAGCAGTTTTACCTGGAGGAAGAATAATCCAATCAAAGAACGTAGTTTGCATAATAATGAGTTAGTGAGTGTTTCTGTAACCAGAAGATATTCTTGCATTTGAGGCTAAAAATGATATATTGTCGTCATAGTCCGACAAATACGACATATTTATGAATGATATAAAAACCCTCCTCAAACAGTTTGATTGCAACGAAGACGAGATATCAATATTCGGAACGCTACTTAATGCTGGCGAACAGACAGTCGCGAGCATCGCCAAAAATACTTCAACAAAAAGAACAACGGTCTACGGCATCATCACTCGCCTACTTCAAAAGAATCTCATCGAAGAAATACACAAGAACAGTGTTAAAACTTATCGAACGATCGACAAAGAAAATCTTAAGAGAAACCTTGATAAGAAAATTGGAGATCTCACAGAGATCAAAAATAATGTTGATGCGATGGTCTCTTCCCTTTCAGGCAGTAAGACCACAAAACCCGAGCTCAAATTCTTTGAAGGCAAAGAGGGTGTGCAATTCGTCTTGAACGACTTGATCATTCGCAAGAACATCGAGACCGAAAGTTTTTGGCCAATAGAAAAAATGGTCAAGATCTTAGGCAAAGATTATTTCAAATTCCTGAACCGCGAGAGAATAAAGCGAAACATCTACACTCGAGCTATTTGGCCTGAGAAACAAATCATCGATACCAAAACCCACCCCTACCTTGGGGGTGGAGATGAATTTCTCCGTGAGATTCGCATCGCACCAAAACAAATAGACTTTTCGATGGGATATTGGATCTACGAAAACAATGTGGCATTCATTTCATCCGAAAAGGAAGTCTACGCATTCATTATAAAAAGCGAAGAGTTCGCCGATATGCTTCGCAAGCAATGGGAGCTCGTCTGGAGTCTTTCAAAACCTTTGAAGCAAAAACCAAATCCGGAGATCAAAAAGTTCTTGAAGGGGATTTAATTTATTTTTTATCCAGCTCTTCTGCTCCAATCCAAGCTAACTCAAATATCATTTTCATCATGTTGTGGATCATTTCATCCTCGATGACAACACCGATCACTTGCCGATCAATACTATCCTTATTTAACTTAAACATTGCTACTTTATTTTTACCATACATCGTTATTTCTCCATCATAAGGAAACATATTTTCAGGGATACATCTGACATCTGGAAATAACTTCGATCTTTTCATAAATCCATACACCTGCTCAGCAAACGATCTGCCTGATTTATTAGCTGGCACAATAGCTCTCATAGTAATCTTGTTTATCTCTTTTCCATATGTAAACTTTTTCATCTCTTCGGGGGTTAGATAATCTTCAAACTCTTTTGCATTAAAGAATGCGAGCATCTCATAATTCTTATAATTCAACATATCAAAATATATCTGCTTCACCTCTTTGTATCCTTCATAAAAAACTACTTTTGGAGCTTGCGAGAGATTGGAAAATAGATAGTTCAAATCAGGAGCGATCTTTTTAAGATTCTGCAGTTTCTGATTTAACTCTTTATTTTGATGTTCAATATAATTCAGAAGCTTCTCTGGCTTGTTGAGCTGATAGTAAACCTTTTTATTCTTCTCAACATCATTCACAAGCCCTTTAATACTGAGTGCTGTGAGTATTTTGTATGTCGTACTTCTATTGAGTTTTGCTTGTTTAGCGATGGCTGAAGGAAACCCTCTACCACCCAATTCAAAAAGGCTTATATAGACAATTCTTTCTTTCTCACTCAGCCCTACATTAATCAGGTTTTTCTCTAATTCTTCTATCCTATTCATTTCTTCAATATATCATATTTTGTTACTTTGAGCGAACAAAATTAGATAAACCACAAATATACCTTAATATGTAACATATTTTATATATGTAGTTACTATATAGTAACAAATATCCGAATAATTCAATTATAGTTTACACAATTCATGTTCATTTGTTTACCTCTCTATTGAGTTGTAATGGGCTTTGAAAATAATGTCAATTCAATTATGAAAATAAAATATGTTCACCCGGCATGGGCAGACCTAATGCAATTAGTTCGTGAAAAGAAAATTTCAAAGAACGAAGTCCAGGAGTCTGGTTGCATAAGGATAATTAACCCTGGAGATTTCATCGACAAAGCAATAAGTAGATTCGCTACTTGCCATCAACATGTGCGAGAAGGTAATAAAATTGTTATGCGAAATGAGTACAGTGAACAAATGGTTCATCTCCCCATTCTAGAATCATGGACAAAAGATGAAGTACGCAAAGATGCGTCAATGATCGAGATAGATATGGGAATTACCGAAGCAAACAATAGGACGCTTACTCAATTACTTAGCAACAAGGCTGCTCCAAACCTTGAACTACTGCTCGCAACAGCAATATCATTCTACTGCCAGGTCATTTCTTATTTGAATAATGGCTATTCGCTGATGAGCGAGAGCAAAAATCAGTATATTTTTATTGAATAGTCGGTTTTCAAACTTTGGCGGACAAGATGAAATATTCTTGTCCGTTATTTTTATTTAATTATTTTTACATTTTCAAAATTCTTTGATATTCCTTTTCAGTCACAAGGTCTTTAGGATCTGTCCTATCCAAAAATACGATTCCATTTAGATGATCATACTCATGCTGGAATATTCGTGCAGGAAAATCTTCAAGAGTAATCTGTAGCTCCTCCCCTTCCCGAGTAATGAATTCCACATCGATACTTTTGTGTCTCGGTACAAGTCCTCTGATACCTGGGATCGAAAGACACCCTTCATATGCTTTTGTAATTTTCTTTGATGAAGAAACGATCCGAGGATTAATGATCGCGATCGGTCCAAGTGATGGAACTTTTTTATATCTTTTGTTTGACTTACTCCAAAGGATAAATAGTCGTAACCCTTCGTTTACTTGTGGAGCAGCAATTCCTACCCCGTCATTTAGATCACAGGTTTTGATCATATTATCGATTAAGCCCTGAAACTTCTTGCTCTTGATACCCTTCACTGAAACTGCCTTCGCCTTTGTGCGAAGTATCTTGTCCCCGAGTTCGACAATCTTTAGTTTTTTACTCATGACCTATAATCTACTCTTCTTTCAGATATTTGCAATAAAAATGCTTGACGTTGTCGATGCCTATGGCATAATTCTCATTATGAAAACCGCTCTTTTACGTCAGGTAACAACCGACAGAAGTGGAGGTGCGCCAGTACCTCGAGTGAGCAAAAAGTTAAAGGATGAGCCGATCGAGTCTTTGGAACTTCAGACAGTTTACAAAAACTGTCTGTCCCGAAACAACGTTCACACAATTGGAAGACTACTCGAATTAAGTGTCACGAATTTGAGACGAAGACGAGGTATTGGTGAAATGACTGTCATTGCCATTCAAGTGGCCCTTCATGGTTACCGAGAAGATCTGTGCATCGGAATGCAGTCCACCTGATCAATCATTACTACGGCGACAATGTTCACACTCTGAACTTGTCGCTTTTTTATTTCCATAGAAAACAAAGCTCAAGTATGTTAAAGTATCCCTATTATTCCTAACATACTATATATATGTCATACCTAATTCCAACAGTTATTGAAAAAACAAATATGGGTGAGCGAGCATACGACATCTACTCACGACTCCTCAAAGAAAACATTATTTTCCTTGGAGGACCTATTGATGACGGAGTAGCAAATATCATTATTGCCCAGCTTCTTTTCCTTCAATCAGAAGACCCGAAGAAAGATATTACTCTCTATGTAAACTCTCCTGGAGGACATGTCACATCAGGACTCGCAATCATCGACACAATGAACAATATAAAGAACGATGTCTCGACTGTTTGCGTAGGACTCGCAGCATCTATGGGTGCAGTTATCCTCGCATCAGGTGCAAAAGGCAAGAGATATGCGCTTCCAAATAGTGAAATCATGATCCATCAGCCACACGGAGGAGCAGAAGGCCAGGCATCAGATATTGAGATCAGTGCAAAGCGGATCATCAAAAACCGAGATATCCTAAACAAAATCCTCGCAAAGACAACAGGACAAACTCTCTCAAAGATCGAAAAGGATGTGGATCGAGATTTCTTCCTCCAGTCAGATGAAGCAAAGAAGTATGGGATTATAGATAAGGTACTGTAAAGTTAACAAGTTTCAAGTATTCAAGTGAACAATTAAAATAGCAGCGCACCCGATGGGTGCGCTGCTATTTTAAATTTATATAACGAAAGCACCCCGCAACAGACTTGCGTCTGAGCGGGGGGTTGGCTTAAATGATGAGATCATTTCTCCGGGGCCACGAGCATGTGGCCCTTCTCGCATTTGCCCTCATTATGGCAGTAGAGAGAAAGGTATAGATGATAACCTTGAAGATTCTGGCTGCAGCAAACGCAGTCAAACCAGAATGATGACAGTAGATAACCGTCACCGCAATGAGAGCCGTCATGACGGCAAAGATCTCAAAGAACAAGAGGTAAGACCTCTCAGTCGAGCGGGTTGTATTACTCATAATCGTTTACATACTACCATAATATGCTCACAAAGTCAAACATCCCTTGACATTTACAAAAACTCGCTTTAGAGGTATATTGTATTCATTAACATTTAATAAAAATGTTTGTTTCCGACACTGAATTCACTTATATCCCCAAACCGATTATCCGTACCATGCAACTTCAAAAATTCGCAAATCAATTCGTAAGAGAATAAAAGTTTCGAAAGCGAACTAAATCGCTTTTATGTCATTAAAATTAGTATTCACACTTCTCGCGGTCGCGGGAATTGTAGGAATAGCAGTCGGATATGTACTCCGAATGCTCATCGCATTAAGTAAGAAAGGTACAGCAGAACATTATATAAAGGAGGTAACACTCAAGGCGAGTGAGGAGGCAAAGAAGATTACACTCAAAGCTGAAGAGGAAGCAGCAGAAGTTCTCAAAGGTGTTCGAGAAGAATTAAAAGAAAAGGAAGACAAGATCAAGAAGACTGAGGATAGACTTATTTCAAAAGAAGACCTCCTCGACAAAAGACAGACTGATATCGACAAAGAAGTCGAAGCAATGAAGCAAAGAATTCAGGAACTCCGAGACAAAAAGGAGAAAATAGACGCAATGGAGAACCAGAAGCTCGAAGAGCTTCAGAAAGTTGCACGGCTCACAGAAGATGAAGCAAGACAGAGACTTATTGCAAATGTTGAACAAAAGGCAGAAGAAGATCTCCTAGTTCGAATGAAGAAACTTGAGATGAACGGTAATGAGAACCTTGAGCGAAAAGCGCGAGAAATCCTTACAATGTCTATCCAAAGACTCGCAAACTCTGTAAGTCCTGACATCTTCATCACATCTGTGCCGATCCAGTCTGATGAACTCAAAGGAAAAATAATTGGAAAGGAAGGACGAAACATCAAAGCATTTGAACGAGAGACAGGTGTTGAAGTGATCATTGATGATACACCAGGTGCGATCACTATTTCTTGTTTTGATCCTGTGCGACGAGCAGTTGCAAAGCTTGCGCTCGAAAGCTTACTCCTTGATGGACGAATCCAGCCAGCAAAGATCGAAAAGGAAGTTGAGAAAGCGAAACTCGATATCAATAAAATAATAAAGGAGAAGGGTGAACAAGCGGCGCTCGAGTGTGGAGTATTCAATCTCGATCCTCGAATCCTGGCGATCCTTGGACGACTTTATTTCCGAACAAGTTACGGACAGAACGTGCTTCAGCACTCAATTGAGATGACGCATATCGCTGGAATGATAGCTCAAGAACTCGGAGCAGACGTTGCGGTTGCAAAAGCAGGAGCGCTTACACATGACATCGGAAAAGCTCTTGATCATGAAGTACAAGGAACTCACGTTGAAATTGGCCGACGAATTCTTCAAAAGTTTGGAGCAAATGAAATGATCGTAAAGGCGATGGAAGCTCACCACGAGGAATATCCATACGAAACACTCGAATCGCGAATCGTTCAAGCTGCCGACTCGATCTCAGGTTCAAGACCAGGGGCTCGACGAGACAGTGTGGAAAACTACATCAAGAGACTCGCAGACCTCGAAGCGATTGCCAATGGATTCAAGGGTGTAGACAAGTGTTACGCTCTTCAGGCAGGACGAGAAATCCGAGTATTTGTAAGGCCAAATGAGATAAGTGACCTTGAAGCGACAAATATGGCTCGAGATATCGCAGTCAAGATCGAAAGTGAGCTCAAATACCCAGGAGAGATCAGAGTTACAGTCATAAGAGAGAATAAGATAGTGGAAATAGCGAGATAAATCAAAGATATTAAAGCAAAAATTAAAAATAGTGCCGCACTCTTGAGTGCAGCACTATTTTTTATGATAAACACCATATCTTCTTTTTTATTTTTGATCCCTAATTTTTGATTCGAAACTCAAAATATGTAGCAATTGTTATAAATTGTACAGAACAAGAAGTAAAATCAAATTATATAAATACTTACTTGTCAATATTTGGATATAGAAAACTATTGGTATATAATGGTTATTGAAAGAGATAGGTCGTAATTACTTAATAAAAATAATTTTTTAATTTATGAACAAGCAAGGAATCGTAGATGCAGTTCACGCTCTACTTCAGGGAACAAAAGTTCAGGCTGAGTCTGTAGTTGATACAGTTATTGAATCAATCGTAAAATCTTTGAAAAAAGGTAACGAAGTTTCAATCGCAGGTCTTGGAATCTTTTCTGTTAAGGCAAGAGCAGCTCGAATGGCGAGAAACCCTCGTACTGGAGAGTCTGTAAAAGTTGCAGCAACAAAGGTACCAAAGTTTCGAGCAGCAAAAGCTCTCAAAGACGCAGTTAAATAATATTTTTTCGCACTTATACAAAAAATCTCTCAGTGATGAGAGATTTTTTGTTTGTGTAATTTTTACTACTTGAGTACTTAAATACTAATCATCCAAACCTTTTTCTCGAATTGCTCTGGCCATGTCGCCAAGTTCTCTTGATGCTTCTGGAGTTAGACGAATATCCGACGGAGCTTCTTCATTTATTATTGGTGCTTGATCTAGCTCAAAAACCTCAGGCTCTACCATCGGGTCGTTATCTCTGTTATTTTCACTGATAGGATTTTCGAAACTCATTTTTATTTATTTTAATTTAGGCGACGAGAGAATCTCCGATTACATCGGCAGGTGCTTTTCAATCTCATTTCGTTTCACTCATTCGATAATGAAAAGCCTTTCGATTCTCCCACGCAGGACAAGCAGTTGTCCTGCTGTCCGCACACGCGTCGCTTTGCTCCTTGGTGCGGGACGGGAGAATCGAACTCCCACCAAAAGTTTGGAAAACTCTTATTCTACCATTAAACTAGTCCCGCTTATTTTGCTGTCAAAACTTCCTTACCAAACCACTATAGCAAATTATAACCACTTATTCAACATGGAATACATACACTCATGAAAATGTCTAAAAACTTAAAATAATTTTCATTCGCCTTTCAGGAACCCATAATTTCCTCGGTACGAGTTTTTCATCGTATAAATATACGACTACAAACCCTACCTCCGAACTACTTAGAAATTATGAGTTTGTAAGTATCCCATAGAATGCTAAATAAGATATAATAGTATCCAACAGGGTCCCGTTAGAAAAGCAAATCGCCTACAAATTTAGTAAATTAGTTTTCATGAACAAAATAAACAAAATATTCTTATCAGTAATTGCTAATCTTTTCTAACCGAGATGGCGCCTAGCTTAGCAAAATCTCTCGGAGGACTCATCGTCTCTATAATGACATTTCTCGGATGGAATATTTCTGAGTACTCATATCTTCTCCCGCCGCAAATCAAACAGGAAGTAGTATCAACTGAAACACAACCGCTTGATGCAACTACAACTGATGTAGAAAAAAACATGATCTCTATCCAGACCCTCGAAGATGAAAGTCAAAATAAAAATGATATAAAAGTAGCTGCAAAAAACAATCCAACACCGACTCAATCAAAAAATAAAAATATAAAAATTACGACCCCGGCAGCAAAACCAAAAGTTGTCGTGGCACCTCCCGTTCAAACTGCACCCAAAGTTCAACCAACCTACTACCCTGCTCCAGTTCAAATAAAAGAGACAATAAAAAATGAGATCAAAAATATTGTTAACGAAATTGATCCACCAAAAACAGAGATAGAAATAAAAAAGGAAACTGCGAACCTTTCTGTTGAAGACAAAATAAAACAAGCAGTAGTTAATATTTATTGCTCCCGAATTCTCGGAAACAAAATTCAGAAGGTAACAGGAAGCGGAGTCGTCATCGATAGTAGCGGAGTCATCCTCACGAATGCACACGTCGCCGAATATTTTCTTCTCGCAGAAAATGGGGGGAGTACAAATTGCTACATTAGAACAGGTTCACCCGCCGTCTCATCTTATCGAGCAAAGCTCGTCTACCTTCCGAGCGTTTGGGTGAATGCCAACAAAAATAATTTATCACTCTCAACTCTGACAGGTACTGGAGAGAATGATTATGCGCTTCTCGTCATCACAGATCGAGTACGAAACGATGCGCCGAATATCCCACTCGCATATTTGAATCCTGCAAGTAGCTCTCTATCACAAAACCAAAACATTTTTGTCGCTGGATACCCCGCAGGATTTAGTGATGTTCGAATCCTCGACAGCGCACTTTATGAACTTACAAAACCAACAACGGTGACCAATATCTCAAGCTTCTCTGGTGGCACAGTTGATGTCATAAATACAGGTCCAACAAGTGTCGCTGAACACGGCTCATCAGGAGGAGCCGTTGTTGATGAGCAGAGCAATCTCGAAGGACTCATCGCTGCGACCACAATTGACAATCAAACAGGACAAAAAAATATCCAAGCGATTACCCTCTCTTACATAAGAAAAAGTATCCAAAATAATTCAGGCAAAAATCTCGATTCGCTTATTTCAAATGCGAGAGACGAAGCGGACAATTTTGAAAAAACAACACTGCCGATTCTTGCAAATACCCTGCTTGGAAACTAAAGTAAAACGTAAAGGACAAAGAACACTAAATACAAAACTCTGCATCTTTAGATGCAGAGTTTTGTATTTAGTTTCCCCTCCTAAACCCTGAAACTTACCTTTTAGTTAATCAGTCCGTTTCACAGCCTTGAGCGCCGCATCGAAATCATCTCCCTCACTCATCTTATTTCGTTTCTCATACCCACATTTCACACATCGATGCGTTAATATATAAGCGTTATTCACAGATTCAAGTTTGATTAACGGCATCATACCGCCACAATTAGCTTCCCTATCGCCAGGAAAGATATCAACATGTTTTGAATAAAGACACTTTGGACAATGATTTGTGAAACCGTTCCCTACCACATTTGCACCGCAGTGCTCACAAACAAAATCTTCTTTTTTCTTTTGAAATTTTTGAGACATAGACGTATCATAAGTGATTAGAAAAGTTATGTAAACATCAATTTGTAAAGCCTAATTGTATTGTGCTATGCTTTCACATGAGCATGGACGAACTCTATAATCATAAAAAAAGTGAGAACGAAATTGTGAATTTTTGGGACCAACACACTTTATTCACACCCAAAATCGAACCAGGGAAAAAACCTTTTTCTATTTTCCTGGTTCCCCCAAATGCGAGTGGACCAATGCATATTGGCAATGCATTCATGATAGCAATCCAGGATATTCTTGTTAGATACAATCGACTAAAAGGTACACCCACGCTTTGGACTTAAGTAACATTTCGTGTTGGTCAAAATAGACAAAAACGCTCTTATATCGAGCCCTTTTGTCTGTTTTGAACATCTTTATACCCACACAACCTTAAATGATCTCTAAAAGAGATCTGCTGTTTT
>JAQBQZ010000009.1 GCA_028286725.1 Candidatus Tayloriibacteriota bacterium
AAAACAGCAGATCTCTTTTAGAGATCATTTAAGGTTGTGTGGGTATAAAGATGTTCAAAACAGACAAAAGGGCTCGATATAAGAGCGTTTTTGTCTATTTTGACCAACACGAAATGTTACTTAAGTCTAAAATTCTTTCTTTGAAGGATTATTCAAGTCGCAGGTTTAAGAGAATACTACTTGTTGTACATTGAACGGTTTGTTAACTACAGTTCCACAACCATTTTTACAAGAGCACTTGCTATTGTCGTCGCCATAATGTTCTTCCAGTTTCCACCATCCTTGAGACTGTAAACTTGACCTTCAATAATTTTAGATTTATTTTCTTTTATCATACTAAAACTATATACCATAGAGGGTACGCGGCAAATGCGAAATTATGGTAAAGTTATTAGATGGAGAATTTCCTCAATCCACTATTTATATTTGGTGCAAAGTACCTTTTTATACTATCTTTTATAATTGCTGGGGTATATTTCTTAAAACAATCCTGGGAATCAAAAAAGAAAATAGTCTTACTTGGACTTATATCGGTGATTATAATTTATGCAATAGCATTTATAGCGGGGCAATTATATAATGACCCACGACCATTTGTCATTGAACATTTCACTCCTCTTATACCGCATGATCCAGACAATGGATTCCCTTCAGATCATGTACTTATGGTTTCTGCAATTACTGCAGTTGTATATTTTTTCAATCGAAAGATCAGCTTTATCCTTCTCGGTATAAGTATTCTTGTAGCTATATCAAGAGTGTATGTCGGGGTACACCATCCGATTGATGTTATTGCGAGTGTAGTATTTTCATTCGTTGGAGCGTCTATAACTTATACATTCTTAAAATATGTTCAATCTAAAAAAATATAGTCAGGAGAAATATGTCCATCGAGTATTTATCGTAAGCCTGTTCCTTAAGGGCTTCAATGCTCTGTTAGAGATTTTAGGTGGTATCCTATTTCTGTTTACAGGAAGTGTTACTACAATCCTTTCACTTCTGATACATGGAGAACTTATTGAGGATCCAACCGACTTCGTTGCTACACATATACAACACGCTCTGCCATATTTTTCTACGCACGGTCAGCTCTATGCATCTTTTTATCTTCTATCGCATGGAATTATCAAGATAATTCTTGTGATAAGTTTGCTGCGAAACAAGCTATGGGCATATCCAGCAACGATCGTTACACTTTTTATATTTATTGCATACCAGGTTTATCAATTAACCTACGTATATTCACTTGGTTTTGTTTTACTGACACTTTTTGATGTATTACTTGTTGTTCTGACATGGCATGAATATAGAGTAGTTAAAAGCATTTTTAAAGGACCACCTCAAAACTAAAAAACACCCTCTTCGGGTGTTTTTTAGTTTTGGCTACTGCTCTCAGCAGGTATGCTATATCGGGATAGTTGTTCTACTTAATTATCGACGCATCTCGTGCGGGATAACCTTTGTTTCCAAAACTGCTTGTTTAAGACTCGAACCGATTTCGAGCGAAGTTATCAGGCTCGAGACCCTTGACAAACTCGTGCGCACGTGTTGACTGGGGAACTAGGACTCGAACCTAGATACTATGCGCCAAAGGCACATGTCCTACCATTAGACGATTCCCCAACGTCCATAAATACTATTTATAGTAGGCATAGAATACCTTTTTTTGATCAAAAAATCAAAGATTCATTTTAATTTTATTTCCTCACCAAAGGAATCAAAACACTTTTAGGACCATAGGGATAGCATAAAAAATGAATATAAAAAACAGACACGGAAGGATGAACCTTTCGTGTCTGTGTCCTGATTTAGTGCAACCAAACAACCCAATCAACCAATGAGCCGACCCGCAAGTTCCTCCATTCGAGCGGTACCATAGGGGCCCTTTTCTGCAACATTTGGAGCCAGAGCCGCAATGAGCAGCATCATTCCATCCGCAATGATTCGATCATTATATGAACAACGATCGAGGAACGTATTCCCGCAGATCATTTGCCCAATTCGCAGATTTGCTTGACCACGCTCTACCGAGTCAAATACTTGGTTGTATTCATTGGGACCTCGCCTGACTGGCAAGAGATTGGTGGCGCCGCTCACAAAGGTGGGCAGAATATAGAATGGTTTATCTGTCCTGCCGCTAATCAGTTTCGGAATGCAGGAAGTTTTTGCTTCACCTTGTTTGAGACAGCCTTCACCGCGACCACCTTCAGGATAAAGAACAGTAAACTGTCCTCCCTGTTTTGTCCGCTCCACAAGAGCAGTCATGGCACGCATATTCTGCATGACCATTTCACCTTTGAGTTCGGCGGTAATCTGCTCGATAACACCAGTTCCAGTTTGGTTTTTGACCGAGTAGATCTGGTAGCGGTCAAGCGATGTGCTGAACACCATCGGCGCCAAAAAGACGTTGACGATGTGGCCAGACATATAAGCCCAGCCCCGTGTTGTATCATCACCAAACGACCTCTTGATGAGCATTTCAAAAACGCCAGTGTCGGCACCCGAGCGATGGTTTTGGACAACGAGAACATTGGCTCCGGTTTTTGCAACCTCGATCGCTTCGGCCAAATACTCTTGACCAGCAATAGCACTGTCCGAACTGAGCGCCCGATCAAGAACAATCTGAACAAGTTCGCGAGCATGAGGGATATGGGTCACGAAACCCTGGGTCATCCAATGACTGAGATTTGCAATGCAAATGTCGAGTGTCAGTTTGGTAAGGTGCATGATCCTCTGAGAATCAGTGGCTTCTAGAAGAAGTCGCAGGCACATCTTGTGCATGCTCTCCATAACATACCTTCTAGTGGTTTCGTGATTTTGAAGTAGTGGGAATGCAGTGGTGTTCATCTTTGAGTTTGGGTACGGTTGAGATTGTGAATTGAGATTTTGTGCACTAATTTTTGAAGAGCACTTTTGTTATTTAATAACATTTTTTTGACAAAAAGTCAATAATACTATTATATTTTCATGACATGTCGACATCGCGCATAATCACCACATTACCCTACCACCCTAAAAATCAGAGTGGTATAATATAAATATGAAAAAAACATACACAATCATAGGATTATTAATCATTATTATTGGCCTTATTTTTATTTTCAAAAAAGATGACACGGTAGCCCCTGTTGTCACTGATAGCAATACTCCAGTTTATACAAATCCGACACAGTCATTCTCTGTTTCTGTACCAAAAGATTTTACAATTGACGAGAAATATTCATACAATATCTCCCCAACTCGAAGCATAAGCGGTACAAAGTATACAATTCCCGCAAGTCTTGCTAAGGGTACAAATTTGAGCACTGATTCATATGTTTCAGTCGAATCAATTCCTGATGCGGATTCTTGTACTGCAGAAAGATTTTTTGAATCTGCTCCACAGGCACCTGACACAGTCACAGAGAACGGTGTGACATATTCTGTAAACTCTACACAAGACGCAGGCGCTGGTAATAGATATGAGGAAACAGTATATGCAATTAAAGATTCTAAGCCTTGTATCGCAGTCAGATATTTTATCCACTATGGAGCTATCCAGAACTATCCTGAAGGAGCAGTCAAAGAGTTCGATCGATCAGCACTCCTCCAACAGTTTGATGCAATCAGAAAGAGTTTGAAAATCAAATAATCTCTTATCAAAACTCAGCCGCAATGCGGCTGGGTTTTTTGTTTATCACTTTCTCCTCAATTCATTTTATGCTAAAGTGCTCAAATGAAATTAATACAAATAAATATTGAAGGAGATAAACATTTTGATCTTGTTTATGACTTTATCTCTCGAGAGAATCCTGATGTTATTACTATGCAAGAGATTTTTGAGAATGAGTTTGAAAAATTCAAGTCAAAATATTCTATATATGGAGTATATGCCCCACTCTATATCATTAATGGCCGTACCATAGGTACCGCAATATTCTGCAAAACAGAGATTGTTGCACATAATATTGAATCTTATTTAAAATCAGTGCAAGAGGTAACTAATGCCAATAGTTTTTCTTTCCCTATGAGCGATGCACATTGTTCCCTTTTGTCGGCAGAAATAGTACATAATGATCAAATTTTTAACTTTATGACAACTCACTTCCCTGTTAATTACCCAGGAAGTAAAGTATCAGATTTTCAAAGAGAGTGTTTCAAAAAGATGGACGCAATACTTAAGAACAAAAAAGATTTTATCCTTTCAGGAGATACTAATTGCCCTCGAGGAACAGAACTCTTTGATTCTCTTGCAAAAGATTATAAAGATAATATACCAAAGGACGCTGTAACAACGATCGACGAAAAGATACATCGTGCAGGATTTATGCCCTATGTTATTGACTGCCTCTTTACAACTTCTGAATACAAAGTGACAAATGTAAAATTAGTAAGTGGGGTAAGTGACCATTTGGGGATTGTTGCAGAAATTGAAAAAGTAATATGATATAATTTATATATTATAAGTTTTAAATTCACCCGAGAAAATTTTGATTGATGAAAAACTTTGTTTTTCTGCATTAGACTTTGTCTAATGCGTCAATCAAAACTTTAGCGGGTAAAAAATAAATATATGGGAAAAGGAGATAATTCACAGAAGAAAGATAAGAAGAAGCCAAAGAAGCCTAAAGCTGAGAAGAAATAATAAAAAGAAAATGCACCGCAGCTACGCTGCGGTGCATTTTCTTTTTATCCTCATTTACTTTCTACTCCCCACTTACAACTTGTATGAGAGTAGCTTCTAATACTATTTCAGGTAATGAAGAGTAGCTCACCTTGTCATACACATCAAGGAGCTTCAGAAGCGCCTCAGAATTGATATTTGTATCCTTCCCTTTTTTATCACTATGAGATTTGATAAATTCATATGTCTCTTTGGTCAAAGTCGCCTTTTGCGTATCATCAAATTCTTTTGAAATACGAACGAGCATTATGGCACGAATCTTTTCAAGCACCATCTTGAGAAATGCTTTAATATCGAGATTATCCTTTCTTATATTTGAGATGACATCAAGAGCTTTTGAAATATCTTTGACGTTTATTGCTTGAATAAGATCGTTCACAAGCCCAGATTTTGGAACCCCTGAAATATCTTCAACACTTTGAAGTGATATTGTTTTACTTGTAATACCAGAGATTACTTTTTGGAGCGCTCCATGCGCATCACGAAACGATCCGTCAGCAGTGAGTGCCAGGACGTCAGCAGCCTCATCTTCAATATCGTATCCTTCCTTTTTTGCTGTCCGAGAGATCACCTCTTTGAGGACACTTTGATCTGGTTTTCGGAATCGGTAGAGTTCTGATCGAGAAATGATAGTATCCGGAATCTTCTCCATTTCTGTAGTAGCGAGTATGAATATAATGTGCGCTGGCGGCTCTTCCAGAGTCTTTAGAAGCGCATTCCACGCATCTCTAGAGAGCATGTGTGCCTCATCTAAAATATATATTTTATATTTTGAATCAAATGGCATAGTGTTGACCGCCTCTTTGATCGCACGAATGTCATCAATACCTCTGTTTGACGCGGCATCTATTTCATAGAGATCATTCCCGGTCACCCCAAGCGCATCTGCAAAGATTCTTGCGATACTAGTCTTTCCTGTTCCACGAGTACCTGCAAATATATACGCATGAGCAATCTTGCCTGACTTCAAAGAATTTTGAAGTGCTCCTACAACTGCATCCTGTCCGATCACTTCGTCGAATTTGCTTGGACGATATTTACGATATAAAGTTTGATTCTGATTCATTGCGATATTATAACAGAGATTCAGTATTTATAAAAAATGAGCTCGTACACCGAAGTGTATGAGCTCACACAATTCATTCATCAATCACTCTCTATAAGTCGGAGTTCACCTTTTTCCATATAGAGGAGTCTTGAGCAGCTTCCAGCATGCTCTGGATCAAGAGGAATCGAAAAGGATCTTCGACGATCAGGAGATTTCACTCCTCTGACCAACTCCTGAATGATTCCTCCAGGAGTTTTAGCCTTAAACTCGACTCCATATGTTCTTGCAGATGCATATGTTGTGAGAACCCGCACAGCGCACGCTCGTGAGACCCTTGGATTCGGATCATCATTGTGGATGGATGCGTAGGTTAAAGCCGCAAAACATGAAATAAGACAGATGCATACAAGGAGTTCAACGCGTGTGAACCCCCGATTCTTACTACGGGATGAGAATTTCATAGTCTGGTTGTTGGCTGCTGGGTGGAGTTGAACATGAATTGTGAAGGACATGTTCTGGGATAAAATTATGGCACGAGAATGGAAGGATTGCAATAAATTTAAGCAAACGAAAACGACGCACCCCCCGAGGAAGTGCGCCGTTATTTGATGAGACCCACATAAGGTCACGTGTTTCTTCGCCTTTAGAAGGCAGGGGCAGGGGCGTTCGGGCGGCCGGCGTTGGTGGCGGAGAAGATGCCAGTGAGTGCGTTGCCAGCCATTTGAGCGGCGCCGATGATGCAGGTGAGGATGCGAGTTTTCATGATGAGGATGCGGATGTTTAACCAGTGTTTGTTGATGTTGTAGCGCTGCGCACACATGTTACCGAAAAGCCTTCGTGGGACGAAGAAATCAAGGAACAAGCGATTGCATTAAGATAAATAATACTCCCCACGCACGAGAACGCAAATAGCTATCCACACCCCATCCATAGTTCACCTTAAGGTGAACTATGGGACATTTAAAGATTTAAAAAACTGCAACAATTTCTAAGGCTGTAGAAATTGTTGCAGTTTTTTAGTTAAGAATTCAAACTTTTAGAATTTAATTTTAAAAATTCATTTATCAAAACCTCCACTTCCCCTGCGTTTTCTGTATTCATGAGTGCAGCACAAAGCTCTTTTGAATCAGGGATTTGTTTTAAATAGGATTTGAAATGCTTTTTCATTATATGAAAGCTTTTTGTTCCTCCAAGTTTTTCGTTGTAGATTTTTGTGTGTTCCAAAAGCGCATTCAATCTTTCTTGTGGTGTCACATCTGCCCTTTCACTAAAAAGAAAAGGGTTACCGAATATTCCACGGCCAATCATTACTCCATCTGCACCAGTTTCTTCGACTTTTTTTCTCGCAGCTGCAACATCTTCAACATCCCCATTTCCAAAAATAAGGGTTTCTGATTTGAGCTCGTCTCGTATCTCTACGGCTCGCTTTATTCTCTCCCATCGAGCCGGAACTTTACTCATCTCCTTTCTAGTTCTTGCATGGATCGTGATAACTGCAGGTTCAGCAGACAAAAGTATTGGTAGCCATGCTTCTAATTCATCAGTATTGTATCCGAGACGAGTCTTCACTGACACAGGCATATCACCTGCTCCTCTTTTGGCAGCTGCGATAACTTCTTTTGCAAGTGATGGATTTTTGATCATCGCCGAGCCACACCCTTGTCGTTCGATCGATTTGTCTGGACAACCCATATTGATATCTACTCCATCAAATCCGAGTTCTCGTACAAGCTTACATGCCTTTTCCATATTCTCAGGTTTTGAAGAGAAGAGCTGCGCCACGATCGGTCGTTCGATCTCTGAATACAACAAGTCTTTCAGAAGCTTCTGCTTCCCCGCCTCTGGAGCGAGCACAAGCCCGTCTGCGGAGACGAATTCAGTCCACATCACAGATGGCTTGCCGTATTTTGCGATCACATATCGAAAAGACACATCCGTGACATCAGCCATAGGAGCCAAGACCATGATTGGTTTTTTGAGATTTTTCCAAAAGTTTTTCATATTGCCATAATATACATTAAAAGTGGAAATTAAACACGTGAGGATCTTTGAAATACAAAATGCAGTGCAACCTTCGGTTGCGCTACATTTAAATTATTTCCCTTTTAGCATTGCATTTATGAACGTCTTTGTCACCGGTCCAAAATATCCTGAAGCAGGTTTGATATGATGATCCTTCTGGAATTTAATGAGAGCAACTTTGGTAGCAGGTCCAAACTTTGTCGTCTCTTTTCCTGGGGAACCTGCTCCTGTCTTTGCAACAATGTATCCTTGTGCATTAAGGAAGATTTGGAGGTTTTTGATTTCGGGAGAGGTGTTGCCGAGTATTGCAGTTTTAGTGAAAGTAAATGTAGAAGATAATGGGTTGGTTGCAGGTGTAGATGGTGGAGTAACTGTTGGAGTAGAGGTTGCTGTAGGAGTTTGAAGAATGAGGATGTTTGGAACAGGTGAACCTCCACCACTTGAGAGAATGTTAGTGAAGTTTGAGTTGTAGGTACCTCCACCTGAACTTGGTACGGGAGTTGTGTTTGTTACAGTGACACCTGAGACGGGTTGTAAGTCATTGCCTGCAAGATCTTTTGTATGTGGGTCATTTGCATTCGCATAATTAAGAGTGATGATATCACTTGATATAACTGATTCATTGAGTGTGAAAGTGATTGTGTTGCCACTTACCACAGGACTCACCGCTTGAGGATATTCTCCTCCTGTATTTATGCCTATGAGGTAGTTGTAGAGACTTGGACTGTTTGAGAGGATGGGTTCGTTCAAGGTAACTACGAGTTTGTTACCGCTCACTGTTGCAGAAGAAATTTGGGGAGGGGTGGTGTCTGGTGTGCCACTCGCTGTTGTGGTAAATGTCTGTTCAGTTGATGTTGAGATGCTTCCCGCTGTATCAGTTGAGACTGCGACGAAGTAGTATTGTGTGTTTGAAGAAAGTCCTGAGAGATCGATCGAGTGTGAAGTGTTAAATGATGCATCATTCACTTCGGATATATATGTACCACTTACTGTCCCGTAGGAGACTTTCGAATTGGAGGATTCGTCAGGGGTGGACCAGGAGATATTTGCGGTTGTTGTAGTGGTTGATGATGCGATGGAGGAGATTTGGGGAGAGGTGGTGTCGATAGTCACCGTAAGTGCAGGCGATGCCCCACTTTCATTACCTACAGAATCTACCTCCTTGTATGTGACAGTATGTACTCCATCACTTAAAGTCGTGCTTGTAATTGTAAAATTACCTGCATTACATCCAATATAATTATTTAATGTTTCATCTACATACAGATTGACCTGAATATCAGTACATGTTCCAGTAAATGTCGGCGTTGTGTCGCTCGTTATATTATCGGTTGATGAAATGCCGGTATCACTTGAAGAGTCCAAGTTTGGTGCAGAAGAGGGGGTGGAGGGTGCGACACCGTCTATCACCAAATCTTTATTATAACTAAGAGACCCTTCGTCACCTGGGGCAGGAAGTGTAAGTGTTACATCATTACCAGCCTCATCTTTTATATTACCGGAAAGTGACTCTGTTGTATCGTAATCAAAATCCGATGAACTATATCCTGGTTGTACAATATATAGATATGACAAAATGTTAGTTATAGATCCAGAACTAGCATACACATTTTGAGCGCCATCAAACCTCAATACAGAATCACCAGTCAGAATTACATTCCCGTTGAATTGAACCTGAATATTAATCGCATCTCCAGTTTTGTAGGTTCCATCTGGAGTGTTTGATGTGACATTTGTCACAAACAAAGGCGTTGTTTGAATTGTTAGAGTCATCGAATCAGAAAGTGCACTTGAGTTCCCGGCAAGATCTGATTGTTGTGCAGTCAAATAATGAGCACCTTCTGCAAAAGAAAGATTAAACACAGCAGACGATCCATCACAAGTGGAAGTATCTAGTCCCGTACCACTGTCATACATGGAAACTGTATCACCCGCTTCATCACAAGACACCGTAAGTGTTGGATTCGTATTTGAAGTTATGTTATCAGTATTTGAAACACCAGTGTCTGAGCCAGGAGCGAGGTCTGGAATACTGGGAGTGTTTGGGGATGTGGTATCAACCGTCACAGAAAGGGCTGGAGAAAAACCAGAAGATTTGCCAGCAACAGTTGATGCCTTGTATTTAAATAAATTTACACCATCAGCTGTTGCATCACTTATTATTGAAAAAAGGCTGCCGGCACAAGTCTGGGGACTCCCAGTTACAACACCATCATTATACAAAGTAATAATATCACCGTCAGTACAAGGTCCTTCGAATGTCAGTGAACCAAAATTGGTTATGTTATCAGTATCTGATAACCCAGTATCACTGCCGACATAAAGATCTGGTGCGGTGTCCGGAGTGTCAGGTGTATGCGCATCTATTGTTAAATTCAAAGCTTCGCTTTCGACAGAGTCTCCATTAGCATTCGATTGTATTGCAGTAAGTGAATAATTACCATCAGATACTAGTAAAGGATGAAAAGTTGCAATACTATCAACGCAAGTTTGGGTCACCAAAAGCGAACCATCAGCATAAAGTGTGACAGAATCATCGGACACACAACTTACCGTAACTGTCGGAGTGCTACTACTTGTAATATTATCTCCCAAAATACCTGTATCACTTTCGTCCGTAAGGGTTGGAGTACCTGGAGTTGTTGGAAGATATAAACAAGATCCATCATCGTCTGTTGCAGAAGGGTCGTAATTTATTGCGTATAGATCTGTACATCCTGGATGAGTAGTTGTATTACTAACAGTCACCGATAGCGCATTTTCACCCAAATTGCCTGCATCATCTCGTGCAACGGCTTTGAGATAATATACACCGTCTGCATAATCCCCACTACTCCAAGATATTGTGTATGGTGAAGAAGTTATTTCGCTTCCAAGGTTTGAATAACTGTTACCACCATCAACACTGATCATAAACTGCAGACCAGCAACTGTAGCGGAATCATCAGATGCATCAGCAGCAATATCTACAGATCCTGAAACAGTTGCGCTGTCTAATGGTGCTGTGATTGATACAACAGGTGCTGTCGTGTCAATAAAGTTATTTGAATCACCCACAGTCCCCGATGCTCCGGCTCCACCATTTGCACCATTTGTGCCCGATACTCCGTCTGTCCCGTCCGCACCACTTGCACCAGAATTTCCACAAACAACATTCTCTGGATCATTCGTATCGCAACAAGGAGTGCCTCCGGATCCTCCACCCCCGTGGGCACCACCAGCTCCACCGGTACCACCCGAAGCTCCACTACCAGCACTACCAGCCTCAAAATGACTCATTCCAAAACTTGAACCATAATTTGTGCCTTGGGATAGATAAAAGTGCCCCCCATTACCAGCATTGCCTCCATTTCCTCCAGCACCACCATCTTGACCATTACTACCGTTGCCACCAGAGTTTCCAGCACCCCCGTCACCGACAGTATTTCCTGACAGACAGCTATCTCCACCACTACCATTTTGACCATTAGTTCCTGCATCACCGTATCCACCTTGAGCACCATCTCCACCATTACCACCAGTAAGATAAATACCTACACCTAGAGCATCTGTGTGTATGAGTCTGATACTCCCCCCATTTCCTCCGTTACCTCCCGAACCTCCTGCCACACCAAGACCTGAAGAAGCTGCACCATTTGCACCGGAACCTCCACTTGCTTCAATATTATCATTCACTGCTGAATTTTGTATTACAATATCACCACCGTCGGTACCATTTACACCGGGACTCGATGAAGTAAATCCATCAGATTCTATTGGACCATATACTAATGCATTTTTTAGGGTAAAAGAATGTCCTCGCTCACCTTCGCTTTGTCCACCCGCATGAATACTTCCAGTAATTGAGTATCCTGCAGCATCTATAATAATTCCATCTGCAGTTATAAGTAAACAAGTTCCTGCAGTACCAATATTTTGAGTAAGGACATATGTCGCGTTTGGAGTATTGAGAGTCAGACATGAACCAATACTAATTGCATCTGCATCCGTAGTTTTTGGCAATATCAAAACCCCTCCAACAGAAAGGAGAGTAATCATAAAAATCATTACAGGAGAAGTGAAACTGTATATACGAGTGAGCGTTCGTGATTTATAGATCGACATATGAACATTATAACTCAAAAATATTGACATGTAACGAAAAAGTGCCGTAGCCTTTGGCTACGGCACTTTTTTGTTTTTTCTTCTCGTATTATTTTTGACTCGCTTTCAACATTGCATTTATGTATGACCTAGTGACGAGGCCGAAGTATCCAGCCGGAGGATTTATCCTGTGAGATTTTTGGAATTTTGCAAGCGCGGCTTTTGTCGCAGCACCAAATTTATTTGTTTCCTTTCCTTTTGATCCTGCTCCAGTTTTTGCGATAGTATATCCAGTTGCATTGAGGAATCTCTGAAGAGCCAGTACTTCTGTATTCGTATCCCCGAACTGTAATACTTTTGTGAAGGTAAAGCGAGATGCTTTGAGATTAAGAAGTGTTTTTGCAGGAGTTGTAGTAGTTGCCGCTGCTGTTGTTGCCACAGCTACACTTTGTGAATTATTCGCTTGCATAGTAAGGAAGTTAAATACTCCTCCACCTCCGCCGCCAGTTGAAATAATTGGTGTGTATGCAGTTCCGAAGATTGCAAAGTCTGAGAAGTTTGAAGTCTCGCAAGTAACCGTTCGCGCACCTGTATTTACAGAACAACTGGAAAGCGGATACCACGCAGATCCATCATATCTGTAGATTGAGAGTGTTGAAGGATTGATATTTATAATATCGCTTGGAGAATATGAAAGCGTCACAGTGATTGGATGATCGAATGTTGAAATAACATCAGTATCGTTCACAAGCGCCTTGAGGTTGTAAACTGTTCCAACAAAATTCTGACCGCTCGGAGTTCCTGCACTTCCCACAAAACTTAATGTGTTTAATTTCTTTATTTGGAATGTTGCAGACGTTGTTGCGGATGTGAAATTATTTGGAACACTAATATTCATGCTATCAACACTGAAGCTACCGCCTGATCCAACATTAATAGAATTAGAATCACTTGCGACCACAGCCGCGTTGCCCGTACATCCAGTCGTTGTGAAGGTACTGTCATTCGACTCCCCAGTGTGCGACAACTCATCAGTTGAAGCTACTTTATAATGGTAGATACTACAAGCGACTAATCCTGAAATATTTATACTGTGACTTGTCACACGAGTTACTACATCTGTTTCTGCTGTTGTTCGAGAATAATTATAAGTTGGTCCGAAAGAAACTTGGGATGACGCATCGACGTTTGTTGTCCAACTGATTGTTGCAGCATTGCTTGCTGGAGTTGCCGATAGTCCACTTATTTGTGGTACAGAAACACCGTTACCATTTCCAATGAGTGTGACACAACTTCCATCATCTACATTTGCAGACGGATCGTATTCTTCATAACCAGCGTCTGTACAGCCAAGTACATCATATGTACAAGAACTATCATCAACGTTTGCAGATGAATTGTAGTTTCTTGCAGAAGGGTCTGTGCAACCAGGAACCTTTGGTGTCACGCAACTTCCATCATCAGTATTAGCGGCCCCACTGTACTCCAGATACGCTTCATTCATACACCCAAGAATCACAAGAGTTGAACAACTTCCATCATCAACAGTCGCCGCTGAATTATATTCAGTGTAACCAGAATCTGTACAACCTAGAATATCTGGGGGGATATAATTGAACGTTTGCTGTGTCGTCTGTGGTGTTCCAGATTCAAAATCTGGCGAAGAAGATCTAAGATAGATAGTTACTGCACCGTTTGAATCTGGCTGTGGTATATCACTACCATTAACCGCACAATTTGCAGAATGCCAAGTGTTATTATCGTAACTATACTCACAAGTATCTGGAGAGAAATTACCCCAATTTACTGTTGCCCCCGTCCAATTAACTATATTTTGATTGTGAGTCGGAGCAGTAATATCCATATAAACACAGAATCCATCATCTATATTTGCACTAGAGTTATAATTTATCGCCACAGGATCAGTACATCCATACACATCATAAGTACAAGAGCCGTCGTCTGTTGTTGCTGATGGGTTGTAATTATTGGCAAAACTATCAGTACAACCAGAAACTACGAACTCACAAGAAGCATCGTCAGTATTTGCAGATGAATCATAGTTGTTTGCAGAAGAATCAGTACAACCAAATACTTTTAATGTCAAACAAGTTGCATTATCTATTGTTGCTGCAGCATTATATTCAACATATGAACTATCAGTACAACCAGAAATATCATAAGTACAAGAAGCATCATTCGTATTAGCCATATTATTGTAATTGTTTGCAGTTGAATCTGTGCAACCTAAAATATACCCAAGATAATCCACATTACCGGACACTGTCCCTCCTATAGGATTTGGTGTGGGATAGTAGACATTAACATTTCCATTAATATCACCATGATTTTGAGCAGAATTATTAAACTCTACAACCGATGCGGTCACTGATCCTAAATTTTGACTGTCGTCATTGAATATTACAGAGTTTGTCGCAATAATACTTACTCTAATGACCGCCCCATTTGAGAATGTAGCTTGATTCACAGTTGGTGTTGCCCCGCTATTAGAATTTACGGCCGCAGATATGTAGACTGTGCTTGAATTGTTTGGCAAGACCGTCGCAGGAATAACAAAACTTGCATCTCCCCACCAGTTACCTAGATTATTCCAATCGTTATCCACCGCTCCATTAAAATACAACCCAACAACATCGTAAGTACAGGAACCATCATCTGTATTTGCGGAAGAGTTATAGTTATTTGCGGTACCGTCTATACAACCAAAAGCCACTGCGACACAAGAACCGTCATCTCTATTGGCAAGTGCATCGTAGTTGAATGCGGTCGAATCTGTACATCCCATATTATACAGACAGCTTCCATCATCTATGGTTGCAGCAGGATCGTAGCTAGTAGAAACCGGATCAGTACATCCTAGAACATCGTTTGAACATGACCCATCGTCAACAGTTGCACTTGAATTATAATTTAAGTAAGCAGAATCAGTACACCCGAGCACATCATAAGTACATGATCCATCATCTACAGTAGCAGTAGAATCGTAATTACTTGCAGAGCTATCGGTACAGCCAGAAATATCATATGTAAAATTTACACTCGCGCTTGTTTTGTTAAAAGCACCTGCGAATGATTGATCTGTTGATCTTATATAAAGAGTGATATTGCCGGTCGTGTCTGGCGCTCCAATATCGGATCCCCCCAAACTACAGTCTGTTGCAATCCAGCTTGAATTGTCATAACTGTAAGCGCATTCAGTAGGCCCATAAATACCCCAGTCTACAATTGCACCTGCCCAAGTTGCGGACGTAAGGGCATAATCAGTTACAGGTTGAGTTATATTTACAAAATAGCAAGATCCGTCATCTATATTTGCAGCTCCGTTGTAGTTTAATGCACGCCCATCTGTACATCCAGAAACATCATAAGTACAAGAACCATCATCTGTATTTGCAGAAGAATCATAGTTGTTTGCAGAAGAATCCATACATCCCAAAACAACAGCCACACATGATCCATCATCTACATTCGCAGCAGAGTTGTAATTAAATGCTGAAGGATCTGTACAGCCAAGTACATCATAAGTACAAGAACCATCATCAGAGTTTGCAGAAGAGTTGTAATTATTAGCAGTAGTATCTGTACAGCCAGATGTTCCCTGACAACTATAATCGCAGCCTGAATCCACATTTGCACTTGGGTCATAATTACAAGCATTAGAATCTGTACATCCGACTACATCATATGAACACGATGCATCATCTACAGTAGCGCTCGGATCATAGTTAGTAGCGGCACTATCAGTACATCCGTAAACAGGTGAGTAAGAGAAATTAACCTGCGCAAAGTAATTATTTGAGGCTCTTATATAGAGAGTATTAGATCCTATTTGAGGCTCAACAAAATCAGATCCATTAGAACCACAATTCGATGTATACCAACTTGTATTATCATAACTATATTCACATACACCAGGTCCACCAGATACATATACACCCCAATTAACTGTTGCGCCGCCTCCCCAAGTGCTCATTATAGTATCACCCTCTAATGGATTATTGATTTGAACACGGTAACAACTTCCATCATCATTATTTGCAGAAGAGTTGTAGTTTATTGCATTACCATCTGTACACCCTGATACAGTATATGTACAAGAACCGTCGTCAGAGTTTGCCGAAGAATTGTAGTTGTTTGCCATATTGTCTGTACATCCTGTAACGGTGTAAGTACAAGAACCGTCGTCGGTATTTGCTGAAGAATTATAGTTATTGGCAGACGGATCAGTACAACCAGAGACATTATAGGTACATGATCCGTTGTCATGCGTAGCATTTGAATCATAATTGCTTGCAGATGAATCCATACAGCCTTCATTATATGTACAACCACCACTGTCTACGTTTGCTGATATATTATAATTGTTGGCTTGGTTGTCAGTACATCCAGAAATATTAAAATCACAACTTCCATCATCGTAGTTTGCTGATGAGTTGTAATTATTTGCACCTTGAGTAGTGCATCCATAAAAGAGGCATGAACCATCATCAGAGTTTGCAGATGGATTATAATTATTCGCACTCGAATTCGTACATCCAGGAACAGTATACGCACAACTTCCGTCGTTATAATTTGCTCCCGAATTGTAATTGTTTGCAGTGGTGTCAGTACATCCATAGAAGAGACAAGACCCGTCATCTGTATTTGCAGATGAATTGTAGTTATTAGCACTTCCATTCATACATCCATTAACAGTATATGTACAAGAACCATCATCAGTATTCGCTGATGCGTTGTAGTTATTAGCACTTCCATTTGTACAACCAAATGATTTTGCTACGCAAGAACCGTCATCATTAGTTGCAGATGAATTATAATTATACGCGTTAGAATCTGTACAACCATTTACGTTATGGCAACTGTAATCACAACTACCAGAAGATCCGTAATTACATGCTGTACCGTCAGTACATGTAGTATTATTTTGGCAACTGTAGTCACAGCCTGAATTTATATTTGCACTCGAATTATAATTACATGCACCAGAATCCATACAACCGTAAGTATCATAAGTACAAGAACCATCACTTATGGTCGCGGATGAATTATAGTTGTTTGCAGAATTATCTGTACACCCATATGTATCATAAGTACAAGAACCGTCGTCTTGAGTTGCTCCCGAGTTGTAGTTGTTTGCAGAACCTGTTGTACAGCCATATATAGTATTAGAAACATTTACACTTATAGCATCAGAAACTGATGAATTCCCTGCAACATCTCTTGCCACCACATCTATATAATAGACTCCATTTGAGACAGTAGTAGAATCCCAATTCAAATCGTAAGGTTCAGAAGTTATCTCTGAGCCTAAATCACTAAAATTACTGCCATCTGTACTCACTCGAAATTGTACACCTGCAATAATTCCATTATCGGTCACATCTGCACTCAGATATACCGAAGATCCGTTCACACCCGAACCATTTGTTGGAGACGAAATAGTGGCACTTGGAGCAGACATATCTGTCGGTTGATAAAATGTTCCATCTGTACCATAGGATCCTGATGATCCCGTACCACCTGTCGATCCTGGATTACCAGGAGTTCCCGATGATCCATTCTGACCAGTTGCACCTTGAGCACCATCAATTCCACAGACAACATTTTCAGGATCACTATAATCACATCCATGTACACCCCCTCGTCCACCTTGTCCGCCTGGACCACCATTAGCACTTCCTCCAGCGCCTCCTTGTCCACCTGCTCCTGGAGCACCTGCGTAACCTCCAGTTAAATTTTGACCGCCGATAGTTGAACCTTCATCAAGATTAATATTTCCTGAGTTTCCTCCAGCTCCGCCATTGCCTCCATTACCACCTGCTCCTCCATCACCAGCAGGGCTTCCACTAGTACCGTCTTGCCCAGGACTTCCATCACCACCATTACAATTTGTATTTGGATCACAATCAGTTCCAGGAGCTCCATCGCTACCCGCCACCCCATCTGCACTTGTCGCATCAGAACCATTTGCCCCCATTCCACCATTTCCTCCCGCACCCCCATATGTAGAAACGGTACCTGTAACTTTTGAATGATTTGCCAAAGTAACATTACCTCCATTTCCTCCGTAATCTCCGGAAGCACCGTCGCCACTTGTTGCATTAGGTGCTGATGAACCAGTACCACCAGTAGCCACGATATTTCCATTAACTGTAGTATTCGAAATAGAGACACTGCCAGCAGATCCCGCTCGAGTCGCTATGCCATCTGCACCACTCGCAATAATATCTCCGTTCAACGTAAGATTCGTTATTTGAACAGCGAGACCATCGTCTCCATCACCCCTTAACACCCCTGAAGCATTTATATTTCCAGTTATTGTATGCCCCCCGCCATTTATAGTTATTCCAGAAGCAGTAATAATAAGACAATCACCTCCGCCTCCAAAATCGCCAGTTATTTCATATGTTTCATTTGGCGTAGCAAGAGACTGACAGCCTCCAACAGTCGTATCTGCAAAAGTAGATTTCGGAAAAAGAAATGCCCCACCTAGAGAGAGAAAAGTGACAAGAAATATAAGCAAGGGCGAAGTAAAACTATATATTTTTTTGATCGTCCGTGACTTATACATATAATTAGTACTATTGTACCTTAAAAAGACAGATTTCTTAAGTGGATAACCGAAATAAGAATGGAAATATGTCAGACCGATCTTCTAGAGTGTCTCGCGAGCTTTCCAAAAAGCTTTTTTACCGTATCGAAGGTCAATATAATCTATTTTGTCGATTCCTCCAGACTTATCTAAAAAATCTTTAGATTCGAGCAGAGTTTTTATATTTATATAAGTATCACTCAAACTCCTATCAATACCGACGATTAATTTTGTTCCTGAGCTCAAAGTAAGCGTCACCCCTTCTTCTGTTTTGACATCAACCGATCTCACTTCAATGCCGAGCTCTTTTAATTTGGAATTGAAATCCAGGATATTTTTCATTTTTTCTTCTGTCAGAAAATATTTGCCGAGCACATCACCATTCATCTGTCCGCTAAAAGTTGTAAAAATATTTCCTTCGTATTTTGGAGCACTCGCAAATATGTATCCAGTTTCTGTCATATAAAAACAATCACCGTTGTCATTGCACCAGAGGAACTTATTGTTTTTCTCTCTCACATCGATATGCAAAGTATCAGATTTGTCCAAATAAATACTTGCCCCCAATATTGATGGCAGTGTTTTTATTTGAACGAGCATTTTTTGTTTTGGATAGAGCCAGATATTTGATTGTGGAACAATATAAAAATAAGTATACGAAAGATATTCATCTGCAATAGCTTTGATATCTTGTTCAGGAGTGAGTACAGCATTCTCAACAACAATATTTTCAATCTGATATTCTGGAAGTCTCAAAATATAAATAACACCAACAATACAGAAGATAATCAAAACGAGATAAAGCCAGTATCTTTTTGGAATTTTGAATTCTTTTTTATCCTTATCTGGTTTTGTGTGCCATTTTTTCTTTTGGGAAAACATATAGAGTAGTATAAAGGATTATTCACAAATATAAAATGCACCGCCCCGAAGGGGCGGTGCATTTTATTTAAAAATTTAAACCAGTGTTGGAAGTTTCTCAATATGAGTTTTTCCTAACATATATTTCTTCAAGACTTCTGGAATTCGCACTCGCCCATCTTCTTCTTGATAATTTTCTATTATTGCAACAAGTGTTCGTCCAGCAGAAGCGGTCGCATCATTCATATGCACAGGTTCAATCTTTTGATCAGTCCGTCTTACTCGTGTCCCAAGTCTTCGAGCCTGATATCCTGTCATATTGTCAGCACTATGTGTCTCTCGATATTTGTCCTGTCCTGGCATCCATGTCTCAATATCTAAGTGTCGGTAATCAGGATCACCCATATCTCCCGTACAACAAATGATAACTTGATAAGGAAGATTCAAAGACTTAGTGATGTGTTCCTGGATCGCAACAAGAAAATCTTGTTCTTGCATTGATGTTTCAGGAAGACAGAATGTTTCCATCTCCACTTTCTCAAACTGATGAAGCCTGATGATACCTTTCATATCCCTTCCATAAGATCCCGCCTCTCGTCTAAATGAAGATGAGTAACCAACATATCGTATCGGCAATTCTTTTTCGTCAAACACTTCATCCATATGCATTGCACCGAGAGTATGTTCTGCACTTCCAATGAGATATAAATCATCAGAGTCGATATGATACCTTTCCTCACGAGGTTCAAGTCGTGCCATTTTATTCATGACATTAGGCTTGATCATAAGTGGAGGAATAACAGGAATGAATGGTTTCGGATTTATTGTGAGTCCAGCCTCTTTAGCGATCTGCTCCAAAGTTGCCTTATTGGTTAAAGTTTCCAAAATAAAATTAATGAGAGCGAAATGCATAAGCACCAAGTCTCCCTTGAGATATGAAAATCTTGGACCAGAAACTTCTGTTGCAGTTTCTGTATCGATCACTCCCAAGTCCGCACCAATCTCATAATGCTCTCGAGGTTTGAATGAGAACGTTGGCTTCACTCCCCACTGTCTCACTACTTTATTTTCAGAATCATCTTTTCCAATTGGAGTATCCGCAGATGGAATGTTTGGAACTTGGAGCATTGCTGTAAGAAACTGCTTATCAGCTTCTTTGTATTTTGTTTCCACTTCTTCAAGGAGCCCCTTAAGCTTTTGACCCTCTTCAATATTTCGATCCTTTTGAGCAACATTTCGCTTTGTATTGATCTCATCGATCTCACGCTTCAAAGTAGTTCGAGTATCGTACGCAGAAATAAGAGACTCAAGATCAATCACCTTGTTCTTGTTTTTACAGGCGTTCTCTACAATGTCTTTATTTTCCTTTATGAATTTTATATCTAACATAATGCCCATAATAGCATTTTGTTTTTAATTACAAAAGAGCTACAATTTATACAAATGTTTAAAGACTTTCCTTTAAAACAACTAGATACAAAAGATTTTCCTCGTCCACTTCGGGAGATTCCTCAGCCACCAAAATCACTCTATATAAGAGGCCAGCTTCCCCACCCAGACTTCAAAAGACTTTGTGTTGTCGGCAGCCGCAAATACACCCCCTATGGCAAACAAGTCTGCGAGAAATTAATTGAGGGTCTCCGCGGTTATCCAGTCGCAATCGTCTCAGGTCTTGCGCTCGGTATTGATAGCATTGCACACGAGTCTGCACTCAAGGCGGGACTCCCGACAATTGCAGTCCCAGGTTCTGGACTCGGCGAGAATGTGTTGTATCCTCGATCAAATAGTGGCCTCGCATTCGATATTCTACGACATGACGGATGTTTGTTTTCTGAATTTGAAGAACATTTCAAAGCGACCAATTATTCGTTTCCCCAAAGAAACAGAATCATGGCGGGACTTTCTGACGCGGTTCTTATCATTGAAGCCGAGATCAAATCAGGGACACTCATCACTGCCAAACTCGCAACAGATTATAATCGCGATGTTCTCACGGTGCCTCAAAATATTTTCTCTTCGACCTCCGAGGGTCCAGTGATGCTCATGCGACTCGGGGCAACACTTATCGCAACAAGTGAGGATATTTTAGAAGCACTCCACATAGAAATCAAAGACAAAGAATTCAAAACCAAATCATTATTTCTCGATCTAAACGATGATGAAAAACTATTAGTCGAGACTCTCCGAATACCTCTTTCAAGAGATGAGATAATTTTAGAAACGAATTGGGATGCATCGAAGCTCGCACAGATCATGACACTACTTGAGATAAAAGGAGTCATAAAAGAAAATGGAGGTAGAGTGTATTTGTCATAATTGTGTGATATATTGCCTTTGAAGGCACATTCCAGCCCAACACAACCTATGAAGATGCAAGCACAACCCAAGGTCAAAAAGGCAAAAACCACACTCTCCGCCAAATGCTCTGTCGAAGCCATCTGTGACATCAATTATCCAGGTGGCTCCCTCATCAAGCAAGGGACGAAAGGGACCATCAAAACAGCACATCCTACCCAAAAAAGGTACTGGCTGGTTCGCTGGAGCTCGTTACCTGGCCAGCCGCTTTCCACTGCGGAAAGCAATCTCGAAAAGAGTAAAAAAGCCTAGGTACACTCAACAGAACTCCGATTTAATCGGGGTTCTTTTTTATTTGAAATTTGCCATTTTGTAACTTTTGTTCTACCTTATAGATTATCCTTACTGAATTATATTGTTCTTCAATCCATAACAACAACTTAAATTCAATTTAAAAATGAAACTACTAATCGTTGAGTCCCCAGCCAAAGCAAAGACAATCGAGAAATATCTCGACGGAGAATACACAGTGCGCGCATCTGTGGGGCATGTTCGCGATCTCCCAAAAAGCAACAAGCTTGCAATAGATATTCCTGGAGGCTATGTCCCTCACTATGAGATCAGTGCCGGTAAAGAAAAAGTAATTGCGGAAATCAAAGCTCTTGCAAAAGATGCAACTGAAATAATACTCGCAACTGACCCCGACCGAGAAGGAGAAGCAATCGCATGGCATATCGCTGAGCTCCTCAAAGGCAAAGATAAAGGGGCAAGAATAAAACGAGCAACATATACAGAGATCACAAAAGAAGCGATTGTCGCCGCTCTCAAACATCCACGAGAGATTGATCAAAATCTCCGAAAGGCTCAAGAGGCACGACGAGTACTTGATAGACTTGTGGGATACGATCTTTCGGGAATCATCTGGAAAAAAGTTCGTTACGGGCTTTCTGCTGGACGAGTACAATCCCCTGCATTACGTATCATAATGGAAAGAGAACGAGAGATTCGGGCTTTCAATCCTGAAGATTATTTCGTCATCACTGCAAACTTTGAAGATAAAGAAAATAAAGAGAAGCTTCTTTTGACTTGTGAAGAGGAGCCGAAAACAAAAGTTGATGCTGAAAAAATAGTTTCAAAATCAGAAAATGGAAACTGGTCTATCATTGATATCGAAAAAACAAATGTAAAGAGATCTCCAAAGGCGCCATTTTCGACTTCAACAATCCAACAAACAGCGAGTACACGGCTTGGATTCTCTCCATCAAACACAATGCGTATTGCGCAGAAACTCTACGAAGCTGGACACATTACTTATATGCGAACAGATAGTACAAACCTAAGTGAGACAGCACTCACAGCAATTGAATCGACGGTCAAAAAAGAATTTGGCGCAAGCTATTACGAAAAAAGAATCTTCGCGACAAAATCAAAGAACGCTCAAGAAGCTCACGAAGCGATCCGTCCTGCTCACTTTGAAAAAGAAGTTGCAGGAAACAATGATGATGAAAAGAGACTCTACTCTCTCATTTGGACACGCGCAGTTGCAAGTCAGATGAAGGATGCTCAACTCAGTCGAACAAAGATAATTGCGAATATTGGAACTATGGATATTCCCAACTTCTCTACCGTAGGCTCTGTTATATCTTTCGACGGATGGCTGAAGTGTGATCCAAAAAGCGCAGGAGAAGACAATATTCTTCCCGAGGTTTCAAAAGATGACGCGCTCAAACTTCTCGACATCAATACGGAAGCAAAACAAACAACTCCTCCAAATAGATTTACCGAAGCAGGTCTCGTCAAAGAACTCGAAAAAAGAGGTATTGGACGACCTTCAACTTACGCGTCTATTATCAAGACTCTCGAAGATCGAGAATATGTGACCAAAGAAAACAAAGCGCTGAAGCCGACAGATACTGGAGACGTGGTTTCATCATTCCTTGAAGATAACTTTGGCGAATACATCAACGATACATTTACTGCAGGAATGGAAGACAAGCTCGATGATATTGCAAATGGGGATGCAGAATACGTAGCGACACTCAAATCTTTTTATGAACCACTCCATGAAGAAATAAAAATAAAAGAAAAACTCGACAAGGCAACCAATCTTGGAGACGCAGATCCAAAATACAAATGTCCAAAATGTGGAGGCCCGATGACGATCAAGCTCTCTCGAGGAGGAAAATTCCTAAGCTGTGCCCGATATCCAGACTGTGATGGAGCACTCTCTATAGATGGACAAGAGATCAAAAAAGATGAGCCGATCGGAATTGATCCAGAGACGAAGCTTCCGATCTTTGTAAAAACAGGACGATATGGACCATATGTTCAGCTCGGTGAGATGGTCAAAAAAGAAAAGGTAACTCCTAGGCCTAAAGATGCGAAAGGCAAAACAATCAAAAGAACCAAAGAAGAAATCGCTCTAGCCAAAGAAGCAAAAGCTAAAGCCGCACTTCTTCCAAAACCTCGAATGGCTAGTATTCCAAAAGAATATGACCCGACAAACATCACTCTCGATAACGCACTCAAATTCCTGACACTTCCTCGAATACTCGGAACGCACCCAGATACAGGAAAGAATATTATTGCGAACCGTGGAATGTTCGGGCCATATGTCATGCATGATGGAGATTTTCGATCACTCAAAAAAGATGACGTTTATGAAGTAACATTTGATCGTGCACTCGAAATAATTCGTGAGCCAAAAGTGGTTGGCAGAAGAGGAAGGTTTAAGAAGAAATAAAATGGGAAAATAGTCCTCAAAATTCCAAAAGAATTTTGAGGACTATTTTAAAAATGAAGTCGCTCCCTGGATATGAAGTCCGGGAGCAACGCAGGCACTGATGTTTCGCATCAGATTTTTGGTGAACAGTCAGGCTTCAAAGCCTCACGAAAGCAGAGCCCCATGAGAATAGCAGCAACTGACACGGCACCAATGAGAAACCAAGGATCGGTGTTCATGGCTAATACAATAATATCCCTAAAATCTAAACTGTAAAGTTAAATTATAAATAACCGCCTCGGCTTCCGAGGCGGTTATTCAGATTCAATCAAACTCGATATTTTGCAGCCAACAAAACTAGGCTGAAAAAACCAAAGATGACTAATTGGACATACATTGGCACAATGCTTTCTCCTTGAGCAAATGCCAACAGAAGGTGCGAGAGTTTCATATTCTCGATTCTACTCCAACTTACAAATATGTAAAGCAGCACGGAGCCTATGGCTCCGTGCTGCTTTCATTTTCCCATCACTCACACTTCCCTATACCGTAAAATTATTCAAATCGAACGATTCTTCTTCATCATTCTTGTCCTCTTTTGGCATATCATCGGTGAGCACTTTTTGTTCTTCTTCGGAAATATTTACATCATTTAGATTCGCCACAGGAAGCATCGAGCTATCAGTTATCGGCTCTAGTGTCACTGGAGCTACTGGAACTGCTTCAACACCTCCAACTTTTTGCTCCAAATTTTTCTTCAAGAGTTCAAGAATATTTCGAAGATCAACATCTGAGAAATAATCAATATGAATCTTTCCACCGTCTTGAATTGATTCGATCTGCACACGAGTACCGAGCGCTTCTGTAAGTTTTTCTTCCATCTCAATGATCTCAGGTTTGATCAAATATTCTTTCTTTCGAACTTTGTCTACTGCGATTCTTCGAGCAACACTTTCCGCTTCTCGCACCGTCATCTTACGCTGCATGATTTCACGGAAAAGCACCATCTGTTCCTGAGGTCTGTCATTAAGCATCATCAAAGGTCGAGTATGACCTTCGGAAATTTTCCCTACCGCGAGTGCTTGCTGAATCTCTTCTGGCATCTGAAGTAATCGCAAACTGTTAGAGACGTATTCACGACTCTTGCCGATCTTTTCTGCAATCTCGGTGTGCTTCAAATTAAATGTATCAACAAGCTGCTTGAATGATTTTGCACGATCGATAGCATTTAGATCTTCTCGCTGAAGATTCTCAATGATCGCAAGCTCGAGCTTTACTCGATCTGTCTGCTCGCCTGTTCGAATGATTGCTGGTACTTGAGTCAGTCCCGCGATCTTTGATGCCCGAAGTCGTCGCTCTCCAGAAATGAGTTCGTAGTCTACATACATGCTTCCATCTTCTCGAAATATTTCTTTTCGCGTCACTACCATTGGCTGAAGAATTCCATACTGGCGAATAGATGATGCGAGGTCTTTAAGCCGCGCTTCATCAAATTCCTTTCGTGGCTGAAATGGGTTAGGTTTGATCTTATCTGTCTCTATCCAAAAAATCGAGTTGTTGTAAAATTCCATTCCGTTAAAAATTAATTAATAATATTTTATTTCTATAAACATCATCATATCAGAAATTGCCACAAACCCGAAAGACAAATGGGATTGAAATAATCTAACTTTTGTAGTACTTTGTAGTCTCTGCCCGGGTGACGAAATGGTAAACGTACTCGACTCAAAATCGAGCGCCGCAAGGCTTGGGAGTTCAAGTCTCCCCCCGGGCACAAAATACAAAAAACAGAGAAATAATTTCTCTGTTTTTTGTATTTTGTGCCCGGGAGAAAGTGCTAAACGCACTTTCGTGGGAGACTTGAAAGGCGCAGGTATATTTCTTGTAGAAACAAGAAATACCGAGCCGGGGTCGAGGAAATTTTGATTCGACGGAATCAAAATTATCCGTGACCAAGTCCCTCTCCACCTCTACCTCTACCTGTAAGTCTTAAATCCTAAATGATACAATACAACCCTTTCCCCCCCACCCTCGCTATATCCCCCATCTGTGCTACACTTGCTACCTTATCCACTAATCACAAAAAACATGGACGAAACAACTACAACAACAGCTACTCCAGTAGTAGCAGAAGAAGAAACTACAGTTCCTACAGAACCTACAACACCTGCACCAGCAGCTGATGAAGTAACTGCATAATTGTATCTAAACTCTTTTACTCATATGCCAAAGGCAAAACCAAAGATAATATCGATAGTAGGCCCTACAGCGTCGGGTAAAAGTGATTTGGCCGTAATGCTCGCAAAGCAGTTCAAAGGTGAAGTAATCTCCGCCGATTCAAGACAAGTCTATACTGGACTCAATATTGGTTCAGGCAAGATAACAAAAAAAGAGATGATGGGTATTCCTCATCATCTTCTTGATGTTGTGAGTCCTAAGAAGGTCTTCACTGTCGCAAATTTCAAAAAACTAGCGAATGAAAAAATAAATGAGATTGTTGATCACGGTCATATTCCCATACTTTGTGGCGGTACAGGATTCTATATCGACACAGTCACAAAAAATATTCTTCTCCCCGAAGTCCCACCAAACCAAGCCTTAAGAAAAAAGCTCGAGGTTTTGAGTCTCGAAAAACTCCAAAAGATGTTAATGAAGCTTGATCAAAAAAGATTCATATCAATTGATCTCAATAATAAAGTCCGACTCATTCGAGCGATCGAAATAACCAAAGCGCTCGGCAGCGTTCCAAAGATCAAAAGCAAACCTCTCTATGATGTACTCACGATCGGGATACTCTGGAATCCAGAAAGTTTAAGAAAAAGAATCAATCTTCGATTACAAAAAAGAATAAAAATTGGAATGATAAATGAAGTAAAGAAACTCAAAAAAAGCGGAGTGTCTTGGAAGCGACTTGAATCTCTCGGACTCGAGTACAGATATGTTGCGCAATTCTTACAAAAGAAAATATCAAAAATAGAAATGATCGAAAAACTCCAATTTGAGATCTGGCACTATGCAAAACGACAAATGACATGGTTTCAGAAAGATATGGGTATCAAATGGATGCGACCGACCGAGAAAACAAAAATTAAAAAAGAAGTAAAAGAGTTTCTAAAATAGAGGATCGGAACAGAACTGCAACATATTGACCTATAGTCCAACTGCGACTCGGACGATATGTACCCACACTTTCCTTACAGGAACTGATCATGCATAAATTTCTACTGAAATTTTGCTCGACCCCGACTCGCGTCTTCGCGCTCTGCCTCTGAATTCTTCTAAGTATTCAGAATTCAGCACCTTTTGGATCGAGTACTATCTCAAAAGATCTTGCAAAGCTCCACGTATTCGCTTTTCACCTCGCTTGTTGGAATAACAACAACGCAGGTCCCCCGAAGGAAAACTGCGTTGCAGGCTGCTGGTGCTAACAAAACATTTTTTTCATGCCATTTTCGACTCAAAGAGCGAATGGTGGGCAGGATCAAAATGATCAATCAGATCAGCGAGGGTGACACCGTATTTTGACAGGTGAAGCTTATCAAGCAAATCGACGAGCAAGAGCTCGCCAAGAGACTTCACAAGGCTTGGCCTGTTTTCGGACGTTAAGAGCGATTCCATGTGTTGTTGGTAGCAGTCTGTAATTATTCACACTATTTGAATAATGTCAATAGTATATAAATGACAATGGCGCAGGTCCCCTGGTTGGAGGAGCCTGCGCCATATTTATCCATGACCTTTTACCACCGTGGTTTGTACTTCTGGGACCCAGGGCGTGCCTGTGGGCTACAGTGTCTCGCAGTGCGATCCACTTTAGGATTGGTGGCACCGATTGCCGCCAAAGATTGGGGGCATTTCAGTAAGCCTCGCTCATGCAGCCATTGCGCGGCTGCTTGAAAACCAGGTGATTTAAGATGATTGATGGGAGGAGCAGTGTTCATGTCAGGTGTTGTTGGTAACCGATATATATTATACATATTTATGTACAAATGTCAATATCAGACCATTATTACCTAGATTAAATAGCCATATTCTGCTAGAATGCACTGCATTGGGCGATTAGTTTAGTGGTAGAACAAGGCACTCCAAACGCCTAGGTGTAGGTTCGATTCCTACATCGCCCGCAGAAGGAGCGAAGCGACGACAAGGTTGATAGCAAGCAAACTGCTTTGCTTGCGTGTAGGAATCGAAAGGCTTTTTATTATTTAATCGACTGCAAGGAGATTAAATTAAAAAGCACCCGCGACGGTAGTCGAGATTTCCTACATCGCCCGCAAATAATTTTTCAATTTTGATATAACGTATCTATGTCTGAACAATTAGAAATGTTAGAGGTGGTAGATGGGCTGGATAACATGATCGGTCTTGAAACTCGTAAAAAAATTCACAAGGACGGACTTCTTCATCGTGAAATACACATATTTTTTATAACTCCAAAAGGAGAAATCATCTTTCAACATAGAGCAAAAGACAAGGATACTTACCCTGATAAACTGGATGCGACTGTGGCAGGACACGTTGAACCAAATATGTCTTACGAAGAAACTGCTATTAAAGAAACAAAAGAAGAGACTGGACTTGATATAAATTCAAAGGATTTAATTGTGCTAGAAAAAATGAACCTTCGAGAAGTGGATGAGGCAACTGGACTAATCAACAATACCGTCCGTGTACAATATGCTTATTTATACAAGGGATTGGTTGAGGATCTAATTGTGGAAGAAGGTAAAGCTATTGGGTTTGAGCCATGGAATATGGATACTCTTTTTACACTTTCTAACAAGGATAAGAATAGATTTAAACCCATCGTCATATCCAATAGATTTCTTCTTTTGTTTAAAAAGGCAAAGGACTTAATTTAACCCAAAAGAAAAAACCACCAAAAGGTGGTTTTTTCTTTTGAAATTATTTCTTCGCTTCTTTGAAAGTGATGTGCTTTCGGAGTTTCTTTGAGAATTTCTTGAGCTCAATCTTTCTCTGGACACCCTTTTTGTTCTTTCGAGAGTAGTATACCTCGCCTGTTTCTTTGTTTTTTAATATAAGTAGATTATCCTGTGACATATATGTATTTATTTAATGTCTGATGATTATAGCTCAATATATCCAAAAAAGCAATTCGAGCCTTAATTGTTTACTCACCCCCCTTTTTGTGATATTCTCTATCGATAATGCGTAGGTGGTAGAGCGGTCAATTACAAGAGACTGTAAATCTCTCGCCTTCGGGCTACACAGGTTCGAATCCTGTCCTACGCACAAAATATGAAAAAACCTGAAGCAAGTTTGCTTCAGGTTTTTTCATATTTTGTGCGTAGAGAAAGTGCTAAATGCACTTTTGGACAGGATTTGAAGCCCGATTGAGCATAATTTGTGAGGTATCGAAACAAATTATCCAATCGGGATATTGACCCTGTAAGGGTCGAATATCCTGTCTGATCGAACGGAGAGTAAGATATTTGTGATCAAATACTATCAATCTAGTCGAGGTCGAAACTCCTGTCCTGATTTTTACTTCTTCTCTTCCTTACAGGAACAGTACACCTTTTGGATTGACTACAATCTCAAAAGGTCTTGCGCTCGGGTCCCGATCCCGAGCTCACCTTCCCATTCCTTGAGAAAAATTCCTCTCCAATAATATTCCCCTTTCTCCCCTTCTTCACATCAAAAACGAGTTCTTTGTTTTTGAGATCTACATTTACAACCCCTCCTTTTATAACACTCTGAGCAATGATCATATTCGCTACAGGGTTTAGAATCTTGTTTTGAATAAGTCGCTTTAATGGTCGCGCACCATACTGTGGGTTATACCCTTCCTTTGCAAGATAGTCGAGGGCTGCCACAGAGAGCGTCAGTCCAATCTCTTTTGCCGCAAGTCTTTCTTTGATAAGTCCCACTTGAATATCTACGATCTTTCGAATGTTTTCGTTTGAAAGAATATCAAAGAGGATAATATCATCGAGTCGGTTCAAGAATTCTGGTCGGAAATAATCCTTGAGAGATTCCATCACCTTCGCTTTTGCATCGTCATAGTTTTGCTTGTCAGTTTCATCCATTGCAAATCCAATCTTCTGCATTCGATCAATATATTGCGATCCAATGTTTGAAGTCAAAATGATCACAGTATTTTTGAAGTTCACTGTTCGCCCTTTTGAATCTGTAAGTCGCCCATTGTCCAAGACCTGAAGAAGCACATTGAACACTTCTGGATGTGCCTTCTCGATCTCATCAAAAAGAATGACTGAGTAAGGTCTGTGTCGGACGATCTCTGTAATACTTCCCCCTTCATCATGGCCCACATAACCCGGTGGCGCACCAAGAATTTTTGACACTGCATGCTTCTCCATATATTCAGACATATCTACGCGCACGAGCGCTTTGTCATCATCAAACATAAATTCAGCGAGTGCTTTTGTGAGCTCTGTCTTTCCAACTCCAGTTGGTCCCAAAAAGAGGAACGATCCTATTGGTTTATTCGGATCAGAAATACCCGCTCGATTTCTTTTGATTGTATCAGAAATACTTTTGACCGCCTTGTTCTGTCCGATAATTCTCTTCTCAAGATCCTCTTCCATTCGCTGAAGCTTCTCCGCTTCTGCTTCAAGCATTCTGTCTACTGGGATACCCGTCCACTTTGCAACGATCTCTGCAACATCAGATGCAGTCACTTCTTCTTTGAGAATTCTTCGTGAGCTCTGGAGCTTCTTTAGTTTTTTACTTTTGATATCAAGTTCTTTTTCAAGAGTTGGGATCTTTCCATATCTAATCTCTGCAGCCTTTGTGAGGTCTGCTCTAATCTCGGCGCTTTCAGCTTCAACACGAAGATCATCAAGTTCTTTTTTGACCTCTTTTATTTCTCCCAAAATTTCCTTTTCATTTTTCCATTTGAGTTCGAGTTCATTTGTCGATTCTTTAAGATTTCCAATTTCTTCATCGATCTTTAATACTCGAGCCTTAACATTCTTGTCAGTTTCAATATCTTTTTTGAGTGCTTCTCGTTCAATCTCAAGCCGCATGATCTGTCGGTGTGCAATATCGAGCGCTTCTGGCTTGTTTTCAAGTGCGATCTTCAAATGCGATGCAGACTCATCAATGAGGTCCACCGCTTTGTCAGGAAGGAATCTGTCAGTAATATATCGGCTTGAGAGATTCACCGCAGAGACGATTGCATCATCAGTGATCCGTACACCATGATAGAGTTCATATCGATCTCGAAGTCCTCGAAGGATTGCGATCGCATCTTCGATAGTCGGCTCTGAAACGAACACTGGCTGGAATCGTCGTGTCAGCGCTGGATCTTTTTCAATATGCTTTTGGTATTCACGAAGCGTTGTTGCTCCCACAGCTCGAAGCTCTCCACGCGCAAGCGCAGGCTTCAGCATATTTGATGCATCGAGCGATCCTTCTGCAGCTCCTGCTCCAACAATAGTGTGGATCTCATCGATAAAAAGAATTACCTTTCCATCACTTTTTTCAATATCTTTCAAAATGTTTTTGAGTCGTTCTTCGAATTCTCCTCGGTATTTTGTTCCTGCAACAAGTGAGCCCAAATCGAGTGACACGAGCTCCTTATCTTTGAGACTTTCTGGCACATCACCCTGAGCGATTCGTCCTGCGAGACCTTCGATGATCGCAGTCTTTCCTACTCCCGCCTCTCCAATAAGGATTGGATTGTTCTTTGTTCGTCTTGAGAGAATTTGCACAACTCGTGCGATCTCAGTATCTCGTCCGATCACTGGATCAAGCTTGTTTTCTTTTGCGAGCTTTGTGAGATTACGAGTGTACTTTGTGAGTGCTTTCATTTTCTTTGGATGCTGAACATCTGTGACAGTACCGAGCTTTAATTCCTGAACAACACGAAGAACAGATTCTTTTGTGATCTTGAATCTTTGAAGCATTTCTTTTGAAGATGATGGGACTTCAGTAGATGCAATAAAGAGGTGCTCTGTTCCGATGAATTCGTCTTTGAGAGACGCTGCGATTTTGCCTGATACTTCGATGATCTGCGCGAGTTCTGGAGTGAGGTAGATCTGGTATGAAGGAGAAAGCACCTGAGCAGACTCAGGACCTTCGAGAGAATCAAGGAGTGAATCGGTGAGAAGGATAGTATCAATCTCGAGTCGTTCGAGGATCGACAAAACCATACTCTCGTCCTGAAGGATGAGAGATGCGAGCAGGTGAAGAGGACTTACATGATTCTGTCCTCGCTCAATAGCAAGCTCGTGAGCTTTTCGGATGGCTTCTTTTGCTTTTGTGGTGAAATTTCCAAATGGAGGCATATTTTAAATAGTATTTAGTTTATTATTTGTAGTTTTATAGTATAAAAGACGGAAACCCGAGAACTATCTTAATAATACGATCATTATAGCACAAAATGTGCATTTTCTAAATGACAAAGTCCTGGATTTTGCTTCGCAAAATCCAGGACTTCTAATTAAAAATCCCACGCAACAGCAAGCTGTCGCGCGGGATCAATGTGTAAGCTTTCGTCAGCGAAATTTCGGGTGGCCGAATGGTTCCCAAAGCGGCTGCTGGTAGTAGCCACCGTAGGGGTAAATCATATAAGTGCCAAGTGGCCCCGACATGAAATTCTGCCCCGGTGTGAACGGTGCATTCCCGTTCGGGTACACACAGGACACGAGACTCAGAGCAGCAAACAAAAGAATAAAGGTCTTCATCGTGTTTGTCTGAGTTAGTTGCTCCATCCTCCCGTTTGAGGATTGAATCCTGCGGAGTAACCTCCGCCCACCATGCCGTTTCCAACCGGGTAGATTGGCGACGGCTGGCGACGGACTTGCTGCTGGTTGTAGAAGTTGCCAAATCCGTTGAAACCATTGTTTCCAGAGTTCACAGGCATGCTGTTATTGCTGGGATAGTAGCCACGATTGGAGCCTGTGTTCACTGGGATGCGGGGAGCGTTATTGCCGGGATAGTAGCCACGATTGGAGCTTGTGACCACAGAACCACCTTGGCCGTAGCCGTAGTAGCGGTTGACGGTGCAGTTGCTGAAACCAGTGGCAACGAGGACAGCGAAGACGAGGCGGATGATGAGAGATGTTTTCATGAGCTTGAGTTGGGTGGAGTTGTTGGAGTTACGCAAGCAGTTTGTTTCTGCGAGCGTGAAAATGAACCACATAAATGGACCATTTTCACGCTCGCTTTTCTCATTTTATCCTTATTTTGTTTGACGAATAGCTTTCAAAGAACCTTACTTAACTAGGATAAGTATACACCATATTTAGGTAAAAGTCAATACCCCTGAATTTCATTGAAATTCAGGGGTATATAAAAAAAGAGACTCGCTAGGTGGGTACCATGCGAGTCTCTTCGTAGTTGAAGCCAGATGTTAGTTCGGACGGATGTTGAACCGGGATGACCCAGACGACGCAGACTGGCGTTTCGCTCCTGCCTGTGCTGCAAGTGCTGCTTGGATGTCTGTCCGATCCTGAGCCTTGAGCTTACCATTTGCGGCGAACCGCGTAAGGTATTCCCGCTGAGGATCAGTCAGATTTCCATCCAAAGTGGCCTGGAAGGCAGCAATGCTGTTTTCGACAGCCTTGATGTCTTGAGGGCTTGCACCCCCTGCAGCACGTGCTGCGTCCAAATCATTCTGACCCTTCTGAACGAAACTCCGCATAGCTGTGCGCCATTGAGACTCATTGCCGTTGTCGGCAACAGCAAGACCTTCGGGCTGGCGGCTAAAGATAGAGCTTCCCGGATATTGCTTCCGTTCTGCTGCATCAGTAACGGCTTGGATTGAAGGCACTGCGACAGCGACTGGAACTGGCTGTTGTTGGCGAAGCACAAGAGCTTTTTCGAGCTCAAGAACTTTTGCTTCAGAAGCTTCCAGCTTGCCCTTGGCTTCATCACGCTCCTTGCGGGCGGAATCGGCTTGGGAACTGTAGAGATCAGCATTTTTCGCTTTGTCGGCGAGAGACTCCAGCTGTTTCGCATGAGTCTCAGCTTCACTCAGCTTCTTAGCAGTGTCAACCTTCTCCTTGATGGCGTCGGTTGTGGACTTGTCGGCAAGCGTGAGCTTGCTTTCCAATTCCTGCTTCTTGCTCTCGGCAGCCTTGATATCAGCCTCGAGCTTCTGCATCTTCTTTCCGTCCTCGATGCGGCCCTCGTTGAGAGAGGCCACAGTCTGCTGATACCCCAAATTTTCTTTGGAGAGCTTCTCCATCTTGGAGTTGCCGTTGCCGCCGAAGATGAGGCAGAACAGGAGGATAAGGAGTGCAGCAGCTTCGGCCAAGATGATGATGCCCTTGGTGCGACCTCTTTGGGCCGCGTTCCGAGTGGCACAGTCTTTGCCTTCAGTGCGAGCTTCTTCCACCTCATCGAGGTGAATCTGGATCACATTCTCCGGATCCTTGCTGACCGCTTCGATGAGCAGCGTACTGCTGTCGAACGGACCGGGAGCCGGTGGTGGTGTGTTGGTTGGAGCTGGAGTGCGTGTTGGTGGGGTGTGTGTGTTCATACGGGTGGGATGTGTTGCATTTTGACGGAATTGACATCACGGATCACAAAGGGGTTTTGTCCTTGCGAGCGTGAAAATGAACCACATAAATGGACCATTTTCACGCTCGCAGTACTAACATTTGGCTTTCAAAGAACCTTACTTAACTAGGATAAGTATACACCATTTTATCACAAAAGTCAATACCCCTCCTACCGCACGGTAGGAGGGGTATTTTGACCTATTTTATCTCTATTTCTTAAGCTATAATCCCCTTTCGAGCAAGATTATCTCTCTTGAACTTTGCGATCATTTCTCGCTGGGTCATACCGAGCTTGGCTGCTTTCTTCTTCAAGAATACCCACGCCATAAATGCTGACCAAAGTGTCATACCGAGTACGAAAAGGATCATTTTGAGGTTCTCTCCTACTCCTGTATATGGAATATCACTAAGATATACTCCAGAGGCAAGTGTTCCGTTGTTTGGTGTATTACCACCGTTACTTACGAGAGTAATATTGCCGTTGTTTCCACCTACATATACATTACATGTCTGTGTGACTGACTGACCACCTCCATCAGTTATTCGTACTGTCGCAGACTTTGTTCCACTCGTGCTAAACGATTGAGTTACAACTGATCCGTTACCATATACATCTCCTGACCACTGATAGTTATAGTTACTACCATTTCCGCCGTTTGCATTAGCTGTGAATGTAGCAACATTATTACCAGATACACTTGCAGAACAGTATCCAGAAAGTGATTGGTTGTAGTTGTTGTTAACCTGAGTACTACAATTTCGTGTGATTGACTGACCGTTTGAAGTGATAGTTACAGTTGCAGATTTTGTTCCTCCGTTGTAGTAAGTATTTGAAACACTAGAACCATTACCATATGCATCTCCTGACCAACTATATGTATATCCTCCATTTCCACCTGTAGCATTAGCTGTCCAAGTAACAGTCTGGTTTGTCCCATATGATCCACTTGCAGTACATGAACCCTCCAAAGTATTTGTATTTTGCGCTACCTGGTTTGTAACTACGTTACAGTTTCCCTGTCCTGCACAAGTGTTGTTCGTATTAGTGACCGTACTTGTATAGTTATAGTTAGTATTAGTTTTATTGCTTAAGAATGAGAGTGAAGAATTTCCTCCGTAACCACCACCGTTATTGTATCCACTATATCCACCTCCAATTCCTCCATATGAGTATGGCATTACGTAACCAGAAGAGTATCCGTATGATGATGACTGAGGATATCCATATGAAGAGTATCCGTATGAAGGAGATGAGTAACCAGTCGAATAAGGTTGACTGTAAGAATCAGAATATCCATAGTTACTTGAAGGATAGTAGTCGTAACCAGTATCGTACCCATAATTACTTGAAGGGTAATAGTCGTAAGACGAATCAGCCGCATAGTTACTTGATGGATAGTAGTCGTATGATGAACCACTTGAGTAATTACTTGAAGGGTAATAGTCGTAAGACGAATCAGCCGCATAGTTACTTGATGGATAGTAGTCGTATGAACTTCCTTCATCTGCCATTACAGCAGTCGGAACTACCAAGATCGCCATAGAAGCAACAACAAAAAGTGCTGTTATTACCCTATATTTGATTGTGTTTATAATGTTTTGCATAAATTTGTTTATTTATTTTTATAGGGTAATTATACACCCTTAGATTCATATTGTCAAGTGTTCTATTTACATAATAAAAATAGTGTTGTTTTAAAAGGATGCGGGCGGTACAAAGTACCGCCCGCGAAGGATGACTCAAGGTCGATGTGCGTAAAGCACTTGCACCTCATCTCCCACGAGTCTCAGGACAAAGTGGCCCGATTCTGTGGCTTCTTCCACCGTCATTCCCCTGCTTTCAGGGATACGAATGCGTCCAGGGATCATATCTAATCCCGTTTTTGGTTCAGCGAGAATCAGATTGCCGGAGCGGTTGCGTGCAAAGACGAGTTTGCCCTCCTGGAGTGCCTGACGATAGGTTATTTGATGACCACCATAGGTCCGATCGAGTGGAAAGATTTCTCCATCGAGGATTTTGGGGTTGATTTGAGGCCGGGATTGAGGTTGAGGTTGAAGAGAGTTGCACGATGACAGGAAGCCTGCCACCACCAATAGAGCGATGCGAATGAGCGAGTTCATAACGACCTCCATAAAACCACAAAATGGAGTAAAAAGCAAGGCATCGCGGCTACGCCGCGATGCCTTTTGAAATATTCAATATTCTTTGCTTTATAGATAGTCCTTCACCTCATCAACCAAAAGCTTCGCATTCACAAACACTGGAGATGATTCTGTCTCGCTCGCCTTCTTTTCAAATGCGATAAGATTGCCTCCTGTATCAAAGAGAAGCCATCCTGATATTGGAGTTGTGAGAATCATATCAGTCACGAGAATGTTTTTTGTGCTTGATGCATTTTCGTCTGCAGATTTTATTTCTGTCACGATTCCTGTTGAGACCACATCACCACTTTCTTTGCCTCCGAGTGCGACGATGTTGCTGCCAAGCTTGATGCCCGTAATACTTTTCAAAACAAGTGTTGGTATTTTGTTCTTCTCGCCTTGGGCATACTGCAGAGTAAAGACTGCAAAATTATTTGAAAGCCCCGACTTTTCAAACTTGAGAGGGATCTCCTTGCCTGCAGAAGTCACAGCTGTGAATTGATGTTCCGGAAGTACTGACTCTGGGAGAGACGATGCGAGTACAGCATTCTTGCTTCCGATGGCAAGTCCGAGCGCGATGAATTGTTTTGTCTCACCAATAGTCTCATAGATTCGAACAAGACTATCAGACTTTTGGTCTGCAATATCAGCAGGTGAAAGCTCAGTCACAGTCGGAGTCTTCACTTCTGGAGTACCAACAATATTTTTGACAGTTGGAATATCTGCAACTCTATCAATCGTCTTTTCGATCACCTGATAGATAGTCTGATCTGGCCCAGAGCTGTTGTCTGTGAGTGACACTGTTGCGACACTCGTTGTCACCGCAGTCACGATCGCGACAAGAAGACAGACGAGGATGAGTTGTTGTTTAGTTATTTGTTCCATTGGAGTAATAATACCTTTTTCAAAATTTTAAGACAATCATCGATTTCACTCTTTGTAGTATATCGTCCGAGTGAAAATCGAAGAGACGAGGCTGCGCAAGAGCGGTCACCATAGATTCGTTCGAGTACATATGAGTATGATTCCTCGCTTGTATTCATACAAGTTGATGCGGATGAACATGCTACCCCATTTTCATCAAGACCGATCACTGCAAACTCTGCATCGATATCTGGAATACAGACATTCACATTATTTGGCAGTCGACTAATGAGTGCTCCATTTATTTTTGCATTTGGAATCATCTTAGTGATTTCTTTAAAGAAATAGTCTCGAAGCTTTGTGAGCCTCACCACCTCTTTATTCATTTCCTTTTTTGCGATTGTGAAGCTTTCCGCAAATCCATGCGCAAGGATCGGAAGCTCTCGTCCTGAACGGAGCCCTTCTTCTTGTCCTCCGCCAAAAATAATCGGACTTATATTTACTCCTCTTCTTTTATATAGAAGCCCAATACCTGCTGGTCCATATATCTTTGGACTATGAAGCGTCAGGAGATCCACTCCAACCTTTTCCATATCGATAGGTACATACGTCACTGACTGCGCAGCATCGGTGTGAAAATAGGGTGTGCCAGGTATTGCCATTCCAAGTTTTCTCCGCGCGTGCCGAACCTCTCGAGCAATCTCCTCAATATCATTTATTGTTCCGATCTCGTTGTTTGCATGCATAATCGTCACAAGCATTGTTTCTGACGTTAAGGATTTGCGAATTATTTTGTAAGGCAAGGTTCCATCTTTTTCTGGATCAATGTATGTTACCTTCACTCCTTTAGATTCAAGGTGTTTCAATACTTCAAGCACCGATTTATGTTCGATCGATGAAGAAATAATATGCGGAGTCTTCCCTTTCTTTTTGTATTCATCCTTAAGAGATTCATAGAGACCGAGTATCGCAAGATTGTTTGACTCTGTCGCACCTGAAGTAAATATGATCTCATCGGATTTTGCGCCGAGATTATTTGCAAGACTTTTTCTTGCATTCTCGTAGACCTTTTTTGCATTTCTTCCCTCTTCATGAAGCGCGTTTGGATTACCAATACAAAGCTTTTCAATCTTTTTCATCGAGAGAGACACCTTTGGATCAACAGGAGTCGACGAGGTGTAGTCGAGATAGATCCGTTTTTTTGCTCTTTTATTCATAATTATATATATACCACATACTCCACACTATTCAAGCAACTTTGAAAAATGTCAATTTGGTGCTATTATGTTGCCTTATATATGTCAAAGGATCAATCTCAAAAAAATAGACCTCCAGTAGTCGCCGTCATGGGTCATATTGACCATGGGAAGTCTACTCTTCTCGACCATATTCGAAAGACCAATACAACAGATCGTGAGGCCGGAGGTATTACACAGAGAATGAGTGCCTACAAAGTAAGTCGTAAAAATGCAGAAGGAAGTGATGTTACAATCACATTCCTTGATACTCCAGGACACGAAGCGTTTGGTGCGCTCAGATCACGAGGCGCGAAAGTCGCAGATATTGCGATCCTTGTTGTTGCAGCTGATGAAGGCGCAAAGCCACAAACAATCGAAGCATACAAATGTATCAAAGAAGCAGGACTCCCATTCATCATCGCGATGAATAAGATAGACAAGCCGAACGCAAATATTGATCGAACAAAACAAATGCTCGGAGATGCAGAAATATTCGTTGAAGGCTGGGGAGGAGATATTCCAGCGATCGGTGTATCAGCTATTACAGGCGCAGGTGTTCCTGAGCTTCTTGATATGGTACTTCTCCTTGCTGATATTACGGATCTCAAAGCAGATATGGACGGAGCATCTGACGGCGTTATCATCGAAGCTCAAAACAGCAAACTCAAAGGTATCGGCGCGACAATTATCATCAAAAACGGAATCCTCAAATCAGGATCATTTGTTGTTGCAGGTGACGCAATCGCTCCAACACGAATCTTTGAAGATTTCCAAGGCAAACCGATAAAAGAAGGTCATCCAAGCGATCCTGTTCGGATCACTGGATTCGACAAACTCCCTCCTGTAGGAGAAATCTGTGTAAGTGTTGAAACCAAAAAAGATGCGGAAGCTCTTGCAATGCAAAATAGAGAATTTATGGCAAAGATCGAAGGAGCCGTAACTATTGGAAGTGAAAATGCGACTGTTGCAATTCCTATCATCATCAAAGCCTCATCAACCGATGTTATTGAAGCAATCATGCACGAGATGAAGAAGATCAAAAATGAACGAGTATGTCTCAAAGTAGTTTCAACTGGCATTGGTTTTGTTTCAGAGAACGATGTAAAGATCGCAACAACAAAACCTGACAGTGTGATCCTCGGATTTGATACAAAGATCGATAACGGCGCAAAGACGCTTGCAGAGAGAGATAAAATAAATATCCAGACATTTGATATTATCTACAAGCTTACAGAATGGCTAGAAGTTTATATGAAGGAGAAGACTCCGAAGATGAAAGAAGAAGAAATTCATGGAAAAGCGAAGATCCTCAAATGTTTTAGTGTAAACAAAGATAAGCAAGTGTTGGGAGCAAGAGTTGAAGAAGGAATGATCTCTCTTAATGATGAGGTCAAGATCATAAGACGAGATGTTGAGCTTGGTCGTGGACGAATCAGACAGCTCCAGCAATCAAAGACAGAAGCCAAGGAAGTGAAAGAGGGGCTTGAATGCGGAACAATGATCGAATCAAAGATCGAGATCGCTCCAGGAGACAAAATTGAAAGTTTTAAAATAGTAGAAAGATAATATGATCCCCAAAGACCCAAATAGAGACAAAAAAATAGAAGAAGTGATCAAAAAATGCGCTACCAAGTTTCTCTTGGAAGAAGGTTCTAACGCTTCCCTTCTTACCGTTACTAATGTGATCGTGTCAGCAAAGTTTGAGCAAGCAACGATCTTTTTTACCGCATTCCCAGAAAACAAAGAAAAGACTGCACTTGAATTTTTGAAGCGAAAGCGAGGAGAATTCAAAGAGATCCTAAAAAATGAAACAAGACTACAAAGAATTCCGTTTATAGACTTTGAGATTGATATAGGTGAAAAGAACAGACAGAATATCGAAAGACTTTCAAATCAAATATAATTTAAAATCTCTACGAATTCAGGCTTCGCGGGGATTTTTTATTTCCAACAAGCGAGGTGAAAAGCGAATACATGGAGCTTTGCAAGACCTTTTGAGATCGTACTCGATCCAAAAGGTGTACAGTTCCTGTAAGGAAAGCGTGGACGAGTACTCTCGTACACAGCGTCCGAGTCGCACTACAAGAGTACTTCTTATTTTCTAACTCACTTCGTTCATAAGAAAATAATGTCGAGTTGGAATATAGGGTTAATACCCGAAGCGATGCCGAAGGTCAAAAGTATGAGCGGAGCGAATTTACCTCGTGAGCTCTGCTCCGAGGTCCTTTATATGATATAATTTTGAAATGAAACAATCTAAAACAAATTTTACAATCGCAATATTATTAGCGCTTATTTTTATTGGAATTAATGCAAATATTACGAAAGGTGCGGCTGCCGCAATCCTGACACTTGAAAGTGTTGGATCGATCGATAGCCAAATCACTGTATATGGTGATCCTTATGGTGCCGTTGAACTTCACTATGGTAATGGTGGAGTAGTGACTCTCGGTAGTACAGATCAAAATGGTTATCTTCGAATGGCGGTAAATACAGCAAGCTACAATATTGCCTGCGATCAGACTGCGTACGCGCTCGTAAATGGTCAAAGAACTGCAACAATCCGATGGTCAAAGCCAGACGCACTTACTTGTGACAAAACCGCAAGCACAAATGGAATCTCTTTCAGTCAGAACAATATCGTGATGACGATCGGTCAAAGCAAATCGATAACAATAAATGGAACAGGAGGATACTCTGTAACCAATAACTCAAGTCCGGTCATAAGCAGCACAATTACAAGCAGCACCTTGAATCTCATCGCGAATGGATTTGGAGGAACGAGTATCACAGTCTGTGACAATAGCTCAAGATGCGGAACATTGTACGTGGTCGCAGTGAATGCAAGCGATATTCAAAACGTGAGCATTAATCAATGTGTGACACCAACGACAAATACCACAACTTCAACTACACCGACTAAATTTGTATTTACAAAACTTCTAGAGATGGATTCAATAGGAACCGAAGTGACAGAACTTCAGAAAAAACTAACAAACCTTGGATTCTATGCCGGCCCTGTGACTGGAAAGTTTGGACCACTTACAGAGACCGCTGTTAAAAAGTTTCAAAAAGAATATAAGATCACTCAAGCTGGATATGTTGGTCCGTCTACAAGAGCGAAGCTGAATCAACTCTAAAGCTGGTAAAAAGTCTCAAAAAAATGTAAACTGTCACCAGTCCTAAAATATTGGTGTAGTGGCGAAGTGGTTAACGCGGCAGTTTGCAAAACTGTTATGCGCCGGTTCGATCCCGGCCTACACCTCAATAAAAAGCAGCGCTTTTTAGGTATAGATTCCCGGTCGTATATATAAAATTGCCCGGGTGATGTAATGGTAGCCATAGGGGACTTAAAATCCCCAGGTCGCAAGACCGTGCGGGTTCGAGTCCCGCCCCGGGCACAAAATACAAAAGACTTCAGAAATTTTTCTGAAGTCTTTTGTATTTTGTGCCCGGAGAAAGTGCTAAACACACTTTCGAGGCGGGACTCGAAAAGGTTCTCCCATATTTTTGAGAATGTAATCATTTGAGAAAATGGGAAACCTATACGACATTGTTTTCTTATGACTGAAAGGAATTAGAAAACAAGAAGTACTCTTGTGGTGCTGCGGCTGTAAGCCGAGAGTTCCGGTAAGGACCGAGTTCCCGTCCCTTACTTAAACCCCTCCACAACCAACCCCTTTATCTGATCTCTCACAACCGCACTTACTTCATAGCCCATTTTGTAAGGATCAACAATATCCCAAAAAATGAGTTTCTTATTTGCTTTAATATAATCTGGAATTTTTGATTCTTTTTCCAAGATAACAACGACATCAAAATCAGCTAGCATGCTCGGATCAAAAACAGTTCTTGTATTATCACTCATATCGACACCCTCTTCTCTCATCGCCCGAATAACATCTTTAGCTTCTTCTTTATCTCCAATTCTTTGTCCAGGAATACTTACATTAAATCCAGCAGAGGAAACTTCATATTCAGGATGAAGTTTTTTTAAAAACATTTGAGCCATCTGGCTTCGTCCCACATTTCCACCGCATACAAAGAGAACTTTTTTCATTAATTTAATATTTTTTTCAATTCCTCCCTCACCACATTCCGATCATCCCAAGGAATTGATATGCCACCAATAATCATTGACTGCTCTGCACCTTTGCCAGTGACCATCACTACATCGCCCTCCTTGGCGATCTCAAAGCACTTTCGAATACCCTCTCGCCTATCTTCAATCACAAAAAGATTTTGCCCTCGAACTTTACCTACTTGTAGCGATGCTTTGGCAATATCCTCAACAATAGGTGTTGGATCATCCTCATACGGATCTACATTGGACACCACAACCACATCAGCAAGCCTGCCTACGATTTCACCCATAATCGCTCGCTTACCCTTGTCCCGTCCTCCACCCTCGGCGCCAAGAAGCATAATTGATTTTCCATTTTCACCTTTAAGTGTATTCGCCGTTTCTGTTGCATAAGTCATACTCTCCTTTTCGTGAGCATAATCTACAAACACTCTAAAGTTCTGTCCTTCTTTTATTTCTTCCATTCGTCCCGGAATAATACTCAAGTGCTCGATCGCTTTTTTTGCTCGCTCGTGACCAATACCAAAGAGTTTGCCGACAACGATCGCAGGCAATGCATTATAGACATTAAATGTTCCCGGGATTGAAATTGAATATTTATGATTATGTAATTCAAAATCAACACCGTTTTTGCTCGGAGTAATATTCTCTGCTTTGTTTTGGCTTTGAAGATTAATACTGAACGATTCTTTATTATCTGCATCAAACGATAAATAGTATGATGAATGTTCACTGTCAGTATTTACAATAATTGTTTTTGGAAACTCCTTTCCTTTAAACATTTTTTTCTGTGATTTACTTAAACGCTCAAAAAGCTTACCTTTCATATTTTTATAATTATCAAATGTCTTATGGGCATCAATATGCTCTGGAGTAAGGTTCGTAAATATTGCAATATCATAATCAATCCCGATATGACGATATTGAGCAATACCTTGTGATGTTGTTTCAACGATCGCACATTCACAATCCTCAGATACCATTCGTCGAAGGAATTTTTGGATAACAAATCTTCCAGGCATTGTCATATGAAAAGGATTCAATAATTCTTCATTACCGATTCGGACATTTGCAGTGGTAATGATCCCTGTTTTTATACCGCTTTGATTCAACACTGACCAAATAAAGTTAATGGCGGAAGTCTTGCCTTTTGTTCCAGTCACCCCAATCACAATCATTTTCTTTGAAGGGAATCCGTATACAAAAGATGCAAAAAGTGCAGTCAGATAATGATAGTAAGAGAAAAATTTCTGTGGAACTATTTTTCTAATTAAAGATTTCATATTAAATATATTTTTTAATTAATTTTCTTGTTATATAAACATAATACCAAAATGGCTTCAATACGAGATCATAGAGTGCCAGATGGTGAACTACTTCCCCTCCAAACTTCTGTTTAAAGGAACTCAAGCCCTGCCATTTTTTGTTTTCTTCTCCGACCGACACTGCGCCAAAATTATAATATTTTGCACCCATATCTTTTGCCTTGAGCATCGCATTAAAATGCGCAAGATATGGAGCACAAAGATCTTTATGCAAATCAGAAGATGCTCCAAATACATAGTGCGCTACATCACCTACAACAAACACAACATGTGAGGCGAGACGTTCATTTTCATAAAAAGCTTCGATCAAAAATCCTTTGCCTGTCTTTTCAAGTTCTTCAAAATATTATTTGAAGTAATCATTATTATGTAGTGCGAATCCTTTTAGAACAGAGGTCTGCTTCATAAGTTCCAAAAAAGCTGGGAGTTTTTTTGCAAGATCCTTATCTATAAGAACCGTTTTTATTCCTTTCTTTTCTGCAAGACGAACTGAGTAGCGAGTCTTTGAATGCATTGCACTCAGGATCTCTTCAGGGGTACCACTTATCGCTGTATACCACTCGTCACGAGGCTGGAAATACGCACCAACAATTGAAGGGGGTAAGGACTCTGTAAAATATTTTTTGAGTGGAATAGAATTATTTGAATCAATAAAAGTAAAATCCAGTCTTACAAATGCCACATTATTTTTCTTCGCCCACATTGTGAGCCCACTTTTAATAGATAAAATAATTTCTTCTGATACATTAGAGAGAATCGGGCCGTAGGGAGCATACCAGTATGTGAGACTTCTGAAGAGCGGATATTCAACAATAAGAACAGAACCAATAACACTTTTGTCATTTAAGATTTGAAAGTTCTTTATATTCCTACTCATTCTTTTCTGGATCAGGCCATAGGCAAAAGTCTGAGTTAAAGGAATATTTTGACCATTTACTTCCACAAAATCTTTTTCGTTTGTAATCTCTTTGAGGTGTATCATCGATCCTATTATACTATATTTTTCTGAGTGATCCGATTAGACATTTCTCTATTTTCTGGTATATTTCTAAGATACCAAATATACGGCATGCGTCCATAGCTCAGCTGGTAGAGCAGCTCCCTCTTAAGGAGACGGTCGTAGGTTCGACTCCTACTGGACGCACAAATAAAGAAAAACCTCAGCAGATATCTGCTGAGGTTTTTCTTTATTTGTGCGTCCAAGCAAGCGCGGGGCACTTGCTTGTAGGAGTCGAACGGTTTGCATTGAGCTTGTAGTAACAAGCGAAGCGAAAACCGGTGACCAGAAAACTTCTGCGGGTAGCAGAAGTTTTCGAGGTCGACAAGCGTACTCACGGTCCAATTGGAATTAAAAATCCAGGAGTTCGGCTCCTGGATTTTTATTTTTTACGTTCGCTATCTAACTCCTTTTCTCCTCAAATTCTCCTTCTTAAACTCTTCAATTCTTTCTTTCATAGACATCTTAGGATGTCCCGCAGGCTGTAGCATTCCTCTTTTAAGCATAAGAGCATATGCCATGAATGCACTCCAAATCATCATTCCAAGAATAAAGAAAATCATCTTAAGATTCTCCTCTACTCCAGTGTAAGGAATTTGACTGAGATATACTCCCGATGCGCTTGTACCAATACTTGGAGTGTTGTAGTAAGTCGTATTAGTATTATTTCCATAATAGTAGTTACCATTACCTACAGTCACATAAAGATTGGCGCAGCTGCTGTAGTTGTAATTATTGCCAGATGAAACATTTGAAGAGCAGACAGTTATTGTTGCTGACCCAGGATTACGAGCGTACAAGTTAATCGTGTTACCATTTATGCTTGCATTCACAACATAAGAATCAGTACCGTTAGATGTATAGTACACATTGTTTCCTCCGTAGATACTGACATTCGCACTCTGCCCCACAGTAAGTGAAATACTGCTTGGATTTATAGTGATCGGATTTGAGTTGTAATTGTTGTTACCATTTCCATTTATTGTGACATAGAGAGTCGCACATCCATATCCAGATGAGTTTGCACAGACAGTTATCGTAGATGATCCTCCAGAACTATTTGCAGAGAGATTGATTGTATTACCACTTACATATGCAGAGACAGCTCCTGAATTTGAGTTTGATGAAATATAGTATCCGTTACCGTTGCCTCCATTTACGTTAACTGTTGCACTACCAAGCGAATTGATGTTGATGTTGTTTTGACTGAGATACACATTTCCACCATTGCTGTTTCCATTATTGCTGTAGTTTGGCCAAGTTTTTGCCTGAGATTGCTGACCATTTACTATCACATAAACTGATGATCCAGAAGGGATACTATAGTTGTAACTATTGAGAGTAGTATTTAGATTTCCTGAACTATCAGTTGTTCCAATGTTTGTCGATGAAGGATTTGATGCATTGTTCGGGTAGTAATAAAGCAAAACCTGCGCATTCGGGTCCGCATTAAGACTTATTGATACGATGCTATTGTTACCGTTTGCAAGTGCAAAAGTAGGCGTAACAGCCGCTTTTACGCTCAAAAATGGCAAAAATAGAGCTATAATGGCAAAAACACTGATAATTAAGGGGTATTTGTATGTATGTTTCATGATAAAACTAATTATCAATATTGTAAGAGGTTTGTCAATATCAATAAGAAATTTGATCGATCGATTAAAAATCGAAAAAACTTAGTAAAATATTGATAAAATCGAAAAATAATATATTATGTATGGATTGCTGGAGTGGCGGAATTGGTATACGCGCTAGTCTTAGGAACTAGTCCCGTAAGGGTTAGGAGTTCGAGTCTCCTCTCCAGCACAAAAAATGACCCCGAAAGGGGTCTATTTTTATGTCTGCTGGAGAGGAGACTCGAAGGGCGCAGCACACCGAAGTTTACGAGGTCTGAATTCAGCAGAATTCAGAAGCGAGGAGGGGTGAGCTCGGGATTGGGACCCGAGTGCAAGACCTTTTGAGATACAATCGAGCTTGCGAGATTTTATCCAAAAGGTGTACTGCTCCTGTATGGAGGCGATTTGCGACGGCGAGTAAAATATTCGTGACCGAGTCTCCTCTCCAGTCTACGGACCTACACCCATCCCCCCCCCAAAAAAAAATAACACCTCTCGGTGTTATTTTTTTCTTTATCTTGTAGGTTTCAGAACTTTCTTCATATCTTCCTTAGTTTGTGTATCCTGACCGAGTCCGAAAGTATTGATAGAAATCTTGACTATCGTAAATGCCATAAACATAAGCGCCATTCCAATAATTCCCCAAAGTATTCCGTTAGCCCCTTTTGCTCTAACCTCTGGATTATCAGCCCCAGTTATATAAGCTCGCACTCCCCACAAAAATGCAACGAGTGCAAACGTAAACATAAGAACAATAAGCGGGTTCACAATGACCCCGCTTATGTTCTCAATTAATTTATCTGCGGCGGCTGATGCTGCAATATTGTTCATAGTTATCTAGTGACCGCACCTGAAGCTGGACCTATTGCCTTAGGAATATAGTCTGGAGCAATTGTACTTGTTCCACCGCTCTGGAAGAATGTCTTTGAGAGAATGTTTACAAATCCCCAAACTGAAACCATCACGAAAAGCGCAATGATACCGAAAATGATCATACCTCGCGCAGCCGCTCGCTTCTCTTCGTCTCCTCCTGCAGTCACGAACTGTACGATACCAATGAGAAACAAAATGAGTCCGATTGAAATGATCAAAGGGATCAAACCGTTCATGAAGTTAGTAATAGATGTGAGACTAGAACCGATACTTGAAAAATCCAGATTCATAAATTAATTTATTAATTATTAATATTAAACGTAGAACTAATTATACCCTCGAAGCGTTACGGATTGCAATAGCAAGGTGGAAAACCTCATTAAAATTTCAAATCAATTATCGCGAAATCTCATTACCCGAATTCGCAGAAAACTGGATTGATTGCTGCTGAGCTGGGGCACTAATGCTACCAGTACTTATTGATTGTGTTGGAGCTGCACTAATAGGAGTATTTACACCTCCAGCATCTTGAGCGCCAGAACAAGTTGTTGAAAAAACTTTATCATCACTACTATTGAATTGAGGTATCACAAGCTGCAACCCAAAACTATTTGTAAATAATCCCAATATTCCCCAGATCGAGACCATAAAGAAAAATCCGAGTATCCCATAGATCATCATCTTGCGCCCTTCACTCATCTTTTCACTATCATCTCCATGACTTACATATTTGATGAGTCCTTGAATAAAAGCACCGAGCGCAATAACAACAAGATAAGGTATGAAATCGAGAGCAAGCTTTACAACAATACAGACAAGCTGGCTAAAATTCTGGGGCGCTGACGGTATCGTGCTCGAAAACATTGAATTATCATCAGCATAAACAAAAACTGCATTTATAAGAACAAGAACCGCTACAAGTAGAAGATAATATGGTTTTTTCATCCCGTTAGAAAAGATTAGCAATTGCCTCTAATAAATTTTTATACTTTACATTCATGTGTTTTTGCAGATTTAGATTTTGTAAATAGTCTGCTTTTCTAACGGGACAGGCTTATTGTTGTAGTTTTGGTAAATAATTAGGTATTCCAAAATTCTGTCCAAAGAATGACTGAGTAAGAATGTTTACAAATCCCCAGATTGAGACCATCACAAAAAGAATAATAATTCCGTAGACCATGATCTTTCTTCCTGCCGACCTCTTCTCCGCATCATCTCCTGCACCGAGAAATCGAAGCACACCCGTCATAAATGTAATGACGGCAATGAGGATGAGGGTTGGAATAAGCCCCATAAGATTCCCTACAGAAAAGTTTGTGAATATCTGATTAGCAGTATCAGGTGTTGTATTATCTGCCAACACAAGTGCCGGGGCGAAAGTGATGATAAATAAAAGAGCTTTTTTCATATTATTGTTTGAAGACAGTTGCTGATTTTTTTGGAAGGCTTTGAATCTCAGAATCAGTTCCGAAGAAAGATTTAGAAAGAATGTTTACAAATCCCCAGATTGAGACCATCACGAAAAGAGAAATGATACCGAAGAGCATCATATTTCGCCCTCCCTGTCTCGCCTCTTCATTATCTCCAGAGCTTACAAACTTGATCACTCCCGCCAAGAATAGTATGAGACCGAGACCGATCAAAAATGGTACTACGGCACTGTCGAGAAGGCAAAGCGCGTATGTGAACAATGATCCGATGTCGGTTGGAATATGACAGCTTCCAGATGCCGCAGCTCTTGCAGTAGCGTCAGTGACAGTAACCTGATTAGCTGAAGTCTGGCTAATTCCTGGTTGTACTTGAATACTAGTATTTATTGCAGAATTAACTTGTGAAGGACCTGAACCTCCTAGATTAGAACCTGGTATTGGGTTATTAGAGAAGCTTCCATCAAATGGACTTGCATAAGCGACTGTTAAAGATAGACCGAGTACAAAAACAGATAATGCTATTAAATATATTTTTTTCATAATCATTTATTAATATTAAATATTTATACAATTAATTAACCCCCGTACTCAAATCCTTGACCGTACTTGTCACTGCGAGCATTATCGTTCGCGCACCAAGAAGTATTGCAGTGCCAACAAGCGCCCAAGTAATAGTCTTATATGCCTTGCTGATCGCCTCTGGGTCACCTTGCGCAGTAACATACATAAATCCGCCGTACATAATAGCAAGTACAGAAATAATTGTTCCAAGTTCAATACATACACCTACAATAGAATTAAAAAAATCGGTAAGACTCTTGTTTTGTCCAAGCGGATTAGGAATGTGACCAGCATCGCTTGCTCCATATACATATGATGTTGCTGATACGAATACAATAAACAAAAATACGCTAAGGTTAATAATTATTTTTTTAAGATTAATTTTCATAGTTTAATTATACGATAATTACACTGATTATGCATTAGGTAAACTGCTGCCATCACTAGGAAGAACAGGTGGCGTTCTATCACTTGTATTATTTTCCAAAATAGTAAACTCAGGCGAAATCTCAAGCACATTAAGTACAGTTGCAACAATAAGCCATGCAAGCATTATAATGATCACCCCCATTATAGTAGTACTAAAAATTTTGTGAGCTTGCTCAACCTTACCCATTTCTCCAAATGCAGTGAGGTACAAAAATCCCGCGTACACAAACATCATTACCGCAATGGTTGCTGAGATAAAGATAATATATTTTAAAATTCTATTTAAAAGTACAATAAGATCACCCCATCCACATTCCCGGTTGATTGTACCTGAGCCTGTAGTCTGCCCACAATCAGTCGATACCAATTGAAAATTAGGATCTGTTGCTGGGTCCCCTGTTGCAGCATTTGCTAACAAAGGAACAGAAAAAGAAAGAAACATTATCCCCAAAGAAAGAAAACCTATTTTTAATGCATTTTTAATTTTCATTATTTTAAGAGTTCATCTACTTGCTGGCTAATAAGCTTCGCTGAATCTGCAGGTTTTGATTTGCCTGTGACAATATCATCAACACCTTGAGCAAATGCTATGCTGGTTTGAATCGGATCTGGGTCAAGCCATGTTTTTGTCCAAAGCGCACTCTCCCAAAATACATCTCCAAAAGAGGTGCCGGGTGAAGCACTCAAAAGATCTCTTCGTGCTGGCGGAAGTCCTGTGGCACTTGAAATCAAACTCGCGATCGGTGCGCTCGTGAGTACTGAAATATTATTGAAAGCGGCCTGCTGATTCTTTGATGTTGCAAGAATAGAGAAGCTGTACATTGTTCCCGAAGTAACTTTGACTGCTGAATCTTTTGGTTGAGGCAATGGTGCAATATCAAAATTGAGGTTTGGATTTTTGGCTCGAATATCTCCCGCATCGCTTGCATGTCCAAAATAAAACGCCAAGTCGCCATTTATAAATGATTTTTCTGAATCAGGAAGGGACCGGTTCCAAGAATAAACAGACTTCAAAGGATCAGAGAATTGTGTAAAGAACGTAAGTGAAGCACTAAATGGTGACAAACTGTCTATGGCAGAATCAGCGTTAAGCAAATTAACAGCTCTATCATTTGAATCTCGACCCACAAATACTCCCCCCGCCTGCATTGTGAGAGCAAGAAGAATATCTTTTGAATACGCAACATTACTATAATCTCCCATCGCAACAGTGCTTTTAAGAATGCTTCTGTCGTCTCTTCTCTCAGTCAATAAATTGGTCAATGACAATACTTCTTCCCAAGTTTGAGGAGGTCTCGCAACATTTTTAGAAGTAAGAATGTTTCTGTTCCAATACATCACTAGTGGATCAACAAGAAGCGGTACCCCGTAAGTACCCTTTGAAGTCATGAGAGGCTCTGCCCCTTCGACAAAAGTATCTTGAAATGTTCGCGCTGATAGAGCGTCAGTACTGATAACGGTAAATTTTCTTTGGTTTTTGAGAAGGAGTGTGTTTGGCAAAAGTACTGCGTCTGGACCGTAGCCATCAGCAAGGGATTCAATAAGAGTCTGTTCAAAATTATTTGCAGGAATTTCTTTATATGCAATATTTATACTTGCCATCTTTTGACCGCTTACTACATCAAGCACATTAGCAATAGCACCCTCAGGTACTGTGCCCCAAATCACTACTTGAGTAGCATCTGCATTAGTGTTTGAGCTAGTGCTGAATTTTGCAAAGACAATAACACCCGTAACAAGAAAAAGAATAAAAATTCCAAGAATAATTATTTGAGTAGCGTTCGTTTTCACATTTATAATTATATAGAGAGAAAGATACAAAGACAAGGGAAAATTCAAAATGCACGGAAGCGAAGCTTCCGTGCATTTTGAATTAAATAGATTATTTACGAAACACTAATCCATAATGATGCTCCCCCGCATCAATCTCATGATCAAGTACAAGCCCTGCATCAGTAAATATTTTCAAAGCGTCTTCTTTTTTAACAAGATGATCCTTGTGTGGCCCCATTCCAGCAAATGAATCCGCCCACTCAATGACGAGCACTCGTCCTTTTACACGAAGGATTCGCAAAGCTTCTTTTGCAACAGCGTGTTTGTCATCATTTTGAAAAAGAGTGTTCGCAATCAGTACCACATCAACAGAATCTTTGGTCAAAGTTGAACCTTTTTCTTTCTCAATATCACTCGTTATTATTTCAATATTTTGAATATTCTCCGTTTCTGCTTCTTTTGCGATTTTTTGAAGCATATCACTTTGTACATCAATACAATACACTCGTCCTGTCTCACCCACTTTTCGCGCCAAAAGAAATGCATAATATCCATTACCTGATCCGAAGTCTGCTATCTGCATACCAACTGATATTCCAAACTGTATTAAATTTTTTTCTGGGTTTGAGAACATATTTTAAAAAGTATTATATATTAAGTATAAGGTATAAAGAATTAATTTGAAAGAACCGCATAACAAACTTTGTTTGTTATGCGGTTCTTTATTCTTAATTCCAAATACTTAATTCTATTTCTAGAGTGCAATCACTGATGCAAGTGAATCCCCTTCTCGAAGCTTCATGATTCGTACTCCTTGAGTGTCTCGTCCGAGTGTCGGGATCTCTTTGAGTTCACAACGGATTACCTGGCTTTTCTTTGAGATTGCCACAAGTTCTTCTGTCTCTGATGTTACCACTCGTGCTGAAATAAGATTACCCGTCTTTGTAGTAACTTTGATTGCTTTTACTCCTGATCCTCCTCGTCCTTGAGTTTTGAATTCTTTGATCTGTGTTTTCTTTCCATATCCGTTTGAAGAAATAACAAGAATCTCTGCATCTTTAACACCTTTCTTGATCGTATCTGCGCCAACAACTACTTCACCTTTATCAATCTTCATTGCTCGCACTCCTCCTGCAGATCGTCCCATTTCTCGAACTTCACTTTCTTCAAATCGGATTGACTGACCGTCAGATGAAACACAGACGACTTCGTCTCCTTTTTCTACAAAGAGTGCGGATGTGAGCTCGTCACCCTTGTCTAAGGTGATTGCAATGATTCCACTTCGTCTTACATCTTTGAAATTCTCAGCAGAAACTTTCTTTCCTGTTCCCTGTTTTGTAATAAGGAAGAGAGACAGCCCATCACCTTTTCTTACGTCTTTTGGCATTGGAAGAATAGATGTCACCTTCTCGTCATTTTGTAGCGAGAGGAAGTTCATGATTGATTTACCTTTTGTTGCACGCTTTCCTTCTGGAATATCATACATCTTGATCTGGTATGCCTTACCCTTGTCAGTAAAGAACAAAAGGTCGCTGTGTGTATTTGTTGTGATGAGATGAGAAATGAAGTCCTCTTCTTTTGTATCAAGATCTACGACTCCAACTCCCCCTCGTTTTTGTTTTCGGTATTCTTCAGGATCTGTTCGTTTGATATATCCTCCTCCCGTGTACACAAGAACGCTCTCTTCATCTGGGATTAGATCTTCAACTGAAAATGTCTTTGCATTGTGAGCGACCACTTTTGTTTTTCGCGGATCTGCAAACTTATCTTTAATATTACCAAGCTCATCTTTGATGATTTTTGGAATTCGTTTTGGGTTTTCGAGAATGTCTTTCAAATCTTTGATTAAGTCACGAATAGCATCAAGCTCTTCTTGGATCTTCAATCTCTCAAGACTTGCGAGTTTCTGAAGTCGAAGTTCAAGGATCGCCACAGCCTGTCGTTCAGAGAACTTGAACTGATCCATAAGACCCTTTCTCGCATCATCAACAGTTTTTGACGCACGGATAAGTTTAATGATGGCATCAATTGCATCGAGCGCTTTTTTGAGACCTTCAAGAATGTGTTCACGATCAAGAGCCTTGTTCAAATCGAATTGTGTTCGACGTGTGATAACAATCTTTCGATGTTTTACGAATTCTTCAAGAATTGTTTTAAGTGACAAAGTTTGAGGTACTCCATCAAGAAGTGCCACCATGTTCATGTGGAATGTTTCTTCGAGTCGTGTGTGTTTGTAGAGGAAGTTTAAGACTTGTTCTGGATAGCTTCCTTTTTTAAGTTCGATAACGATTCGAACATCCTGAGTAGATTCGTCTCTAAGATCTTTGATGCCTTCAAGTTTTTTCTCACGAACCAAATCAGCAATAGCCATGATGAATTCAGATTTGTTCACTCGATATGGAATACTTGTGATGATGATTATCGGATATCCCGCTTTGTCTTCTATGATCTCAGCTTCTCCACGACACAGGATTCCACCTCGTCCTTGAGTATATGCGTGAAGCATTTCTTTCTTTCCAAAAATTATTCCACTAGTTGGAAAGTCAGGACCTTTTACGAATTGCAAAAGATCTTCAGTCGTCGCGTCTTTGTTGTCAATCAAATAATTTATTGCATCAACAATTTCACCGAGATTGTGCGGAGGAATGTTTGTTGCCATACCAACCGCAATACCGAGTGTTCCATTGAGGATTAGGTTTGGCACCGCAGCAGGTAAAACCACAGGCTCTCGACGAGTGTTTTCGTAGTTTGGTCGGAAATCCACTGAATCCTTTTCAATATCACGAAGCATTTCAACCGTGATCTTTGACATCTTTGCCTCTGTGTATCTGTCCGCAGCTGGCGGATCTCCATCAACAGATCCCCAGTTTCCTTGTCCGATCGCGAGAGGATATCTCATTGTAAAATCCTGCACAAGAGTTACAAGTGCGCCATAAGCAGATGCAGTACCGTGTGGGTGATAATTACCCGTCACGTCTCCAATGATCTTTGCACTCTTTCGAGTTTTGCCTCCAGGATTAAGACCAAGCTCATGCATTGTATAAAGAATTCGTCTCTGTACCGGCTTCATACCATCACGAACATCAGGGAGCGCACGATCTGTAATCACAGACATCGCGTAGTCCAAGTAACTTTCTCGCATTTCAGTAACGAGGGATCGTGGAACAATAGAGAGCGCTATCGCTTCTGCTTTCTCAGCGTCCGTTCGTTCCTGTTTTGGTTTTTCTTTGGCCATAAATTTTTGTTGTTGTTAATTTACCACACTGCCCGTCGTTGTCGTAGATGTTTGTGTCTCCATATCTGTGTTCCCATTATTAATATTTGAAATATCCTTTGGAATTATTTTTGTCACCGTATTATATACTTTTTCTATACTTTGTTCAAAAGCGCTGTAAGCACTTGCTCCTTTTGTCGCAGCACCATCTATAGTGGTTACAAAAATTCCAAAAAAATTAAATATCCAGAATACAAAAACAAAAAAAGTGAGCATCGAGGCAAGCGTTAATACCACTTTTCTTTTTGACTCGGGCGATAAGCTTCGAAGTCTTCGTAACATAATTGGTTATGAATTTAGAATTACAATCTCACCCTCTTTTCCATCCAAATCCTTTCTTTTGAGAGTAAGCTTATCGAGCTTTTCTGGCACTCCTGAACCTTCTTTTACAAAGAGCTTGATGTCTGCCTCATCACCTAAGGGAATTATGAGTTTTGACTCGAGCTTTACTGCAAGCTTGTATGCTTTTGCAGGCGGGAGCATATCACCACCAACAGGCACAAAGAGAATATCAATATCTGTGAGTGATTCTGTCGCCTCATCACTTATTTCTCCATTTGAAAGTGCCCCAAGAAAACAAAGATTCATTCCGTCAAAAAAGATAGAGTATATAGTATTAATCTTTCTCTCCTTTCCATCTACTCCTTCACTCTCAAATCCTTTTATAAATACATTCTTCACTTCATATTCTCCAGGACCAACAGCAACGAAAGGTTTTTTCTCTCCAAAAGAGATCTCATCAACACCATTGAAGTCTGCTGAGTTCATAGAAATGAGTCCGATGTCTGCTCCAAATTTTGAAGTCTTGAGTTTTGACGCTTTTGAAATAGGGTTCACCGCAACAATCGTATCGCCTGATTGAGCCTTGATAAATTGTCCGCCGTGGTAAGTAAGGATCATGAATGTAGAATTAAGTATTATGTATTAAGAATGATGAATAAATGCAAATACAAGAAGTGCAAAATTCGATGTGGTCATTGTAGCATATTTAAAAAAGGAGGAAAATAAAAACCGCACAAGCTTGGGAGCTGTGAGGTTCTGCAGATAATCTTCAGAGCAATTTTACTCTTCAGTGTACAAAATCAAGCAGCTGAAGACGCATTTGACCACAACACTCTCTTTGGTTGCTCCAGCGTACTTGACCTCCAAGTAACTGAAGCTCTTACCCTTTAGCCAGGAATTAATCCTCTCTTCAAAATCACCTTCGTCATCAGATGTAAAGATCTTAGCTTTTATATTCTTCATATTATTAAAATGATGGTTTCGTTTTCCCTTTCATTCAAGCACCGTTTGTTCGTTAGGGTAGAAAAAAACTGCAAAAGGTTCTTTCTACCCTAACGAAACTATTACTAGTTATTATAATAATATAAAAATATAAAAAGTCAATACTTCACAAAGCTCAAAAATCAAGTACTATAAGGCGATTATTAGTTAATTGTAGAGGTAATCTCGCTATTGTTAAATTGCTACGAGCGACGCAAGCGAAACCCTACTTACACATTAAAATTATATGGCAAAGGTATCAAAAGAAGAGACAGCCCTGATCCTCGAAGCGAAAAAGGAAAATCCTGTTCACTTGAAGATCATCGCTGACTCTATGACTCCACCAGGAATCGGAGATCTAGTGGAAGGTCCAGTTATTACTATCGGTAAAGGTGTTGTATACATTGACCTCTTCCCTTACGGAACAGGTATCATCTACGGACGAGAATTCATCGCAGTGCGAGACGTTCTCCGAAAGATCAATGTTGGCGACACAGTCGCTGCGAAAGTTGTTGACCTCTCAAATGATGAGGGCTATGTTGAACTTTCTCTCAAGGAAGCAAAACAAGCAGCTATCTGGTCTGATGCTGAAAAGGCAATGAAGGAAAAGAAGATCTTTGAAGTAACTGTACTTGAAGCAAACAAAGGTGGACTTCTCATCAATTGGCAAGGTGTTCAAGGATTCCTTCCAGCATCCCAGCTTAAGAGCGAGCACTACCCACGAGTATCTGATGGAGACAAAGATCGAATCCTCGAAGAGCTTAAGAAGCTCGTTGGAGGCAAGCTTTCTGTTGCGATCATCGGAGCTACTCCAAAGGATGGCAAGCTCATCTTCTCTGAAAAAGTTCAAGGATCAGAAAACCGAGAAAAGATCGTTGGCAAATATGTTGTTGGCGATGTTGTAGACGGTGAAGTGACTGGAATCGTAGACTTCGGAGCATTCGTGAAGATCGAAGACGGTCTCGAAGGATTGATTCACATCTCAGAAATTGACTGGGGACTAGTAGAAGACCCGCGAGCATTCTTCAAAGTTGGAGACAAGATCAAGGTAAAAGTGATCGAAGTTAAAGACGGAAAAGTATCTCTCTCAGTAAAAGCACTCAAGGACAATCCTTGGACTGAAGCTGCAAAGAAATACAAGAAGGATGACACAGTACAGGGTGTTGTAATCAAATTCAATCGACACGGTGCGCTGGCATCTATCGAAGAAGGTGTTGCAGGACTCGTACACATCTCAGAATTCGGTAGTGAAGAAAAGCTTCGAGAGAAACTCGAGCTTGGAAAGAGCTACTCATTCAAGATTTCACTCTTTGATCCAAAGGAACAGAAAATGGCTTTGGTATTCGGAGCGAAGAAAGAATAAGAAAAATAAAATCAGCCGCGGCCCAAAGGGCCGTGGCTGATTTTATTTTTACTTTAATAATTCCAATCCCCTCTTCTTCATTTCATCTTGAACAAAGTCCCGAGTCTGTTTCATCGAAGCCAATATAGCTTGTTCCAATTGCTTCGATCCTCGACCTTCTTGAGTATCAGGATACCAGTTTGGGTCAGCTAACTTTGCCTCCAAATCAGCAATCGAACCGTGCGACCCGCCCTCACGACTACCATTAGTTTCATCTGCTAGCATAAGATCCTCATACTGTTGTTTTAAGTAATCATCCTCCCATCCCACTATAACTTCTCTCCGTTCCTCAGGTGAAATAACATGAGCGCTAGTTTCTGATTGTGGAAATTCTTCATTCATATAAATTCATTTTAATATTAATCTTTAATATTAAAATTATATAACGATAAATTGATTTGTACAATAGTACATAAATTTGACCATCTTTCTCGTTTGAACATTTCTCCACCAGACTCTATCTAAACTTCTTTTGTTTCTTTCGTAGTTCATATCCTTAATTAAAATTAGTCATTCCTTTTTTGTAAACTGTCCTTCATAATAACTTCAAGTGCTTCATATACTTTCTTCCCCACTTTTTCTATAATATCAAGAAAAAAATACACAAGGGGAGGGATAGTTCTGTGTATTTTTGAATAAAATGGCTTTGGTATTCGGAGCGAAGAAAGAATAATTCAAAAGTAAAAATAAAAAGCACGACACCTACGGTGTCGTGCTTTTTATTTTTAAAACAACAATCTTAATTATTTACCCAGCTAAAGAAGAGTCTAATAGCGACATTTTTACTTCCAAATCTAAGACTATTCTAGATAACTCTTGCACATCTGCTTTAGAAGATTTGAGTGCCTGTGCAAGCTCATGTATATATTCTATTTCTTTATCACTAATTTCATTTGAATCTAATTGAGAATATTGAGTCACTGTTTCTCTACAATTCACAATGAATTGAGATAGTGCGCCCAATTCATTTAGAATTAGACCGTATTGTTGTTTTAATTGCTCCCTTGTAATTGGTTTTTCGATCTCTTCTGGACTGCTCATTTTTTGTATTTATTTTTAATTTATCTAATTAAAATCCGTCATCCCCTTCTGCAAACTATCAGTAACAATTACTTCGAGAGCTCCGCACACCTTCTTTCCTACCTTCTTTATAATATCTAATTCTGGTTTTTTGAAATCTCCTACAATAAAATCGAGCATCTTTTCGTGATCTGGTTTTTTGAGCTTTCCTGTTGGAGTTGTAGGACAGATCCCAATTCTAACTCGAGCAAATGCTTCACTTTTGACACTTCGAACGATCGATTCAATACCTTTATGTCCTCCGCTCCCTCGATTAAATACAATCTTCATACTTCCCAAAGGTAGATCGAGATCATCCTGAATAACAATTAATTTCTCAAGTTTCTTTGGACTACCGGCTAAATCTTTAACCGAAATTCCAGACTTGTTCATAAATGTTTGAGGCTTCACAAGCAACACTTTTTCACCACTCACTTCAGCTTTTGAGATAAGTGAATCTCTCGTATTATCTCTTTTCCAATCGCTTCCTTCATTTTTCTTTGCGAACTGGTCGAGAATAATCATTCCCGCATTATGTCGAGTATTTTCGTATTCTTTTTCTGGATTTCCGAGTCCAACAATTATATAGCCCATAAATGTATATTAAAATAATATTTTGTATTTACAAAATTAGTATTAGGATGTTAATTTTGCCTTGCGTCAATAAGCACTTATATAATATCATTGTGTTACCAATGGAACAACAAAAGAAAAAAGGTATCGTGAGAGATTTTTTTGAAGCGTTCATTATCGCACTTTTGATAGCGTTACCTATCAAATATTTTGTTGCATCCCCCTTTATAGTTCGACAAACTTCGATGTTCCCAACATTTAAAGATGGCAACTACTTAATCGTTGACAAACTCTCATACAAATTTGAAGCACCGAAAAGAGGTGAAGTGATTGTTTTCAAGCCGCCTTTTGATAACACAACATATTTCATTAAGAGAATTGTCGGGCTTCCAGGAGAAACAGTGATCGTCGATAACGAAGGCGTCACAATCAAAAATACTGAGCATCCAGAGGGATTCAAACTCAATGAGCCATACGTATCTTCTTCAAGAGACAATGCAGTCACGACAGTTCTCGACAACGATCATTATTTTGTTATGGGTGACAACCGCTCTGTCAGTTCTGATTCTCGAAACTGGGGACCTCTCCCAAAAGAAAACATCAGCGGACGAGCACTCCTTCGACTCTTCCCTTTGAGCAGTCTCGATTATATGCCAGGCAAATCAACAGATAACGAATAGAATCAATGAGGTTTAGTATTCAAAGACAATGCCGAAAATAAAACCTAAATCTAAAATAAAAATGCAGAAGAAAAAAACTAACGAGAAGTTAGCAGATAAAAAAGTTATTGAAAAAGAACCAGCCCAGATATCTCCTGAATTTGAAATGGCAGAATGTGCCGCAAAGCACTTTGGATTCATAAAGCTCCCTGAAGTCGAAATTGAAAAGAATGATCTTCTCGGTGCAAAGAAATTCAGCGAATCACATCTCGCCATTGTAAAGCCATGGACTGAAGACTGCGACAGATACCAAGGATTTCTCGAAGAAAAAATCTCAATAATGCGAAACTACATCGATAAGAAATGGTCTAACATTGCACTCCCTCTTTTGGGTTATTATATAGGACCCATAAAAGGCAATCCCCATCTCAAACGAAATACAGATAACAAGACGTTCAATCTTGAGATCATCGGTGCGCAAAAAGCTATTGCTGAAGCGATGATTATCGAGACTGCATTTGTGATCCTTAAGGAAAGATACCCTGGAGAAGAAATGTTTGTTGAGATCAACTCGATCGGAGACAAAGAATCAATGGCAAGATTTGCAAAAGAACTTCAAAACTATGTCAAAAAAGAAATCAATAAGCTCCCTCTCGAATTCCGATCTGAAATAAAAAAGGATGTATTCAATCTATTCAATTTAAAGAATCCAAAAGCATTTGAGTTTGTTGAGAATGCGCCAAAACCAATGTCATTCCTCTCTGATACAAGCAGAACTCATTTTAAAGAAGTGCTGGAATTCCTCGAATCGCTCAATATCCCTTATGAAATAAATCACAAGCTCATTGGTAGTCGAAGCTACTGTTCAGAAACGATCTTTGAGATCAGAAGCCAAAAGGAAGTCTTTGCGATCGGAGAAAGATATAACGGTCTTGCAAAAAAAGTTTGGGGCAAAAAAGATGTTCCTGCAATCGGTGTCACCTTACATATCCATCCTCACTATGTTCAAAACCTCAAAAAGAAGGCTGCGAAAGAAGAGTCGCCTAAGTTCTATTTCATTCAGTTTGGAGACACTGCAAAAAAAAGAAGCCTGACTATCATCGAATCACTCCGTAAGGCCAAGATCCCAGTACATCAATCCCTCTCAAAAGATAAGCTTTCAGTCCAGCTCACTCAGGCAGAAAAGATGAACATTCCCTACATTATTATGATGGGTCAAAAAGAAGCGATCGAGAACACTGTTGTCGTTCGACATATGATGACTCGCGCTCAAGATACGGTAGAAATAGACCTTTTGGTAAGCCATATAAAGGGACTGAGATAAGTATTCAAGTAACAAGTACAAACAAAGTGCATCGCGGCTAGGCTGCGATGCACTTTGAATCTTTTTGAGACTTGCCCACTTGGGAACTTGCCACCTTCCACATAATTAATCCAATCCAAAACCTCAGAAAAACCTATACTGTATAACATTTGCAGAGTTCAGGGACTTATGTTAATATGTGGGAATGTCAACAAACGTAGCAGTAGAAAAAAACGCAACAGAAAACAACGTAAATCTTATTAGACGATTCACTAAGCGAGTCCAGGAATCTGGTATCGTTAAGCGAGTACGAGGTATCCGATACGAAGAACGAGCTCGTTCACACTATGTGAGCAAGAAGAAGACTCTCGAAGTCATCAAAAGACGAGCAGAACGAGAAAGACTTCTCAAACTCGGAAAGATCTCACTTCTTCCAAAGAAACGAAAGAAATAATACTAATGGAAAGTAACATAACAATTACTTACAAATCAAAAAGCAATTCATTCAAAATCGATGAATTGCTTTTTGGTAATATAAAAAGTGCAGCCTTGGGCAAAAAGTACGAACTCTCGGTGGTATTCATTGGTCCCAAAGAGATGCAAAAGATTAATCTTACCTATCGAAACAAAGATTACGCAACTGACATATTGAGCTTCCCTCTTTCCGAAACCTCAGGTGAAATATTTATTTGTCGCCAAAAGGCAGACCAAAAATCAAAAGAATACGATCGAGAAAAACTGAATTTTCTCTATTTTCTCTTTATACACGGACTTGTGCATTTGAAAGGATTCGAACATGGTAGTAGAATGGATAAAGAAGAAGAAAAATTCCGCAAAAAATTCAAGATCTAAATTTTGAATTTTAGGAAATTTCTTTTTAATCTTAATTTATAATTCTATTTATCCTCGCCCTCTAAAGTTTTATTTATCGTTATGCAATATGTTTACATTTTGCAAAGTAAAACAGATCTCAATTTATATATTGGTTGTACAAATGATATAAAAGGACGCCTCATATTGCATAACAACAAAAAAGTTGGTTCGACAAAGGAACGTGCACCGTTTATACTTATACATTATGAAGCGTTTTTAGATCCTGTAGATGCTTACAATAGAGAAAAGTATCTAAAAACGCGTTGGGGTAGAAATTTTATAATAAAGAATCTCACCAACTTTTTTAATAGATAAAATTTTCTAGGGTAAATGTCTCAAAAAATCTCAGTCGGTATAGATATTGGAAGCTCAACTATTAAAGTAATAGTTGTTGAATCTCTACGCGAAGACAAATCAAAGCCTCGCGTTATTGGCGTGGGCTATGCTGAGTCTGATGGTCTTCGACACGGATACATCACGAGTCCTGAAGATGCGGCCAAAGCTCTTCGCCGTGCGATACACGAAGCACAGAAAACTTCTGGATACAAAATCGAGAAGGCATACTTTGGTATTGGATGCGCAGGACTCGAAGGAGTTGTAGGCAGTTCAATCCTCGAACTCGGCACAAAAGAAACCGTCGTTACTACAAGTGACATCGAGCAAGCTCTTGAACTCTGCCAGAATGAACTGAATGCGACAGTCACCCGAAACCGAGAAGTCCTTCACGCGATCCCTCTTAGCTTCAAAATTGACGGTAAGCAAATATTTGGAAAGCCTCAAGGAATGTCAGGACTGAATCTTGAAGTTAAAGCAATCTTCATCACAGCGCTCTCACAACACTTAAATAGTCTTCTTGAAACTGCACGACTCGCTGGTATTGGAATTGAGGATATTGTCGCTTCTCCTATCGCCGCAAGCATCACCCTCCTTTCAAAATCTCAGCAGGTTGCAGGATGCGGACTCCTCATTGTTGGAAGCGAATCAGTGTCACTTAGTATCTTTGAAAACGGAGTACCAATCTCTGTTGAAGTCTCACCCCTTGGAAGCCGCGATATCACAAATGATCTTGCGCTCGGATTTAAAGTGTCTCTCGAAGAAGCGGAGCGCATCAAAATGTCTCGTCCTGAAAGTCTTCCTTATCCCCGAAGAAAATTAGAAGAGATCGTCAAAGCAAGACTCGAAGATACTTGCGATTTTGTTCACACAACTTTAAAGAAAATTGGAAAGAACGGACTCTTGCCTGCTGGAATTTTAATTACCGGCGGAGGAGCGATGAGTGTATACATTGAGGAACTCGTAAAGGAAAAATTAAAACTTCCAGCAAAAAAAATTGGAATAAAATTTGACGGTGAAACAAAATTTCCATTAAATGACGCAACTTGGTCTATCGCATACGGACTTGGCATGATCGGAATAGAAAGAGGTGGAGAATCTGGTGGTGATTTTAACTTTGGTGGCACATTTATCAAGTCAGCAAGAAGTGGATTTATGCGATCCCTCAAAAAACTAGGTAAGCTCATAAAACGGATACTTCCGTAGAAAAATCCTCTAATATCCTTGTAAAATAAGGATTGATTCGGAAACAAGAGCAGAATAGTGTCAACACTATTGTTTTTAGCCTTTGTTTGCTATGATAACGCCATAGGAGGAAAGATAAGAAATAATCCATAAACCCATATATGCCACAAATAAAACCAGAAGTAGAGACATTCGCACGAATAAAAGTAATCGGTATTGGAGGTTCAGGAAAGAACGCGCTCAACCACATGATTAATGCCAAAGTAAAAGGTGTTGATTTTATTTCTGTAAACACTGATGCGCAAGATCTCCACAACTCACTCGCAAAGAAAAAAATTCACATTGGAAAGAATCTTACAAAAGGTCTCGGAGCTGGAATGAATCCAGAAATCGGAAAGCGAGCAGCCGAAGAAACAAAAGAAGAAATTCAAGAAGCAATCAAAGGTGCTGACATGGTATTCATCGCAGGTGGAGAAGGGGGAGGAACAGGAACAGGTGCGGCACCAGTTGTCGCAAAGACAGCAAAGGAACTTGGTACTCTCACAATCGCAGTCGTTACTCGACCATTCTCATTTGAAGGACAGCAGCGAGTGAAGCTCGCAGAAGCCGGTATCGACGAACTCCGAAAAGCAGTAGATGCGATTATCATCATCCCTAACGATCGACTTCTCGCAACAGTTTCAAAAGACACAACAGCACGACAAGCATTCACAATGTGTGATGAGATCTTGAAGCAAGCGGTTGAAGGTATTTCAGACCTCATCACAACTCCAGGGGTTATCGGTAACATCGACTTCGCTGATATTCGAGCAGTTCTCGAGAATGCAGGTAGCGCTCTCATGGGCATTGGAACAGCGACAGGAGACAACAGAGCTATTGATGCAGCACGGGCAGCGATCAACTCCCCTCTCCTTGATGTTTCGATTACAGGAGCCAAAGGAGTTCTCTTCTCAATTGCAGGTGGTGATGATCTTACAATGTTTGAGATCCAAGATGCTGCAAAACTCATCACTGACTCAGTAGATCCAAATGCAAAGATCATCTTTGGAACAGTGCACGATGACAAGCTTAAAAAAGGCGAAGTTCGAGTAACAGTAGTTGCTGCAGGATTCCCAAGTGAAGCTCCAAAGAAATCTCTTTTTGAAGGAAAGATCTTCAACAGTGTTACACCATCACAGACAACATCAGAACCAAAGGTTGAGATGCCAAGCAAAGCAATAGAAACACCAGCCACCGCACCAAAGCCAGATGAGGAAGATGAAGATGATTGGGGTTCAGTACCAGCGTTCCTCCGACGAAGTAAGCTCAAATAAGCAAACCAAAAACTAAAACACCAACGACGCTTGAAGCGTCGTTTGTGTTTTACATCCCCCATTAATTAAAGTAAAATTACACGACTATGAACAATACACAATATGAACTCATTATCATCGGTGGTGGTCCTGCAGGAGTAGCTGCTGGAGTCTACGCTGCACGTAAACGAATCAAAACCCTCCTCCTCACCTATTCATTCGAAAGCCAGAGTGTCGTATCAGAAAAGATCGAGAACTGGATCGGTACTGTTGCTATTTCAGGTGCTGATTTTGCTAAAAATATGGAAGCTCATCTTCGAGCATATGCTGGTGAAAGTGTTGAGATCAAAACTGGAGACAAGGTAAAAACCCTTCGAAAAATCGAAGGTGGCTTTGAGGTAGAAATGGAAAAAGGAGAGAAATTCACAACAAAGACAGCTCTCATTACCTCAGGAAGTGTTCGACGAAAACTTGATGCCAAGGGTGCAGATATCTATGAGCATAAGGGTCTCACCTACTGTGCCACATGTGACGGACCTCTCTACGATGGACAAGATGTGCTCGTAATCGGTGGAGGCAATGCCGCTTTTGAAACAACAGCTCAGCTCGCAGCATATTGCAAATCAGTAACGATCATTAACCGTGGTGATACATTCCGAGCAGATCCTGTAACAGTTGAAAAGGTACTCTCAAAACCAAATGTGACAGCAATCAAAAACGCGATCTCTCTTGAAGTTAAGGGTGACAAGTTTGTAAATGGATTTGTTTACAAAGATGCAACTACGAATGAAGAAAAAAACCTTGATGTAACAGGTATCTTTGTGGAGATCGGACTTCTCGCAAATACTGAATACGCAGCAGGAATTGTCGACAGAAATCCTGTCGGACAAATTATCGTTAACCCTCGAACACAAGAAAGCTCAACAAAAGGTATTTGGTCTGCCGGAGATTGTACTGATGGACTCTATCACCAAAACAACATCGCCGCAGGTGACGCAGTCAAGGCGCTTGAAGATATCTACAATTATCTTCACACGAAATAAGCGTTCATCATCAACTATTTCTTCTTCTTTAATTTACGAATAAGCGGCAGAAGAAGCGGCTTATACATATCGGATTCAATAGGTATCGATAGCGCATTTCTTTTGGTCTTTTGATCTGTAAATTCTAGGGGCGCATCTTGAATGGTGGCCAGAGGACACGTCTCGTTTGCTTCCCCCATCAAAAATACCGCAGCAGTCGCAAGACAATCTGCATTATTGGTACGAGAAAATTGCATTTTTCGCCCAAAGATATCTGGTCGGCCTCGATAATCTCGAATCCCTTTGAAACCCGCAAATCCCGTTGTTACCCCTATCACCCCTGCGCGGAGAGGAAATGTTCTACTGTCAGTAATGAGTATTCCAAGATTTTTAAGTCCATACATTTTCTTTAGTTTCGAATGCAGGTCATTTGCAATCTTAAAACTATCTTTGGGCAACAATACGAGCTTGCCATTTGCATTTGAAGCATCAATCCCTGCGCCCGCCATAAGCATTCCGTCCTTCAAAGTCAGATTTACTATCTTTGTTTTAATAACTGCTTTTGATTCCTTTCTCATTACCGCTTCTTTTTCCTTCTTGCTCGTCGCGACAACTGTTCTCCCTTCTGCCAATGCCACAATCTTTGAAGTGATCACTAGTACGGAATTTTCTTTTAATTTTCTCACATGAGCTTTAATGAACGGAATGAGATCTTCATTCTCATTAAAGATTCTTGTCTTTATTGGTGTTACGATCATGAGTTTGGTTTAATTTATAATGAAGCAAAATGCTGCCTTTTTTATTTAATATCTCACTATCTTTTAAGATAAATTTGTGCCGTACTAATATTTTATTACCGAGAAATGAAATACCTTTGCCCAGAATTATTGGTTCAACTGTGATATATAGTTCATTCACCATATCGATCTTTATCGCAGCAGAATACACATCTTGTCCCCCAAGCACGGCAACAGTCTTATACCTTTGAGCTAACTTTTTGATTTTTTTCAGTGAATCAGCAAAAGTTACTGATCCAATTTGACCTTTGTATTTTTTGCTTAAGACAAAAGCTTTTCTTTTATCTATATTGTTTTTAGCGACTTGATAAGTTTTTCTTCCTACAATCACAGCATCACAAATGGTCAACATGTTCTGAAACCATTTCCAATCTTCCTTACTTGTCCAATTAGGCAACTTCTTCGAATTATCAGAGATTTTACCATCAAGACTAAGCACAACAATCATTATGAATTTAGTTTTCATTTGCATCATTCTTCAACCACTTAATATAAAGATACGAGAGTGGTGTATAGAGTATTCCCATAACAATTTTGTACCCCCACCACGCAAGTCCAGAAAAGATTATGGTGTGCCACGAATAAATACCGGCAAACGCCACAACCATGAATATCGCTGAGTCCAGAAACTGTGACCAAATATTTGAAAGATTGGAAGTAAGCCAAAATTTCTCTCCTCCAGTTTTTGATTTGAAATATAAGAATGAGAGCACGTCCTGATATTCGCCGATAATATATGCAAGAAGCGAAGCTAAGGTAATCCGTGCTGAAATACCAAATATCGTATTGTAAGAATCTTTAACCCAGAGCGCATCACTCGACCAGGGAGTCACTTCTGCAAATAGTGAATAAAGAAGAAAGACGACAAGCGACATAAATCCAGCAAGCACGAAACTTTTCGCCATCTTAGCACCATATACCTGACCAATAACATCAGTTGTAATATAGACAAACGGAAAGAAAAGAATGGCAACAGACAGATGCGTACCCCACAGAAATGGCATGAGCTTCAGTCCTAAAGTATTAAATGCAAAAAGCGAAGTTAAATATAACGTCAATGCAATAGTTATTTTTTGATTCATTTTAGTTGTTTAAATAGAAATAAAAAGCACGGTAAAATACCGCACAAAGACTCGCAAGAGACTTTCTATTTAAACATAGACCAACTAAAGACAGTTTTTGAATTAATCATAAAATGAAATGATTTTGATTTGTGGGTAATACAGGACTCGAACCTGTGACCTACCGCACGTCAAGCGGTCGCTCTAGCCAACTGAGCTAATCACCCATATTTATTATAGTCTCACAGAACCTCCTACTAAGATATACCAACTTTCTCTGTATAGCAACATTTCCACAATTAACAACACATACCCCATTATAATTTTTATATGTAACTTTTCCTTCCGTTCTTTTGTCTATTGAAACACTTATAAATTGTCTGACAGACAAATTAAGTTCATTCGCCCAAAATTTCTTCATTTTCTCAATATCTTGATCCGCTCTTAAATGCAAATCACATGATACTTTAGACCGATCCAACCCATATGTTTTTTCCAAAGTAGTAATGAAAAATTTAAGAATTAGTGGATCCGAATTACCCATACCTGTTCTACAACCCTTCTTAAACCCCTCTCCCAAATAAAGCATAGAAAGAGCAAGCTCGACCATTACTCTATTTTTAAAATCAATTTTCAAAAGAACATTTTCTGCATCAACTGATGCCAACTTTAATCTATCATCCTTTTGCTTATTGTGCCAAATGATCGCTTTTTTCCTCCCTTTTATCATCCCCATTCGACAATTTTCAGCAAGCTTATCTTTCTGACTTTGAGATAAAATTACATTTTTAAACCATCCACTTAAAGTAGATCTTGGGATGCCAAGCTCTTTCTCAATACGACCTATTGAGTACCCTTTTTTCTCCCTGAAATACAAAGCCTTTTCTTTTTTATCGAACCACTGACTTATCATAGGATGAATTATATATCCATAGTTCGAATCTATCAAATTATTTATCCACTTTCCTTAAAGACCAGTTCATTCTTGAGCTATTTAAAATTTTGCCAAATTGTGAAAAAATGTTATATTACTATTCACATTTGGCGAAAGCCTATGCACGGCCCTATCGTCTATCGGTTAGGACATCACGTTTTCAATGTGAGAAGCGGGGTTCGACTCCCCGTAGGGTCAAACGGAGGGATTTAGTAGGCTTAAAGTCTGAAGATAGCTTGAAGACCCAAGTCAATTTTGGTGTTCCATTAAGTATTTCTGTATAGGTCGGCATCTTCTCAAAAACTAGAC
>JAQBQZ010000011.1 GCA_028286725.1 Candidatus Tayloriibacteriota bacterium
TTGTTTAAAAATAAACCGATTATTGGAAATAATTTAATTATTAGTATACATAATACTTTAATGCAGGTTGACGGGCAAAAGTTTCGAACCCAACAGAATGCAATTATAAATCCTAAAACTAACAAAATAGTATTTGTGCCGCCAAAAGCACTTGATATTATGGATCTGATTAAGAACTGGGAAGACTACGTGAATTCCGAATCCGATGAGCTTGAGGATGATCCATTGATCAAAGCGGCAATCGCCCACTACCAGTTTGAATCCATTCACCCATTTGATGATGGTAATGGTAGAACAGGAAGAATTTTAATGGTACTTCAATTAATAAAGGCAGGGCTACTATCTGCACCAATTCTATACATAAGCGGATATATTAATGCCAATAAAGCTGAGTATTACAAGCTATTGAGAGGAGTGACAAATGACAATAACTGGAAAGAGTTTATTCTGTTTATGGTGAGAGGCTTTAATCATCAAGCAGAAAAAACAAAGAATCACCTTCTTGAAACAAAGGTATTATTTGAAAAAATTAAAAAAACAGTAAAAAAAGAACTTCCCCAGGTTTATTCTTATGAATTAATCGAAGCAATATTTATTAGCCCTATAATTACACCGTCTGTATTGGCTTTAAAAATTGACAAGCATCCAATCACTGCAGGAAGTTACTTAAAAAAACTTCAAAAATTAGGTTTAATGAAATCTCACAAGTATGGAAAATACCTAATGTATGGAAATACAGAATTAATTGCATTACTCAATAAATAATCTTTTTAATATAATTAAAAAGATTATTTATTTTATCTCCAATCAATCTCACTCTTTCCCTCTTTTTTCAAATACTCATTCGTTCGACTGAAATGTCGGCACCCAAAAAAACTCGTTACAGAAAATGGCGATGGGTGTGCAGACTCTAATACAAAATGTTTCGCTCGATTTATGTGCGCACCTTTTTTCTTGGCGTAGTTACCCCAGAGGATAAACACGAGCCCTGTTCGATGTTCTGAAAGAGCCTTGATCGCTGCGTCAGTGAATTCTTCCCAGCCTTTATTTTGATGAGACCCGGGACTTCCTGCCTGTACCGTGAGTGTTGCATTCAAAAGTAAGACTCCTTGTTTCGCCCATCTTGAGAGATCTCCGTTTTGGATTGGCTTCTGACCGAGATCACTTTCGATCTCTTTGAAAATGTTTTTTAGAGATGGTGGTATTGCCACATCCTCACCTACTGCAAACGAAAGTCCATTCGCCTGCCCTGCTCCGTGATATGGATCCTGGCCTATGATCACCACTTTTACCTTGTCGAATGGACAGAGGTCAAATGCCCTAAATATATTTTTAGGTTCTGGATATACTTTATTTTTGAGATATTCTGATTTTATAAAATCCCGAAGCTCTCTGAAATAGGGCTTTACGAATTCATCGCTTAGCTGCTTTTTCCAAGAGGATTCTAGCTTTATGTCCTTATTGTCCATATTATAGCTATATTATATCAAATATTTGAGGTTGTAATGAATTCCTGGGTACCCCGTCATCAAGTGCGACAGGACAGCAGGCGAATCGATGGTTTGCTGTAAAATATACAAAAATTACTTATTAAATTAAATATATGACAAAAATAACAAATCTTCAGTTAGTCGCAGTTGCAGCATTGGTCTTTGCAATCCCTGCAGTCTCATTCGGATCAACTTTCGCTTATGTTGATCAAACAGGATACGTGAGAACAACAGAAGCAAGTGACGCATATTCAGCAATGCTCGTCGCTCCAAATATTGACGAACATAGTGGAGTACTCATTATGGATGATCAGTCAGACTACGCTATAGTGGGTGAGCATGTAGATAGTGTGTAAGACATTCGACCGTTTTACACCAAGGGAAACACAAAAGAGGCCTTAGGCCTCTTTTGTGTTTTTTGTTACATTCCTATTTTACATACTGCTCAAAATCGATCCAATTCTCGAGGTCACTTTTGTTTGCAATATAACCTCTTGTATCAGGTGTTGCCCCTTTATGAATTCCTAAGTGTAAATGCTTTCTTTCGCCAGCTGTTTCTGTACTGTATCCAGTACCGAGATTTGTAAGAAACTCTCCAGCCTTGAGAGTATCCCCCACGACCGCTTTCATATCTGCGAGACGAAGATGTCCATAGACAACAGTGATCGGATTATTGTCGAGAGTACAGCTTTGTACCACCATTCCCCCATATCCATTTGCAACTCGCTTCACTAAGATTTTGCCAGAACATATTGCGTAGATAGGCACATCAATATCTTTTTCATTTGAGAATGTCTCAAAATCGACAGCGGTATGAAAGCCTGTAAATACTTCAGGATTCACAGGAGAGTTCTTTGGTGTCACATAAGTACCAAAATGTTTTTTGGTGATGCGAGATTTTGCATCTGATATCGGCATCACAAATGGGTTGGATACATCTTTTTCTGAAGTAGCATCAACTTCTGATACCGGTGTAGGTTTGGCTTCATTCATTGGTGAAACCTCAGAGCTTCTGCTTTTGTAAAATAATGAGCACGCAAGCAGGACAAATAATATAATTCCAATAATCAAAAAAGGATTCTTTGATTTTGAAGTGAAATAATTCATAAGATAATTATATCAAATCGTGTCACAACAGCGAAAACTCCTTTGTTAGATCTTGACCTGATTATTATAGAGAACCTTGAGCTTCCCTAATCCTCTGTGTACCTGCACCGCAATTGAGTTCTCAGACTTGCCTGTAATTATTGAGATCTCTTTGAACGAAAGGTCCTGTTCGAACCTCATTGTCATTACTTCCTGATAGATCTTTGGCAAACTCTTTATGAGAAGTATTGCTGACTTGCCATCAAAAATATTGATTAGCCTCTCGGATTCATCAACTCCAGGCTCAAATCCGGCATCCAAAAGAACATCGAGTGAAGAACTTTTGTTTTTTCGCTTTCGATATTCATCAACTATTAAGTTGTTCAAAACATGATAGAGAAAAGATTTCATCGTATCGATCTTGCCGCCCTTGAGAAGATAGTTCCAAGTCTTCATAAACGTATCCTGCACTAGGTCCTGCCCTATCTCTCGGTTGTTCACCTTGAAATAAGCATAGGAATTGAGCATTTTATCAAAATCACTGTGTGCCAAAGTCATCTGATCTTCCTGTTCTCTTTCTTGATTTGAGGTCATTATAAAAGTGGAGCCGTTTTAAACGGTATATTATTACGTAGGGGGATTAAATGTTGTAGTCCGGGAAGAAAATGTAATACCTGAAAAATCAGTGTAACACACTATACAAAGAATAGCTTTCATTGTGTAACACAAAATCCTGTAATGTTTTGAAAGTTTTACGGCTACATAACTATGATAAAACCAAAACACAAGGAGAAAGAGGAAAGTGAGGAAAAAGTCGGGGCGGATTTTTTTGAAAGACTCTGGGAAGAAAGCTGGACTTACATAAAGACGGTTGTTGACGTGGTCCGAGAGCCAGTGCTCATATTGAACAAAGACCTCTGTGTTCTCTCAGCCAATGAATCATTCTATAGAACATTTCAGGTAGATATAAAAGAGACAGAAAATACACTCGTATACGAATTAGGGAACGGTCAGTGGAATATCCCCTCTCTTCGTAAGCTCCTTGAAGATATTTTGCCTAAAAATACTTTTTTTAAGGGATTTGAAGTCGCACATGAATTCCCTGCAATAGGCCGAAAGGTAATGATCCTGAACGCAAGACAAATCCATTTTAAAGGAGAGACCTCATTCTCCCCTATCATTTTGCTTGCCATAGAAGATGTGACAGAAATGATCACGATCGCAGAAAAGCTTGCAAACCATACAAACAAATTCGAAGACAAGATAATCGAGAGGACTCAGAAATTGGAGATCATCATCGAGAGAATGGAAAAGGAAATAGATAAACTAAAAAATAACTAGTAAGCACTGTAACGAATCCTTACCTTATACGGCTTAAATACCGACGCTGTTAGCCAGATCTAAAAATAAACCATAATGCACACAAACAAAAAAAACGGATCGAAAGAATCCCAAGAGCTCGCACTCCACTATATGAAGACCTTGGTTGAAGTGGCGCGTGAATCATTCCTCATCCTCGATTCAGATCTCCGAGTGGTTTCAGCGAACCCCACCTTCTATCAGAACTTTGAAGTAACTCCTGAACAAACTGAAAATATGTTTCTGTATGAACTTGGTAACGGTCAATGGAATATTCCCATACTGAAGAGTCTTCTTGAAGAGATCCTTCCTCTCAAAAAAGTGGTCAAGGACTACGAGGTGAAGCACACATTCCAAAATATCGGAGAGAAAACAATTCTTCTTAATGCACGACAGATCGATATTGATACCGCTCACATGATCGTACTCGCCATGGAAGACATTACAGAGAGAAAACAACTTGAACAAAAACTTGCCGAATATACCACTGGACTTGAACTCAAAGTATTAGAGAGAACGCGAGAGATCGAAGACAGTGTAAAAGACCTTCAATCATTGAACAGAGCAATGGTAGGTAGAGAATTAAAAATGATCGAACTCAAAAAAGAATTGGAGGCACTCTCGAAGAAATAAAAACTCTATGCCTCACAACAAAGTACGAAATGACAAAGAACGGCTATACAAAAAAGAACTTGAGGATCACCAAGTTGCGATCTTGGATGTACTGGAAAACAATACAACAGATGCAGAAGACATCAGGCTTTCAAGAAGAGCGATCTTGAATGTGCTCGAGGATTTGGAAGTAAACAATGCAATACTTGAACAGAAAACAATTGAACTGGAACAGAGTGAACAAAATATTCTTCATACCAAAGCGATCAGCGATGCGATACTTGAAAGCATTGGTGACGGACTCGTGGTGGTAGACAAAGAAGGCAGAATAACCTATGTAAATCAAGCATTTGAAAGAATGGTCGGATGGAAGGCAGAAGAAGTATTAGGAAAAAGCATCATTGAAGTGATCCCGAGAGAATCAGAAAAAGGCGAGATAGTAGAGTTCAATGAACGAATTCTGACCAAAGTGTTATCAGGAGAAATAGTCATCGCCGACCTCACCAACCCATTTTATTATATCCGCAAAGACGGCAGCCGCTTCCCTACAAGCAGTATTGTAACGCCCATTATTCTTGATGGTGAGATCATTGGAGTGGTAGAAACATTTCGAGATATCACAAAAGAAAAAGAAATAGATAAAGCAAAAACAGAGTTCGTATCGCTCGCATCACACCAGCTTCGAACTCCCCTCTCGACAATTAATTGGTACACCGAGATGCTCCTTGCAGGAGATGTCGGCAAACTAAATAGTGATCAAGAAAAATATTTGGATGAAGTATATCGTGGCAACCAGAGAATGGTAGGACTTGTAAATGCGCTTCTTAGTGTTTCTCGAATGGATCTAGGGACATTTGTGCTTGAACCAGAACCGACCGATGTCACAGCGCTTGTCCGAGGAGTGGTGAACGAACAGAAACCCCAGATCGATCAAAAGAAGATTTCACTCTTCCCTTTATTTGGCACCAACATCCCACTCATTCAAACTGATCCAAAACTTTTTAGAATAGTGATCCAAAATCTTTTGTCGAATGCTATAAAATACACACCCGAAAAAGGAACCATCGAACTCTCACTTGATCTTATAAACAAAAAGAAAACGCTCCTCTTCAAGATCACAGACACAGGCTACGGAATACCACAGAATCAGCAAGACAAAATATTCACCAAACTTTTCCGAGCAGATAATGTGAGAGAAAAGGATACCGAGGGAACGGGACTCGGGCTTTATATGGTCAAATCGATCATTGATAACTCGAAAGGCAAAGTATGGTTTGAATCAACCGAAAACAAAGGAACAACATTTAATGTGGAATTACCAGTCAACTTTTAAAAAATGAAAAACAAAAAAACAATATTAGTGATCGAGGATGAAAAACCGTTGCTCGAAGCCGTCAAAACAAAATTAGAAAAAAATAACTTTAACGTAATCACTTCTCGTAGTGTAATGCGTGCCTTTGGTTCTCCTCTCGAAGAAGACAATACAGGCGGTGTAACAAAAGATAGTATCATCGAGGCATTGAAGCATATTGAGGATCTCGAACGAGTTGATGCAATATGGCTCGATCACAATCTCCTAGGTAAAGAGAACGGGCTTGATTTTGTCACCAAATTCAAATCAAATGATGGTAAATGGAGCAAGATCCCGATCTTTGTTGTATCCAACACTTCAGACGATAACCTCGTAAAAACATATGCAAAACTTGGCGTGAACCATTACTTCATAAAAGCAGAGCACAAACTTGAAGACATCATCAAAGAAATTAACATGTGCCTCGAGCCTAAAAAATAAGATGCCAACTACTATAACAAAGAAATTGTTACTTATAGTTGAGGACGAAGTGTCACTTCGAAATGCACTTTGCATAAAATTCAATCGTGAAGGCTTTTCCGTGATTGATGCCAAAGACGGTGAAGCAGGTCTTGAGATCGCACTTGCAAAAACTCCTGACATAATTCTTCTTGATATGGTAATGCCAAAGCTTGACGGAATGGCAATGTTGAAAAAACTCCGAGCCACAAACGACTGGGGCAAGAACGTGCCTGTAATACTCCTCACCAATCTAGGTGCCGATGATGAGCATAGAAACAAGACAATATTGAATGATGAAAATGTAGAATATCTCGTAAAATCAGATTGGGCTATTGGAGATTTGGTAGAAAAGGTGCGAGAAGTGGTGAATAAGTAGATGTAATAGACCGAACTATAGATCGTCTTCATAAGAAGATACGCTAATTATTAATTTACTTAAAAAATATGGACTCATTTAACTCCCCTACTACTAAGCCATTGTACCGAGGCACACAAATTGTCTGGTATATTCTAGGCCTTGTAGAAATATTATTAGCATTCCGATTTGTCTTGAAGCTTCTGGGTGCAAATCCTGCTGCTGGATTTTCAAGCCTCATCTATGGAATCACTTATATTTTTGCCGCTCCGTTTTTGAACGTGTTTAGCATCACCTATGTGGCCGGAAGTGTCTTTGAATGGACCACCCTCCTTGCGATGTTCGTCTACCTTGTTGTTGCTACAGGCATCATCAAACTGATTGTCATGGGTAAGACTGTCTCTACCCCTGAAGCCGCAGTCAAACTAAACGATCAAGAAAAGTAAAAAACAGCGCGCCCTTGGGCGCGCTGTTTTTATAATACCTTCTTCCCCATTTATTTTTTAAATATGATAAAATATTTGTATGAACGGACAACTACGATGGTCAGGATTTGAATTTGAATATAAAGAAAAAACAGCCGACTGGTTTTGGGCTGTTTCTATTATTGTTATCTCTATCGCCGTCATCGCATACATCTATGACAACACTATCTTTGGAATGTTTATTCTCCTTGCAGGACTCACAAGCCTCTCTCTTGCAAAGAGACCTCCACAACTTTTTGATTATGAATTGAACAAAGAAGGGCTCCTCATCAACAAAAAACTCTATCCTCACATAGATTTCAAAACATTCTTTGTACTTGAGAGTAAATATCACGCACCAAAACTTATCCTTCGAACAAACAGACTCATAAATCCTATTATGGTAATCACTATCGAGACCGACTATGTGGATGCTGTAGCTGTTAGAGATTTCCTTCTCGACTATATTCCAGAAGAAAAAATGGAAGAACCGCTCTCTATTCGATTTATGGAGTTTTTGGGGTTTTAGAATTTTATGAAAAAACTAAATAAACTTTCTTTGATTGTTATGTACGGCCCAGCCGGTGTAGGAAAATCGACTCGTGCCGAACTTTTGCAGACTGAACTATCCTTCACTGCCCACATTGGAGTTGATCGAATCAAACGTTTCATATCCGAATTCAGAACTATCCCCTCTCACAACAAAGTGAGCAAGAGAGTAATCAATTCAATGGCAAGCGAGTATTTAAAAAATAATATCAGTGTCATTGTTGAACAAGGGATGACTAGTGAGGAAATAATAGTTTTGAAAGAAATTGCAAGTACAAATAATGCTAATTTCTATGTTTATAGATTTGAAGCTTCTCGAGAAATCTTGAAGGAAAGAGTTGAAGAAAGAACAGGAAGATTAAACAAGCCGACTATTCCGCAGGAAGAAATCGATTTCCTATACAATATATATAAAGATAATGATTATCCTAATACAAGAGCATTCGATACCGAAAAATTAAGTTCTCAGGAAACAGTTGATTTAATTCTGAAAGATTTGGAAATGAATTAATAAGTCGAGAGGAACCTTTCGTTACACGAACAGTATACCTTTTGGCTAAAATTTTCTTAAAATCAATTTTAGACTCAAAAGGTTTTCGATTCCTCTCCGCAAACATAACGAGGAAGTTCGGTCACGAATATTTTGTTCGTCGTCACTCACAAAATTTCTCGACCCCGGCTCGCCCGTTTTGATTACTATCAAAACATGGCTGTGCCTTTCGATTCCTCTACGAAAGTGCGTTTAGCACTTTCTCGAAGGGATATTATGAAAAAAAATACAGGAATTCCTGTATTTTTTTTCATAATATCCCTTCGAG
>JAQBQZ010000012.1 GCA_028286725.1 Candidatus Tayloriibacteriota bacterium
ACACAAAAAAACAAAATACCACAAGAATATATTCTTGTGGTATTTTGTTTTTTTGTGTCGAGGAGCAAGCAAACGGTTTTGCTTGCATGTGGGACCCGAACAGCGGAACTATGTTTTCAAAGCTTGAAAACAAGTGAGCTGGTGCCCAGACAAATTCTGCAGGTAGCAGAATTTAGTCGAGGGAGGGGCCCGCGAATCCAATCGGGATACTGCTCCTGTAAGGAGAGGGTCCCCTGCCTAAAAATAAAACCGCCCAAAGGGCGGTTTTATTTACTTGTTGCGGAGTCCTCCTTGGTCACAAGTTACTAAATATAATTCTTCACTTCGCCTGAATTCTATTAAGTACTTGCGACCCCGGCTCGCTCGTTGCTATCGCAACACGGCTCCGCCCTGCAAATCCGGCACGCGAGCAAAGCAGTTTGCTCGCTCTCCGCAACAAGAAATGAAAAAGACGCCTTTCGGCGTCTTTTTCATTTCTTGTTGCGGAGTCCGGATTTGCACCGGAGTCTTCAGGTTATGAGCCTGACGAGATACTACTTCTCTACCCCGCTATAATTTATATAGCTTTATTTACGCTAAATAGATACCAATTTATACCAAAAAATACAGATAAAAGCAATAGTAAAATCTAGATAAAATGAAACTCATTAAACACCTTTTGATAAAGTCCTACTATTCTTTCCGCTTCGTGCTGCGGTAATTTAAAAGCCGCACCGTCGTGGGCAATACGGTTTCGCACTTTGTGCGCCTCCCATGCATCATTAATTGTTTTAAAATCATTCTTGTCAGCCATTTTGAGCTTATCTGCAATCGTATTTCCCATATATCCCATTTGTCCAAGCATATCACTTAAGACAATATCTGATTCAATAATAGCAAGCCGCCAATCGCTCTCATTATGAGAATGTAGACGATCCTGGATACTTTGCCATCTTTTGTCAGGAGTATGCTCCATTGTTACCGGTGCATGTGCTCCAGCATGTGAAGTAGTATGACCATGATCATCATGTCCATGTCCGTGATGATGCATCAATTCACCAAGCTTTATGTTGTAATAAATAATTCCAACAATAAAGAGAAGGGATAAAAATATCGAGAACACTTGAACCTGATTAAATATTGCAGAAAAAATAGAACTTAAAGTCGGAAGGACATCGAAAGAAAACCCTAAACCAGAAAAAGCTCCTTTGATCGTAGCGTATATAACAAGCACAAGCATAAACCAAAAAATAGCATCTACAAAGAGATTGCTTCCATGAGTTTCTTCTGCGGGTTTCTTTTTTTTATCGTCGGCCATACAATCATTATAACTTAAAAATCAAAAAGCAAAAATTTTGTATTCATTTTTGATTTCCAATCTTTGATCTATCTTTCAAATTCTTTTGCAATATCAAAAAGTGCCGCATCATTTTTGTAAGCGCCCATAAGCTGTAATCCAAAAGGCATTCCATCTTTTGAAACTCCGGAAGGAATTGAGATAGCAGGAACTCCTGCGATGTTTGCAGTTACAGTGAATACATCAGCGAGGTACATTTGGAGAGGATCGTTAGATTTTTCCCCTATTTTAAATGCAGGACTAGGTGTTGTTGGTGTCATTACCGCACCAACAGTTTCAAACGCATTTTCAAAATCTTTTTTGATTAATTCTCGAGCCTTGTTCGCCTTTCCATAGAATGCATCGTAATATCCAGAAGAAAGCACATAGGTACCGATCATAATTCGTCTTTTAACCTCACTTCCAAGAAGCTGCCCTCTCGTCTCAAGATATTCTTCGAGCAAATTACTTCCGCCAACTTTTTTACCGAATCTCATTCCATCAAATCGTGACATGTTAGAAGAAACTTCAGCAGGACAGATAATATAATATACTTCCAGTGCATGCGAAATATGAGGCATTTCAAGTTCAACAATTTCAAATCCAAGACCCTTAGCCTTTTCAATAGATTCTTCAAAATTCTTTTTGACTTCACTATCAATCCCTTCAATATCAAGAAGTCCTTTTACAATACCAATTTTTTTCTTTATCAATGCAGATTCATTTATTGAAATTGTAGTCGCGTCGTAACTATCCACTCCGGCAATACAATCAAAGATGATCTTTGAATCTTCCACAGAGTTTGTTATGGGTCCGATCTGATCGAGTGATGAGCTCATCGCCACAAGTCCGTGTCGTGAAACTGCACCATATGAAGGCTTGTATCCTACTACCCCACAGAATGCAGACGGCTGTCTAATAGATCCTCCTGTATCAGATCCGAGCGCACAAAGTGCCAAGTTCGCTGCAACAACTGCCGCAGATCCACCTGAAGAACCTCCAGACACTCGAGTGACATCGTGAGGATTTTTGGTAACACCAAATGCCGAATTCTCAGTTGAAGCACCCATCGCGAATTCATCCATGTTTACTCGCCCCAAAAATACAACACCCTTTTCAATGAGTTTTTGTATTGCAGTTGCACTATAGGGAGCAACATATCCCTCCATTATCTTTGATGCGCAGGTTACCCGTCTTCCTTCTACCAAAAGATTATCTTTGAGAGCCATTGGAATCCCGAGAAGCGCATTATCTTTCTCCCCGTTTTTAAATCGCAAATCTGCCTTATCTGCTTGTAGGAGTACATCACTAAACACTTCAAGATATGCATTAATATCCTTATTTTTTTCTTCGATATTTTTTAGATACGCTTCTGCGAGTTCTCGTGCAGTAAAATCTCCACCTATAAGATGTTTGTGGGCTTTTTCTATTGTTAGGTTTTTTAGATCGATAGTCATATTATCCTAGGATTTTTTTAACTTTTACAAAATTACCTTCTCGCTCTGGCGCATTCGCCACAAGCCTGTCTGTATATTCACCCGTTGTATGTAGTACAAGGTCTTCTCGAAGGATATTTTTGTGAGCATATTGTGGCACATCGTCATTGGATACAAGCGAGTTGATATTACTTATATAGCCCAAAATAGCCCCAATTTCATTAGAAAATGAGTCTTTTTCAGGTAGAGTAAGCGCAAGTCGAGATAGATTTGCGAGCTTTTCTATTTCTATCTTTGAAATCATGGAATGATTGTAGCATATGTACCCTCAAAAATTAAGGCTACTTCGTGAGCGTTCGAAACTCCTCTTCAGTCAATATTTTGATACCTAATTCCTGGGCCTTGTCATATTTAGAGCCGGCACTTTCCCCGGCCACAACATAGTCTGTACTTTTTGATACCGCACTTGCAACACTGCCTCCAAGTTTTTTGATAAGGGCCTTAGCCTCATCTCGATCCATTGAATCCAATGTTCCCGTAAGCACAAATGTTTTGCCAGACACTTTTGAATTAACAATCGCGTTGTTTTTCTTTGGATTAATAATCTTTAGCTCCTTCAATAATTTATGCAGAGAATCCATATGATATTTGTCTTTTTTCCATTCACTGATTTCTCGAGCAATCACAACACCAACTCCAAAAATACCTGAAAGAGTATCAAAGTCAGCATTAAGGAATTTTTCAATACTTCCAAATGTATTTGCGAGATCATATGAGGTTTCTTCGCCTACCTGAGGGATTGAAAGCGATGCAATAAGTCGAGACAATTCTATGTTTCGCGCACGCTCAATTGAAGAAAGAAGATTATCAACAGAGAGCTCTCCAAATCTTGGCAATGCAAGAATCTCATCCTTTTTGAGATTAAAGAAATCCGCCGGGATCTTTACAAGCAGAGCATCACAAAGCGCATCAATAATCTTCGGTCCAAGTCCGTCGATATTAAATACTTTTTTAGAAGTAAAATAATAGAGTTTTTTTCGATCCTTTGCTTCGCAGTTTTTGTTTATGCAATACCATGCAGCACTTCCCTCACCTTTGCTGCCGATACTTTTTTTCTCGAGTATTGAATCACAGACAGGGCAATTCTTTGGCATCTTAAATTCTTTTTCTTGTCCTGTGCGAAGGTCAATCAAAACCTCTACAACTTCAGGGATCACATCTCCCGCTTTTTGAAGTATGACAGTGTCCCCTATCTTCAGTCCCAATCTTCTGATCTCATCTTCATTATGGAGAGTTGCTCTCGATACTTTTGATCCATAGACAAGCACAGGCCGAAGTTCTGCTACAGGAGTAACTACTCCAGTTCTGCCGACTTGAAGCGTGATATTTTCCACAATAGTCGTTACCTGCTCTGCCTTAAATTTAAATGCAATCGCATACCTTGGCGCTTTACCTGTATAACCAAGTTCATCTTGAAGTTTTTTTTCGTTGACCTTTACCACAATCCCATCAAAGAAATAATCTTGTTTTTCTTTTTTGTCCTGCCATTTATTCCAAAATTCAATTACTTCTTTTGCATTTTTACATAATTTAAAATCTTTATTGACCTTAAATCCCAAATTCCCTAGCAATTTCAGTTCTTCATTCTGAGTCTTTGGCATCTCTTTGTACTCTGTAATATCATAGATAAATACCCCCAGTTTTCTTGAAGCCGCAATATTCGGATCAAGCTGTCGAAGAGATCCTGCTGCAATATTTCGAGGATTTGCAAAAAGCTCGAGACCCTCTTCTTCTCTTTGAATATTTAATGTTTTAAATACACTTTTACTCATCCAAACTTCACCCTCAACAGTGATATTAATCGGTCGGTCAAGCTTAAGTGGAACAGATTCAATAGTTCGAATATTATGAGTTACATCTTCCCCGATCACCCCATCACCCCTTGTTGCACCTCGGAAGAAAATCCCTTTTTTATATTCAAGAATAATCTTGAGTCCATCTATCTTATGCTCTGCCACATATTCAATATCTTTTTGAAGATTCAATTTCAAGAATCTCTTAACTCTTTCGTCAAAAGAAATAAATTCGTCTTCCGTAAAACAATCGTTCAAAGACCATTGTCTACTTTTATGTACCACCTTTTGGAGTTCATCTTTGACTCCTCCAGCCACACGCTGTGTTGGCGAATCCGCCGTTACCAGACTAGGATATGCACTCTCTAGATCAGAAAGTTCCTTTTTGAGTGAATCAAGCGCTTCAGGAGAGATCTCTGAAATGTCCTTTAAATGATAGTTTTTTCGATGATATTCGATTAAGTCACGAAGCTTTTCGAGTCTTATTTTTACTTCTTTTTTTTCGATTTGAGACATGGCTCTACTATACCAAAATATAGCTAATAGTTGTATGTCTTGATTGCTCTCTCGTATATAGCACCTGCATCATCTGGACCAGTTTTGCATCTACTGTAACCACGAGACTCAACAATACTCTGCATATCACTAGGATCATTTAAGTTATTTGGATTTGGCATTTTTGTTACTGTCACACTAAAACATATGTTCGTATCTGTATTGTTAGTCAGTTCAAATGTGTTTACCACAGTATTACTAGAAGCTAATTTGGAATCAATATCTATAGCTTTACCAAAACATTTTTGAGAAGCGGATGGACTTTGCAAATATTCCTGACTGTCTTTATTACAGATAGCGATTCCGATTTGTCTCACACTTGTACTTGATGCCACTCCAAAAAAACCTGTCTGACAGTCACCATCTCCTGCCCCTCTATCTAAAAAGAGCGCGCATTCAACTCCTGCATCTGCTGAATAAAAGGCTTGCTGTGATTCTCTTCCTGCATTAGTGAGTGCCAACTGTTTGAGGGAAATATTCAGGATCGCAATTCCAATAGTAAACACAAGCGAACCGATGAGAGACGCAAAGAGGAGTGTAAACCCAGACACTAAATTCTTTTTAGATAAATTAGAACCTAACAAGATTTTAGTAAATAAAAATCGTATATCATTAAAAATAGATACTGCGAAATTTAGTGCTTGGGTAAATCCTTGAGATAATTTATTTTTTTTTGAATTCTTGTTTTTCATTTTATTTTCTTTCCCAATTTGTCATTATATCCGTCAGACTAAATGTCTTCTCCCCTCCCAAAGCATCCCTCGAAGGCCAAATTATATCAACCTTTATAACAGCTTCATCTTGTCCGTAGTTTGTGTTTTGTGGAATTACACTGATCCTTCTTTTGAATTTTGTTTCAACAGCAAGAGGATCTCCAGAATCATAACCCCAGAAACCGCTATCTGAGTTATATCGAAGATGTGGACATCCTGTATTTATATCACATGCAACAATAGCTGCGGAATGATCAATATTAAAATCCTTAGTGGTATTAACATAGCACCCCTCGAAAGTAGGGTCGGCACCACTTGTAACACAAGGATCAAGGCCCATGAGCCAATATGATCTACTTCCAGGACCAATGAACACATCGCTCAGAAACAGCGAGTCTCTTGAGTTTTTAATATATTCAATACCTTCGACAGCAAGATAATAGGCAGTGATCTCATCTCTTGCATAATAAGATGAATTGAGCGCATTAGATGCGATTTGGAGGGGGCCCGTGATCGCTAACACCAAAAGTGTAATAGCGACCAATGTTTCAATGAGTGTGAATCCACGACTAAAGTCTCTCTTTTTTGAAGGAGAATTCTTTCGTTGAATAAGCGAGTATATTATATTTTTCATTTTCGACTTTTGGTTTAACATATTATTTAAATATCAATTCTTCTTTGAGATACCATTGTTTGCAAATGAAACTCTGTCAGATCGCCAAATCCTTGATAATGCCCTTTTACAATAATAATGATTCTTGGCTGATCATAGTCTCCAGTATTGGTCTTTCCTGTACCTGTTAGATAAAAATTAAGGGCATCAATCTTTACCTCTCCACTCGTTAAAGACTGCACAGCACCACCATCGACAGATTTTGTTATAGCACCTTTGGTGTCATCCAAAACATATATGACTGGTTTGTTACCTGATTGAGTAGAAGTAAAACTGAGTGAAGTTCCTCCACCTGGACAATCTCCTCCACCCCCACTAGCACCTGAACAATGATAATCATATCCTGTACGCATATCTCGCACCATTGCTTCGAGCGCAAAATTGAGATTCGAAAGTACCGAAGTGATCGCCTGTGATTTTTTGTTTGCAGACACGATAGAAAGTACTGCGCCAATAGCAACTACCATCACAAGAGCAAAGATCGTAACTGCAACCATGATCTCGATCAATGTAAATCCAGAATTAAGTTTCTGTTTTTTTGATTTGTCTTTTACTTTTTGATTTAGTATTTTCATTTTTTGTCCCAAAAAGATTAGAGTCCTGTCGCTATATCGGCACACCCTCCGCTTGTGTCATTAGGATCTATTGGATCAACAGATATTTGGCCCGAAACTGACACGCTCACCGTACGACATTTGTCTCCGAGTCCTGACTGTACAACAATCTTTGCTTCGCTATATGTTTTGATGCCGTCAGGTCCGCCAGTTTTGGTTCCCATCGTAATATGCGCATCCGGATTTGGTCTTACATAAACAATATTCAACACATGCCCAGATGAGTCAGGGCCACAAACCCATCCTCCATCGGCTTTTGCACAATACTGTTTAATAGTCTGACCTTGAGTAAGCTGAATTACCTTATCTACACTATCTACGCCGCCCGTCTGATTCTGATCGGACTGTGCAGTATAATAATAATCAAATATTTTTGAATCATCAGTAACAGGATCCAAAATTGGAGTCTCTGAAACATCAACAAAGTTTATGAATGAATTTGGATTTCCACCATCAGTTCCCGGCTCAAAATGTACGCCATAACCTGACTTATACGGAATAGTACTACTCGCTTTTGAACTTAACCCAGAAACTGCAGCATCTCTAACAGAAAGAGCGACCTCGTATGCCACATCAGTGATGAGCACGTCACTTGAAAATTTGCTTTGACGAAACAAAACAGCCGAAGTCACAATGAGCATGATTGAAACCGTAATGATAAGTTCAATCAAAGAAAAACCTCGAGAATGACAAGTAAACAAGTCAAATTTTGGCTTGTTGCATTTATTTTCAATTTTCACTCTCTCGAGTATCAACTTCTGTTGTGTTTTTTTATTTTTGATTTGCATTTTTTTTACATTCCAAACAAAAATACATTAATACTCAAAAGATCTGGTGAGTAATAATAAGCAAGCAAAGTACCGAGTACAAGAAACGGAGCAAACGGCATTTCACTTTTCATTTTCAAAAGCGGAATATTAAGCTTCACAATCTTCTGGAGACCAATCATTACTAGAGACACTGCTGCTGCAATCCAAAATCCAAGAATGATTGCAGATGCGCCTTTCGCAAGACCAAGGAGTAGTCCAATTCCCAAAGCAAGCTTTCCATCTCCAAGTCCCATCCATTCTCCATTTGACCATCTCCAGAGTGCATAAAATGGTAAGAAAAGTATGGGCCCAGCAAGCAGATTCAATAACCCTCCGAGAGTTTTGAAGTAAAATATATTATGCGTTGCCAAAAGCCAGACAAAAGAAAGTGATGCGAACCACAAGGCAAGCTTGTCTGGCACAATCTTGTGCCTGATATCGTAGACCGAGATAACAATAAGGATTGAAAAAATGGCGAAGTAAAATACCATCGAAAGTGCGGAAACAAATGGAAATCCCGCGAGAGTTTTGAAGTACACAATTACAAATACAATACCTGTAATTATTTCTACAAGCGGATATTGCCAAGACAATGGAGTCTTGCAAGATTTGCATTTACCGCGTTGAAACAAGAAGCTAAAAACTGGAATAAGTTCAAGTGCATTCAAAACCTTTCCACATGAAAAACAAAATGATCTACCGCCCACTGTTCTTCCTGTTTTAAAACGAAGAATAACAACATTAAGAAAACTTCCAATAATCACTCCAAATATAAATACAAAAATAGCTATTGTTGAAATCATATGATAATTATATAGTGAAAAGTTGAAAGTTGAAAGGCTCTAAAGTGGATGAAAAAATAAAATACGCGGTGCTAGAGGCACCGCGTATTTTTCTATAGACTAATGACCATCAACCAGTACATCTACGGTCCCTTTATCTGATAGTTCGCACTTGTACCAGTATCAAGACAGCTCACCTCATTATGCATTGCATCAGTTTCCATGGTGGCCCCAAAGCAATACCCTTTTGGACTTGTGATCAACTTATAAAAATAATCAGTATGAGATTGTGGGTCCTGTGGGGCAGCATTATTTGTAAAGTATTGATTTAGATCAGCGAGAGCGGGAGGAAACTGTCCATTATGCTCACTAAAATACACCTGTGCCGCTTGATCAAGAGATTTTAAATCCCCTGCGCGTACCGTATCTCTACTTTTTAGCCTACTATCACTTAATCCAGCAAATGAAAGGCTTGCTAATATACCAATGATTGCGATCACGACCATAAGCTCGATCAGCGTGAACCCAGACCTTCTATTATTAATTTCTTTTTTATATATCATTTTTTTAAAAATAACTGACTCAAAATTAAGATGCAACAATACCTATTCCACAGAAGTAGTGACGCAACCAGATGAATCAGTACAAGTGACAGAATTACCCGCATCGTCACTTGCAGAAAAAGAAAATGTGTTTGAAGATGGATCAGAGATGGGATTACTATAAGTCCAACCTGGCGCAATAACTGGCCACGAAGGAGTTGAAACGCCGCATATATCCCCACCCCCTTCAGTCAATGAGGCCATATTCTGAAGAGCATCTTTAGAATCCATACAAGCAACAGCAATAGGGAGAATACTGCTCATAGTCGTCTGTGCAGAAGCGATTTTTGATTTTGCTCGAGAACTAAGAAGTGCCGCAGTGACAACTGCTGCAAGAATACCGATGATAGCAATTACTACCAAAAGTTCGAGCAATGTAAATCCTGACGCTAAGTTTTGTCTTTTTTTCTTAATTTTCATTATTAATATTATATCATTAAAAAAATAAATATTAAAAATCCACAGCTTTCGCTGTGGATTTTTAATCTTAAATTGATCTTAAGAAAACTTAACAGTTAGCACCACTGAGACCACCGTCTGTAAGGTTAACAGTACAAGCTGCTCCAGCTGCTGTTACAGCTCCGTTAGTAGCAGTTACAGCAACACTGAATGAACCGTCTCCTGTTGGTCCACACTTGTTACCTGTAGATCCTCCAGCTGCAATAGTACCTACTGAGTAGTGACCAGTTACACCCGCGAGAGCAGCAGGATTAGATGTTGACAATGCAGCAGTATCACATGCAGTTACAAGAGCAGGAAGCATACTTGAAGCTTCTGAATTGAATGCAGCAACTTTTGCTTTTGCACGAGCACTGTTAAGAGAAACCAAAACTACTGATGAGAGAATACCGATGATTGCGATAACAACCAAGAGCTCAATCAATGTAAAACCTTTATTTTTTTTCATAACGAAAAATTTTTATAAAATTAACGAACTATTAATAATCAATTGATTATGCCTTTTTAACGAAAAAGACGAACGACATTCGACCGTAACATAATTATATCTTGTTTGAAGAAAATAAAAAGAAAAAAACAATTAAGTTGGGGAAAACATTTAGGTAGAATAAAGAATTCGGAATTAAGTATTATGTATAAAAAATAAATTCATTAAAAAACTTTCTTGCCCTGAAGCAAGAAAGTTTTTTATTATTAATTCGTAATTCCAAATACTTAATTATGTCTTAAATTGATGCCGAAATATTGTAGATCGGAATAAGTACTGATGCGAGAAGGAATGCAACACCGAGTCCGAGCAGAACAATCATCACAGGTTCGATAAGATCAACAAGAGTATCTACTGCATTCACCACTTCTCTCTGGTAGAATTTTGCAAGAGTATCCAAAATACTTCCGAGCTCTCCTGTCTCTTCTCCGATCTTTGCCATTTGAACAACAATACTTGGAATCTCTGAATTACCTGAAAGCGCTTCTGACAAAGGTCTTCCACCTTTGACCAAGTCCATCGCTTTTTTGAGTACCTCTTGATATACCTTGCTATCAACAACATCAGATGTTAGTTCCAAAGCTTTAATCATTGGGATTCCAGAAACAAGAAGCGTGTTCATGTTGTCAGCAATACGAGAAAGGTAAAGTTTTTTATAGAGTGTACCTACATATGGTACAGAAAGCTTTGCGCTGTCCATCATCAAAGCCCCTTTCTCTCCGAGACTGCTTCGATAAATAAAAAATCCAAGAATGACTATAGCGATCAAAAAAAGAATTCCGTAGTTAACCAAAAAATTACTGAATCCAATCACAATACGAGTATATATAGGTATCTGCTGACCTGATTCAGTGATGATAGCAGAGATCTTTGGGATAACGAGAGTAAGCATCAAAACCATCACAGAGATGAATGTAAATACAACGAAGGCAGGATAGATGAGCGCATTCTTTGCCTTACTTGATACCGCATAGTTACGATCCAAATAATCTGCCAAATACATAAATGTCTGATCGAGCTTTCCAGATTCTTCACCGGCCTTCACCATGTTTACATAGAATGTTGAAAATACTTTTGGATGTTTTGAAAGCGCCTTAGAGATACTCGCACCCGCCTGAATATCATCAGCGACTTCAGAGATCTTTTCACCCAAGACCTTATTTTCTGTTTCACCTCCCAAAAGTCTGAAAACTCGAAGTGCAGATACCTGTGCAGCAAAGAGTGTTGCGATCTGACGAGAAAGAATCACCACATCTTTGTTTGATACTCGTTCAAGCCATTTGATCTTCATACTTAGACCTTTTTTTTCTTCCACAGAATTGATCTGAGTAATCACGAGTCCTCTTCTTTGAATCGAACTTATTGCGACATCATTATTAAGCGCCTCAACTGAGCCACTTTGTTCTTGTCCTTGTGCATCTAATGCTTTGTAATTAAAGAGCATATATTTTTTATATCATTCTTTCGAGCATCTTTGGATTAAATGCATACTTGTATGCGCTCTCGATTGTGATCTCGCCTCTTCGTACCAAATCTGCAAGGCATCTATTCATATCGATCATTCCTAATTCTGAACTTGTTTCAATCACTGTGTTTATTTCGTGCACTCTTTTTTCTCGAATGAGGTTTGATACCGCACTGTTTACGATCAAGAGCTCGTATGCGGGAATAAGTCCCCCAGAAATTCGAGGAATAAGTCTCTGAGAAAATACACCAATAAGAGACGACGCGAGCTGAACTCGGATCTGATCTTGCTGTGTCGATGGAAATGAATCAATAATACGATCGATAGTCTGAGCCGCATTGTTTGTGTGAAGTGTTGAAAACACCAAGTGTCCTGTTTCAGCCGCTGTTACTGCCGCAGCCATAGTTTCCGCATTACGCATCTCGCCCACAAGAAGTACATTCACATCTTGTCGGAGAGCTTCAGTAAGCGCGATACCGAAATCCTTTGTATCAATATGCACCTCTCTTTGATCAATGATAGATTTTTTTTGGTCGTAGAGGTATTCTACAGGATCTTCGATCGTCACAATATGTTCTGCCCTTTCTTCATTGATGAGTTCAATCATTGATGCAAGAGTCGTTGTCTTTCCCTGTCCTACAGGACCCACCACGAGAAAGAAACCTTGCTTTCGTCTTGCAAAATCAGCAAGTGTTGGAGGCAGCTTAAGCTCTTCAACTGTTTTGATCTGTTTTGGAATAAGTCGAAGCGCGATAGAGATATGTCCTTGCTGAAAATAGGCATTGCCTCGAAATCTTCCTCTGTCATTAAAATCGTAAGAAAAATCAACTTCTTTAGTATTATCAAAAATAGCTTTCATCTCTGCTGTCACCATGAGATTCAAAAGCTCTGTCGTATCCTCTTTTTTAAGAACATTTTTTCGAGCAAGAGGAACAAGAGCTCCTGCAACACGAATTGTTGGCTGCCTTCCTTCTGATAAATGAAGATCCGATGCGCCTTCGCGCACTACGATATCGAGCAGATCATTTAACTCTTGTTTGTAATCCATTTATTTTTTATGAATCTATAAATAATATTAATTATTTTCCGTTCTCTTTTGCAATATCTGTAATCTGCCGAAGTACTTCTGAAGGAATAGTCGTTGCCTTAACAATGTATCCATTGATGCCGAACGCCTTTGCACGATCAATGTCTGATGGCTGACCCTGGTTTGAAAGTATAATGACCACAGACCCTTCCGCGAGATTTTCTTCCCTGATCTTTGCAAGAAGTTCGATACCATCCATTTCTGGCATAATAACGTCAAGCAAAACGATATCAGGCTTCAAACCTGTTCGAAGTTTTTCTAGAGCCTCAGTTGGCCGAGACACAGAGATCACATCCATTCCCTCTTTTGTAAACTTCATTGTGTACATACTCAATATAAACTTGTCGTCATCCACGATCATTATATTGAATTTCTTTTTTGCTTCTGCAGGAGCAGTGTTTGTTGTAGTTGTGTTTTCTTCCATACAAATATTATATCATAAAACTTTGCTAAAATTATACCAAGTTGTTGATTTCTTCTATCGGGATTTCCTTTTTGAGCATTTTGATTATGGCATCTTCTCGCATTGTGAGCATTCCTTTATTTCGTACCACTTTCCATATCTCAGGAGCTGATGGATTAGTTAGAATTACTTTTTCTAATTCTTTATCCATCTTGTACATTTCAAACACAGCCACTCGTCCTTTTGTACCTTTTGGACATTCAGGTGTCGGTGCGTTCTCTAACACTTCTGTAACTATAGGTATTTCTTTTTTGTATTCTTCCGGAAGGTCAGCAAACTGCTTATCCATCATAGCCTGCACACTTCCCTCTACTGCCATTGGCTTTCCTGAACCAGGACAGATCTTTGACACAAGTCGCTGAGCCATCGAAAGAATAAGTGTTGGAGCAATAAGAAAAGGATCCACACCCATATCTATGAGTCGCGGAACAACTCCAATAGAGTCGTTGGTGTGAATAGTTGAAAGCACAAGGTGGCCTGTAAGCGCCGCTTGAATCGCGAGCTGGGCAGTTTCTTTATCTCGAATTTCTCCCACCATAATAATATCAGGGTCTTGTCGAAGCGTGGTTCGAAGTCCCGTTGCAAATGTGTATCCGATCTCAGGCCGCACCTGTGACTGACTCACTCCATCAATATTATACTCAACTGGATCTTCAAGTGAGAGCACGTTGTGACTTTCCTTATCAACTTCTTCGAGCATTGAATAGAGCGTTGTACTTTTACCAGATCCTGTTGGACCTGAAATGAGGATCAGTCCATAAGGCCTCTTGATCGCCTCTCGGATCATTGCAAGATTTCTCTCTGACATTTCAAGCTGGCCAAGCCCCTTTACACCTTTGGCCTGGTCCAAAATTCGCATCACGACTTTTTCACCATAATACACAGGAAAAGTAGATACTCGAAAATCGATCTTCCGTCCATCAATTCGAGCAGAAAATCGTCCGTCCTGAGGCTTTCGTTTTTCATCGAGCTTCATATTTGAGAGAATCTTGATTCGAGCAACTACCGCATTTAACACTTTGATTGGAAGAATAAGCGACGTGTGAAGAGTACCATCGAGTCGAAATCTGACACGAACTTTGTCGCTCACAGGTTCGATGTGTACGTCAGATGCATTACCTTCAATCGCGTATCGAAGAATTGTTGCCACAATCTTTGTTACCGGAGCATCTTCAATAATATTTGTCTGATTTATTTTTTCGCCGAGATTTTCATCTTCTGATTCGGATTGTGCAATCTCCTTTTCTTCATCCGTAAGATCTGTTTCGAGCTCAGTCAAAGCCTTAGTCACTTCTCCAGAAAGTCCTTTGTAACACTCCATTGCCTTCTTGTAATCTTCTTCAGAAATGAGAAAGATCTTGTATGGAATATTATTTTTTGAAGAAATGAAGTTCAGTGCATCGCGCGCCTCAAAATTTTCTGGATCTATCACTCCAACCTCAAGAACTCCATCTGCCACATCAATCGGTATCATTTTATAAAACGATGCGGACTCTTCGGGAAGATATTTTAATATTTCAAACGGAATCGCGGGCTTTGGAATCTTTTTGACCGGCACACCCAAGAACTCAGCCTTCGCATCAAGAATAGTATATGCATCAATCCCCTTTAGGGCGAGTAGCGACTCAGCACTTGATTCGCCATTTAAAAGTTCTGCACGAACATTCTTAGCGATTTCTGGACTTACAATTCCTTTTTGTAATAAGACATCTATAACATTCATACTATTTATTTTTTAGCTGCAGGCTTTGCAGTTGTAGGAGGAACCACTGTTGTCTTTTTTGGTGTGATCTTTTGGAGAGCTGGTGTAGGAGTTCCTTGAGGTGTTGTTGTAGCCGTCTCATCAACGAAACCAAGACCCTCAACGTTAGAGACAACATCGCTTGTGATGGTTCCATCAAATGGATTACTTTTACCAACACTTTCTGGCACAATAGCCTGACTTCGATCAACAAGCGCACGAAATACCGGATCAAGAAAGAGCTTTTCATCCAAAGTCACATTCTGAATCTTCAAAAGAAGCGGCAAGAGATCTTCTTCCGGACTTGTCGGATTAGCAACATTTGAAGTCTTTAGCAATGCAGTTGAAGTGTCTTGTTTTACAAAAGTATTGTACACAATGAAACCGCCGATTATTACGGCAACAATGATCATTGGCTTTTTTAGTTTTTCAAATAGTTCTTGCATATATTATTTTAGCCAATAAGTTCTAATAGTAACTGAGTATTCGGTAAGATTTTTTGGATCTGTTTTAAACGAAAGGCTTGTGATATCAACTAGACGAAGGCTCTGCTCAAGATCCTTTATGAATGAAACAAACTTAGGATATGTAGCTTTTGTTTTGAATGAGACTAGGATTGAAGAATAAAGTTTATTGTTTGGTCCGATTTGAGTTGTGCCATCAGATTTATCTTCGTTGATCTGAATTTTGCTTATGAGCATATTATGCTCTGGCAATCTCGCGATACCATTAATATCCAAAATGAGCTGAACGTTATCGATATGATCTGGGAGAAGTTTTTTGACTGAATCAAGATCAGTTTCACTAAAATGCTTATATTTATCCTGCAATTCCTGCCTTTTTTTAAGAACCTCATTTGATTTGCTGAATGCTTTTTCGTAGCTTGCAATATCCACCTGCAAACCTTGAATAGTCTGGTACACAGGACTAACATAGAACACAAAGATTCCGACAGAAGCAAGTATTAAGAAAATTGGAATTAAGCTTTTCATTATTTTGTTGTTGGATTAGGATTTGGATTAAGAAGATTATCGATCATGCTTGTGTTTGGTGTATTTGCTGCAGGCGTATTTGAAGGAGTGTTTATTATATTATCAGGACTCGCTGAAGTATCTGTACTAGCCTTTCTTGTGTAATTTATAAATCCAGGATCAATCTTTGTTGTGAAGTTAAAAATCACGTTGCCAAATGTATCAAGATCAAGATTAGAAAAGAGCGGAGTCTTCAAGGCTCTCTCCTTGCCAAATACCTCTGCCTGATACGCAACTGCGTTATAGCTCTTTGCCTGACCATTCATAGTAAGCGACGCAGTTCCGTCTGGACCAACTTCATATTTGAAATCATTGAATTTTACACTCTGGATGGTTGACTCTTGAAGGAAGTCAAAAATATAAGACACTGCAACGTGGCTTGCGAGGAGAGTTTTGGCAGAATCAATACGGTTGTTAAGTCGTACATATTCATCAAGTGTTTGAGGTTCAAATGATTTCACATTTCGCTCAAGATCACTCTGGATTTTTGCTTTTGAAGTCTCCAAATACTTATCCCATCCGAATGCGCCTCCGGCGACAAGTACTGTAATAAAAAAGATGATACTTGAAATAAAAGAAAAGAACCCGAGTGGCTTGTGCACGGTATTAGTAGCTATTGGATCGAGACTTGTCTTTGGTATGAAAGATGTTTGGAATTTTGTTTCCATAAATTTAAAATAATTATAGCACAAATAAAAAAGTAAAGTGTACAAACCTAGTGGAAAAGTGCACGAGTATAGTTTCAAATAAATCAAAAAGAGCTGCGCCCAAGGGCGCAGCTCTTTTTTTACACTATATATATTAAGTTAATCCAATTCCTGAAGTTTACGAAGCGCTACTCCCACCGCCACCGCAAAATCAAGACCGGTCTGTTTTAATAGATCTGAAAGAAACACCGGCGCATCAACTTTTGCAAAAGGATTCCCGAGCACAACCTCTGTTTCAAATCGACTTCGTGCTGTTTCAAAAAATCCCTTCATCGCAACGCCACCTCCTGTGAGATATACTTTACTGATGCTTTTGTTATGCTTCTTTTGATATGACACCATAAGACCTCCCGCTTCACCGAAGATATAATCAAGCGTAAGTCCCACTATTTCATAAACACTTTTCTGATCGGCTGGACTCACCTCTCCTAAATTTCTTTTGATCTTTTCTGCTTTTTCAATTGTTACCTGAAGCCCTTTTGAAATACTTTGCGTAATATCTTGAGACCCTTTGTTTATGATATGAGATTCTTTGACTACCCCTCTTTCTGAAATATAGATCTTTGTTGATGATGCACCCATATCAAAAATCATTACAGGCGCGATCTCACGGTCAACAAGTGACCTGATAGATGCGAACATCTCGATCTCAAAAAAAGTTGTATGGAGTCCTGCAGCCTGCACAATTGAATTATATCCTTGCAAAATTTCGTTGTGTATTGAAACCAGGAGCACTTCTGTTTTATCTTGCTTCTGAATTTTCTTTTCTTTGTTTTCAATATCAAAATCAAAAGCCTTCTCTTCTTCTTTTGGAATGATCCACCAATCAAGCGCCACTTCTGAAATAGGAACAGGAATAAATTTTCTCGCTTCAATCGGAATCATCTCACGAAGTTTTGCTTCAGGAAGCGCAGGCATCTCAACCAAAGACACGAGAGATGATCGAAGTGGAATAGATACTCCGGAATTTAATGTGGTTGCGTTTGATTCTTTGATCACATCTCGGATCGCTTCACCTATTTTGTCAGGACCGAGATTTGTCGCCTGGCCAATAATGAGCCCCGCGTACGGGCCGAGCGCAAGCGAACCATAAGTTTTGAGCACCGCTCTTCCTTTTACTTTTGCAAGCTGCACTATTTTAATTGCAGATGTACCAATATCAATACCAATAACATTGGTATCAGATTTAGCAAAAAAGTTTTTAAAAGGATTATCCATAATATTTATTCTTGCACTATTGTATAATAGTATATCACAATGTTTTCTAGAACCCATCTCAAAATAAACCAAAATAAAAGAACGAAATCATTTGAGTATCCAAAACCAAAAATTTCGGCGAAAAATGAAGTTTCGTCGGTCAATGTAACACCGTTACACCTCCCTCCTCATCCTCCATTTTTCTCTTCGAAATTTTTGGTTTTGTATTACTCATTTATTTTGAGATGGGTTCTAAATTTTTTCAAAAAAATACTCTCTTTTCCACAAAAAGCATTCTTGTTCGCCTTTACTGACACAGATACGAAACTCCGAGAGTTAAATCAACTTCCTCTTGCAAGCTGGGGCACGCTCGCTCATCCGATTCTTCATAGCGAAAACACCCTTTCAATATTTAATTACGATAATAAGATCATTCGCGGTGCGCTCTTCTATATAAAGAACAAGAAGAACGAAGAAACACTAGCTCAAATGTGCCAAATTGCAGTGGATATATTGCTTGAAGATCTTTCTGAACGCGAGATGCTTGAAAATTTTAGGGATCCCATCATTGTTTCAATACCCAGCTCAAAAGAACACATATTAAAGCGAGGATACAATCCGAGCGATATCATCGCCTCAAAAATATCTGAGCTTGGAAATATTCCTTATTTCAAAAACCTTTTGTATAAATCAAAGAACACTCCCGCACAAAAAACTCTCTCTCGATATGAGAGATTGAAGAATGTTAGAAATACTATGGCAATGAAACCAAAGGATCAGAATAAAATAAAAGAGAGATGCATCATCGTTGTTGACGACATTATGACAACCGGCGGCACACTCAAAGAAGCAAAAAGGGTTCTTCTCAAAGCTGGAGCAAGGAAAGTGATCGGACTCGCACTCGCACATTAATGAAAGCAAAATAAAACGCACCGAACCTTTCGGTTCGGTGCGTTTTATTTTTATTTTGCTTTCGTAAACAATACTGTCGGCACACCGTCCGCCTGATTGTCGCTGAAATCATAATTGTGAAGTGAATTCATAAACACCTCATAATCATATCGATGCCCTACTCCATCCTTATCATCTCCTGGATCATGAGTAATAAATTCCTTTGTCTTATCATCAAACCCAATCACGATGATCGTATGATAAGAAGACCCTGTTGCAAGAAATGGAATATTTTTGTTGCCAAGCCCGAATCCTCTATGGAGAGATATTACAGGACGCCCTGCGATTATTTCGTCTTTGATCTCATCTACCGTTGGATTCTGCTTGATTGTCGCAGAGAATGTTGAATAGTCTGTAATGAGCTTCAACATTTGTTTGGCATCAGTATTTCTATTGTTGCCATAGATCTTATTTTCAATATCGAAGAGTTTTTGAAGTGTTGCCTTCGCATTTGCCACACTTACCTCTTTGTCTCCTGCATAGAACTTTGCAGCCATAGAGATCGTTGCCTCTTCACACGCATTGACCCAATTGCCTGACCAGTTGCCTTCAGGCGCTTCACTTATATAAGGAACAGCGAGCTCTACAAGTGTTTTTGGTTCTTCAGGCTTGAATATGTTTACTATCTTAGAAACCGCGGTCGTTGTCGCATCTGTAGTTCGAGCAACCTTGACTGTCTCAGACACTTTACTTCGATGATAAAGAAAGATGCTTAAGATAATGAAGAACGTGAGGAGTATCGCTAATCGAATTTTGTTTCTCATCTTATTAATATAACACGGATATTAATTTATTTTGTCTTGAATGATTGTCTGTCACCCTTCACTGTTCCAATCTCATTTTCAGATACGAGTCTAAAGTAGTAAGTTGTCTTTGATTTGAGATTCTCTGCAGTTGATTTTACAACAACATTTTTTGCATCAGTACCAATAGTAAGCTGATCAGTTCGACTCAAGAGTGCTGCGCTGAACTGTGAATCAGTACTGTATTCAAACCAATATGTTGTTATCTTACCATTCGCACTTAGAACTCCATTCAATTGCGCACTCGTAGTCTTGATTGAAGTCGCGTCATTAGTCTTTGCAGAAGGTGCACTTGTGCTTGGTCCCGCAGTTTTGAATGTTTGTACCGAACCATTTACTGTTCCAAATTGATTCTGCGCATTGATACGGTAGTAATAAGTAGTATTTGCAGCAAGATTACCTATCACAACTGATTTGCTTAATTTTGTACTGCCCACTCCTGTACTTGCAGCGATCGTACTGTTGCCCATATCTGCATTCTGACCGTATTCAAACCAGAATTTTGTATCAGCCTTGTTTGGAGTTACTTCACCATTAAGCGTTGCACCCGTGTCAGAGATATCACTTACAGATACAGTTCGAACTGTTGGCGCACTTCCCTCTGGTGCAGATACTCCGCTTGTTGTTCTAAATGAATATATAGTACCTTGAGATTTATCAAACTGATTTTGTGCAACAAGTCTAAAATAATATGTTGTGTTTTTTGTAAGCCCTGTGATATACGCAGGAGCACTGAGATTATAATATCCTGATCCGAGCAGCTGATCTGCTGATCTGCTTCCTAGATTTTGAGTTGTACTATACTCATACCAATAGTTAGTAAACGCTCCATTTGGAGTTACCATACCTGTAAGTATTGCTGTTGTATCTGTTGGATATACAGTCGCATTAGTAACGGCAATTGGCGCACCAGCTTTTTGAGCCGCAGCAGTTCCAGAATTATCAGAAGAATCGGAACCAGAATTATTACCTTGAACAGGAGTAGAATTATCCGTTACGGTTACTGTCGAAGGCGAAGTTTGATAAGTGCTCTTTGTCACAATAAATACGATCCCTGTAACTACTATCAAAGCGCCTATTACCCCTAAAACTATACCTGTGTTTTTAGTCATAAAAATTAATTAAACTTATATGTATTGAAGACGCTAGCATTATAAAAGCATTACAAAATAACTTAGAAAGATGCGCCCAGCATTAAATGAGCACCCTCTTCTCTATACAAAATGGAAGGATATAATTTTTTAAATCTAAATCGAGATCAAGCTTATCAAGCTCAAATCTGTTTACATAATTCCACAAATCAACCCCCTCAACATTTAAATTTATTCCACCCAAAAGTCTGATATCAAAAAGTGAAAATCTTTTTAGGTTTTTACCCTCAGTGATTTCTATATCACCTAACCGACTCATGATCTTTAAGTCCGTCCCAATGCGCCTCCGAATATAATGAATAAGTCTAATCTCTTCCCTGCTGTCTGTGGCGTCGATCATGGGACAGTACCAAAATCCGGTGTCTTTTTCTCTTAAGATAAAGAGTTTGTTATCTATCACAGATATTCCGACAATGAATTGGCTGGTCTTCATAAAAAAATATGTTACATATTATTATATGTGCATTGAATTAAATCGTAAACTAACTGTTGTTGATAAAGGGAGCGAGAGTTGGTCACAGATAATTTACTCGCCGTCGCAAAATGATTTGGGAGAGCGAGATATTCGATCGTTACACGATCAGTACCCCGATTGGATAATTTATTTCGTAAGCTCATAAATTATACTCAATCGGGCTTCGAATCTCGCACGCAAGCCATCCCAGGCTTGCTTCTCTCCGCAAAAATATAAAAGCCTCAGCAATTATTGCTGAGGCTTTTATATTTTTGCGGAGAGAGCGAGATTCGAACTCGCGAGACCGGTTAGGGTCCGGCGGTTTAGTAAACCGCTGATTTCAACCACTCATCCACCTCTCCTTACGAGAGACAATATATCCTATTTTATCAATTTAGTATAGAGAATACAGATACAATATTTGAGAGCTATTTTACCTCCTTAAGTTCGAGTGAAATATCAAGCACCACTTCATCCGAGAGAACGAATCCCCCTGTCTCAACAGCAGCATTCCACGTAAGTCCAAAATCTTTTCGACTGAGGCTTCCTTCAATATCAACACCTGCTATCTGAAGCCCGTCACCACCCTTTGAAATACCATTAAAATGTGCAGTGAGTGCAATTTCTTTCGTCACTCCATGCATTGTGAAATTACCTATTACTTCATATACATTTCCAGATCCTTGGCTAATCTTTGTTGATTCAAATGCCAGCTCTGGAAATTTTTCTACATCAAAAAAATCAGCAGATCTCAAGTGTCCATCACGCTGTTCATTATGGGTACTAATACTTGCTGCCTTTGTAGTGAATGTTACTTTTGCAGTCTCATAATTGTCTCCCTCTGCAACAACTGATCCTGAAAAGTCGGCAAACTTGCCCTTAACTGTTGAGACCATCATATGTTTAATCTTAAAACCGATCTCTGAGTGCACACTATCAATATTCCATGTTGTCATAATTGTATTTGCTTTAATGTATAAAAATGATATTCTTTATCAAGTACTATAGATTATATAGTACTATAAAAAATATAGCAATGATCAAAAAGCCAGCAAATACACTCGAAGAGAAATGCACAAAGAACCTAAAAATATTTGGGGACTTTTGGACATTGTGGGTGATTGACGTTCTTTCTAAAGAAGACCTCCGTTACTGTGGCATCCAACGAGCGCTTCAAAACATTAATCCTGTAACACTCACAAACAGGCTCCAAAAACTAGAAAAAGCCAACATAATCAAAAGAACAGAAGACAAAATCGATAAGGTATCGGTCACTTATAGCCTCACTCCTTTAGGCAAGAAAACTCTTCCCATCATTCAAGCCATAAATAATTTTAGAGCAAAAAAATAAAACATTTTCATAATCATTAAGATTTCAAGTATTGCCTCTTTTGACATATTTTAACCTTTGGTATATAATACTTAGGTATACTAACTATTAGTAATGCTTACAATATTATGAAAGATATCAAAAAACCAAAAGAAATAACCTTAGAGGTGGCCCTCCTAGATCTTCGAAGAGCTATGACTGACGCTCTCAAAGACCAAGCAGTCAAACTCGGACAATCAGTAGTGCATATTGAGGTTTTAAAATTTGTGCTTGAAACTGGAGATCCTACAATGAAGTCCTTATCGGCTCACTTGAAAATCACTCCCCCATCGACCTCTACGCTTGTCGACGGACTTGTCGAAAAAGGTTTCCTCGAGCGAATACTCGATGTAAAGGATCGTCGAGCAATACGCCTTAAACTTACAACCAAGTCCCACAAGCTCTTTGCGAAACTGCACAAAAGCAAGATATCGATCTTCAATGAAATATTAACCCGGTTGAACGAAGAAGATAAAAAGCAGTTGGCCCACTTACTTACCAAATGTTTAAATATTAAAAAATAATAAATTTATGAAATCAAAAATTAGCCACACACTTTCAAGTCCAAAAATAATTGTTCCTGTTGCAATAGTGGTAACCGTTGCACTAGCTCTTTTCATATACCCTATGGTTGGTAACGCTCCACAAACAAACATCCAAGTTGGAAATGATCTCGGGGTGGTGCCAAACACAGATGGCACACTCAGTCTTTCATTCCCAAAAAGCGGACGTGTTGAATCAGTAACAGTTAAAAATGGTACCAAAGTAACAAAAGGGCAAATAATCGCAACTCTTTCTGCTCCTGATGCAAAAGGACTTATCAACCAAACTAAAGGCGCGCTCACACTTGCACAGGCACAATACGCTTCTCTTGATCTCACTTACGCAAATACAAAAAAGCAGCAAGATGCTCTTGTTGATGCTGCATACCAGACATTACTAAAGACAACACCTGAAGCGGTTGCGTTCGACACAAATACGAACCATCTCACCACTGCATATGAACTCCCAGTTATAAGTGGCAACTATTCACTTGGACAAGAGGGTACAATAACAATTAAGACATATGCTTCTGGTCGAGGAATGTCTTTTGATGCAACAGGCCTCGTCAAAGATGAGAACGCAATCACTGCAAATCCTGTACCACTTGGCAACTCAGGACTTTCAATCCTATTCCCTGCAACGTTAACATCAGACCTTGTATGGACTATTTCAATTCCTAATATCCGAAGTGAAAATTACGCAGCAAATAAAAATGCTTATGATCTAGCGGTAGTAAACCGAGACAAAGTACTTTCTGAACTTATGCAAAACATTCAAGGTTCTGGAGGTAATGGAAGTGTGGCCAAAGCACAGGTAGATGCAGCAGAAGGCGCATATGAATCAGCGCTCGGAGCATATCAAAACAATGTCATAACAAGTCCAATTGATGGAACAGTAAGCTTCATTGATTCAGACCTTATGGTTGGTCAAACGATTGCTGCAGGTAAAACAATGATAAATATTATCCCAAATAAATAATTTCTATGGAAACACAAACAAAACAAAGCACATTTAAAAAACCTTGGGTACAAAGTCTAATAGGAATACTTGTCTGCGCTGCAATTCTCGGCTCAATCATCGGGTATAAAATTGTATCAAACAAAATCAGTATCGACCTTGGTACAATCTCAGCACCAGTAATCACAATCAGTCCAGAACAGTCAGGCATACTTGATACTGTCTATGTAAATGCAGGTCAAGAAGTAACAGCAGGTCAGGCTCTCGCCCATATCGGTGGTGAAACACTTTATGCAAAGATTGCAGGAACAGTTCTCACAACAGAAAATGTTCCAGGTCAGATCTTCAATCCTAATCAAGCCGTCGTTACAATGATCGATCCGCAAGCTTTAAGAGTTGTCGGTACCATTGATGAAAACAAAGGACTATCAGACATCAAAGTTGGTGACGTTGCGTCATTTACAGTGGATGCATTCGGAAGTCAAAAATTTGCAGGAGTTGTAGAAGAAATAAGCCCTACTTCAAAAGATTCAGGAGTAGCATTTTCAATCTCGGACAAAAGAGAAGTCAGAAAATTCACTATTAAAATCAAATACGACAACAATGCTCATCCAGAATTCAAAAATGGAATGTCAGCAAAGATTGATGTATTTATAAAATAAATTCTCAAATGGAAGAAACCCAAGAACCAAAATCAAACCTGAAGTGGTGGATATTGTTCACCGTTATCATCGGTACTTTTCTTGGTCGTCTCGATCAGACGATTGTTAACCTTGCCCTACCAAAAATAATTGATGACTTCGGCATCAGTGTTTCAAGTGCGGGATGGATCGCAACGGCATACATTCTTGCAAACGCAATCTTCGTTCCTATCTGGGGAAAGCTCGGAGATACAATTGGCAGAAAAAAAGTATACCTTCTTGGATTTATTATATTTATTGCAGGCTCAGTGCTTGCAGGCCTTGCGTGGAACCTTACATCCATGATCATTTTCCGTGTCATACAAGCGATCGCAGGGTCAGCTGACTATCCGACAGCCATGGCAATCCTTGCAGTAACGTTCAAAGATAATAAGGAACGAGGACAAGCTCTCGGTATCTGGTCATCATCATTTGCAGCTGCATCCGTATTCGGCCCACTTCTTGGAGGACCGCTTATTGATAATTTTGGATGGAGATCTGTTTTTCTCATCAACCTTCCTGTTGGTCTCATTGGTACTTATCTTGCAATGAGATTTATCAGTGAATCAAAATCAGAAAAGAAGTCAGTTTTCTTTGACTGGTGGGGCGCAGGCACACTCGGCGCAGCCATGACCGCAATGGTGCTCGTACTCGACAAAGGGAGTGACTGGGGATGGACTTCACTTGCAAGTATAATCTGTTATATTGCGACAGTAGTTTTCTTCTGGGTCTTTGTCAAAATCGAAAACAGAGTTCCAGAACCTATTGTTGATTTGAAATTCTTCAAAATCCCTGCATTCGTAAATACCCTCATAAACAACTTTATTATATTCATGGGAATGATGGGGGCTCTTTTCCTTATCCCTATTTTTGCCCAAAGTTTCCTCGGATATGATGCGACGCAATCAGGATATCTCTTTATGCCAATGGCAGCCATGTTTATGTTTGCTGTACCATTCGGTGGAATTATCCTAAATAAATTTGGTGCACGAAATACAATATTCGCAAGTACCTTTGTTGCAGGAATCGGGATCTATTTCTTCTCATGGCTTGATCCAAAATCAAGTGCGCTCGATATTGTTATTCCCCTTTGTATCATGGCATTTGGAATGGGATTTGGTATGGGACCGAGAACAAACATTATTGCAACAGTGGTGCCAAAAGAAGAGATCGGTGTTGCTTCATCGATCCTTGCGCTCGCCCGTAATCTTGCAGGAGCATTCGGTATTGCTCTCTTTGGAACACTTCTTAATAACAAAGTGGAATCTTACATTCTTCATATCAATAGCCTAAGCACATTAAATAGCAGCAATCCATTAGACATTCAAAAATTTATCACTCTCATTGAACTTAAAGCGCAGATTGATGCATACGACTATGTGTTCATAGTCGCAAGTATCATTATCATCTTGGGATCATTTATGGTACTTCTTATGAAAGACAACAAACAAAAACTTGATGTCCAAGTACATGTCGAGTAAGGAACCAAATAAAAATAATGCGAAGCCTTCGGCTTCGCATTATTTTAAATTTTACCTCCTGAATTTTCATTTAGAATTCGATGCCTATTCACCGCAAGATGAGCTTGTCTTGTCGGCTCAGGCAGACGATGTTTGCGCACGCATGATTTCAAAAGCTCAATTGATTCTTCAAGCGTAATTAAATGCCCTGGAGAAATAAATACAGGCTTAACGCCCTTTTTCGTTCGGAGCGCTGCACCAATGATTTCTTTGTTATCCCAATTATCATAGAGATACGAGATTGATCCTGGTGTATCTCCTGGTTCATCATAGACTCCCGTGAGCACACTCTTGGCACAGCCAACAGTTGGGATATTTAAAATAATTCCTAAATGAGTCGCAATACCAAGTCGTCTTGGATGAGCAATACCGATACCATCAACAATAAGCACATCTGGTTTTTTAGAAAGTTTTTCCCATGCATGGAGAAGCATTGGTATTTCACGAAAAGAAAGAAGTCCTGGAATATACGGAAACTCAATTGGTCGCTTTACCACACTCTCATCAATAATTTCAAGACTGGGATACGAGAGTGTAACAAATCCTGCATATCCATCTTTTGCAAAAAGACTCATGCTCACATCTGCTCCACCAATTGTTCGTGGAGTTTTTTTGAGGGGAACAAGCTTTATCTCCTCCCTCATTTTCTTTTGAAGTTCAATTGCTTCTTTAGGAGTTAGTTTCCAATTCATATATTTAATATTGCGTTTTAAGAAAAAATATACTTAGATAACATCTTCCGGATTCCCTTCTGCAATATCTTGCTCCTTCAAGACCTGAAACACACTCGATCGCATTCCAAGGAATCTTCCAAAGAGCGCGCCTGCAAGTATGCAGAGAGTAAACACCGAAAGCTGTACACCATGTATCCAATGTCCAAATACCCATTCACGAGACATGTCGATTACAATAAAAAGCACAAGTGCGATCGCTCCTGCTGTATCCATTTTTGAGATCACTTTTTCTGTCTCTTTATGCCATGCAACACCCATAAGCCTCCCAAGAATGATGCCCACAACACTTCCAATACATACCCCAGCAAGAGCAAGAAGCCAAAAGATATTACCGATCCATACCTCTCTAATGATATAAAGCATGATTGCAATTGAAATAGCGAGAAATATATAAAGTCTCGTAAGAAGCTTTCTTTCAATATGTGGGTGTATATGATCGTCTCGTAGTTTTTCCATAATTAAGTAAGTTTTTGGTAAATATTAATATCATCAAAGTGGATGACGATTCAGGAGCGAAAATGTTCCCTCTTTCTTTGATCAATTTATTATACAGCAAAGACAGATTAATCTTTATACTCAAACAACAGATACCCTCTCTCTTCGAGATATTCTTTAGTCACAGGATAAATCACAGGAGCAAAATTAGTAAAGAGTTTTTCTTCACCGATCTTCTCTCCTTTTATATACGAATCCCTATATATTTCATTATATCTAAAATATCTTTCGTTTCTTTTGATAAAAGTGTGATTATTTTCTCGTAGGTGGAATTTCTTTTCTTGATGCCCTTCTGCCAAGACCTGTCCCTTGAGAGAAAGGTCTGTAAGCCATAGTCGAAGCTGTATAGGGCTCTTGGAAGTATTTTTAATTTTGAGATCAATAAAGTTATTGAGTATCGTTGCCCCGCTTCCAAATGGCAATGTTCTGCCAGAGTCAGGAAAAGCATCAACAGAATGATGATATCTTTCTACTACAACCGAATCAGTATGCGACAAAATCCAAAAGAGAAAATTTGAAAGCTGGCAAAGACCGCCTCCAAAACCCCTCGACACCTTACCATTTGAAAGAAGCATACCTTCAACATAACCATATTTCTTTGTTGTACTTCCAATCACATTAAAGAGTGAAAAGGTTTCCCCAGGTGGAATCACAATGCCGTTTAGTTTTGAGATCGCCTGTTTCAGATTTATTACTTTATTTTTCTGAAGTTCGGTATCACTGTCCCCCAGCTTTCGAAAAAGAGGACTTGAGTGTCGTGCGATCACAGAGGTAAGGAAAGTATCTTTCTGCTTTAGGTTTTTGAGTGTTAATTTATTCTTCACTTTCCGAAGCGATCTTTTGGTAAAGATAATGGGTTTAAGCAGAATCGGAAATCGGCTTGAAAGTGCTTTTCTTTTTGGCCGCTCATATGCAGTTATATGCTTTTTAGCTATCTCATTCATGGGCAATTTTAAAGTACTTATCATTTAAAATTAAGATTTTTTCTTTTCGTCTCGAAGTACAATCATTTGTATTGCTTTGTTTACTACCCTGGAATCTATGGGCGGCATAAATCTCGCCGCCTCTTTGGCAGAAGAATCAGGATGAGCTTTGAGAAAATCATGGAGCTCTACAAGACCTTGAGCTTCCCGCTCGAGCTTTTGTTCTTCTGCGAGGTCGATGACGAGAGCAGGATGTGTGTTTTGGTTTTTTGGATCGAAGGGGTTCATGGGGATATTATAGAGATATTCACATCAAATAAATCACTATGCATTAGCAAAAAACAATCTGAGATTTTTTTAGAATATAGCCCAAGAATAAAATCAGTAAAGTTGGGATAATAGAAAGCAATAAGGCACTGAGAACAAATATTATAATACTAGTAATAGATGCATGCTCAGGTATTGGAGCTTTTATAATTAAACTTATAAATGTTAAAAAGAATGACGTAAGATAATAGTATGAAAATAAACGAAAATTAAATGACTTTCTTTTGTGGAGAGAGTACAAAAGGACACTATCGACACATAGCAGAAGTCCCGCAATTAATACTGCCATCAATGAGTAGACATTGCTTCCGAGTATCAAAATTGAAGAAAGAGATGCAAAAATGGTAGCAATATCCTTCAAAATACTAAATAGGAATATAACGAACAACAATACAAAACTTGACTTAATAACCCAATTTCTTTTTAAAAAATTCATGGAATTAAATTAGTAATTAATATCCCATAGTATACAACACAACCACCGAACCTTCGACCATTAAAACATTTTTGACCCGTTTGGAACCTTATGTGAAAGCATCGTTAGTACAATATCCCCATTCTGATCCGCAAACCCGGTTGTGAGAACCTCTGAGATAAATGGACCAATTTGTTTTGGTAGAAAATTCACCACACATACCACCTGCCTCCCCACCAATTCTTCTTTTGTATAATGTTTTACGATCTGAGCGCTCGATCTTTTGGTACCTTGTTCACCAAAATCGATAGTCAGTTTGTACGCTGGCTTTCGAGCTTCAGGAAAATCTTCGGAGATAATTATAGTCCCGACTCGAAGTTCCACTTTTTCAAAATCATTCCAAGATATTGTTTCCATAAGGAGATTTTATCATAAAAAATAAGTCCTGTATTTCTACAGGACTTATCACTAATTAAACAATCATAGTACCCACATCCTCTCCAGCAGCAAATCTAAGCAGAACATCTGGTTCAAGTCCTGCAATAGAAACTTTCATACCTTTTTCAAAACACACAAAAGCCTCTTCGAGTTTGGGACCAATTCCTCCCGTGCCGTGATCCGACCTGCTTTCCGATACATCAATTTGTTTTAGTGTTTTCCTTCCAACAGTCTGATATCTCTTTGCAGAAATATCTTTCCTTGGATCTTTGTCGTAGACACCGCCAATATCAGTAAGAAACAGTATAGCGTCAGCACCAATCATCTCCGCTACCATTCGAGCCAACCTGTCGTTCTCACTGATGCCCGCCTCCATGGATTCAATCTCTCTTTGTGAGACAACGTCGTTTTCATTCACAAGCGGAATTATTCCCGACTTGAAATATGAAAGAATACTTGTTCTGATACTTTCATATTCTTTTTTATGCACCCAATTTGTGTATGTGAGCCATATTTGTGCAACATCGAATCCATGATTCTCAAAAGAATTACCCCAGAGATTTAAAAGGTGTCTCGCTCCGATACCCGCCCATTCTTTTTTGGCGAGTTCTGGATTCTGACCAATGCGAGCTAACCGCTCTCTTCCCGCCTGGATTGCACCCGAGCTCACAAGCGCAACTTCGATTCCCTGTGATATAAGCTCTGCGACCTGCCGAGCAATGTCTGATGCTTTTGATGCATCAAGGCTGCCATCTGAAACCAAATTACCTGTACCGATTTTTACGACGACTCTTTTCATATGATTATGTTTGATTAATTGTTAAAGAACAAAAACACTCACAATGTGAGTGGCCCAGATACGTTCTGGTGGAAAATGTATTTATATATACAATCTTCCACCAACCAACATAAAAGCCGCCCACTGAGGGCGGCTTTTAATTAATTAGAGAAAAAGAATTACCGCACCTCAATTAATGGGTGCTGGTGGAACGATATTGATTGTAATTCCTATCGCTTTCATATGTTTAAGAATACTTTTATTTAAGAGGGTGTCAAGGAAGACGGAGAGAATTTCGAACCTTAGAGGTTCAGTGCGTCGATAGGATAATTTATTTCGCGGATTAGTTTTTGGACACATAATTAAGATAAAAGTTACACACAGGTGTAACTTTTATCTTAAGAACATTAGCTATTGATACTGTATTCTATAACCCCGCCAACTGTTGCATTTTGTGTCTTGTCTTTGGTCCGACAATTCCTGAGACAGGATTGATGTTGTATTTTGATTGAAATATCTTAACCGCATTATGCGTGAAGTTGCCGAAATAGCCAGAGATGATCGCTTCCTGATAGCTGCCTTCGTAGATGAGATATTGTTGCAGATCTTTGACGGATTCTCCTTGATCGCCTTTTTTAAGATCAGTTTCAAATACTACAACATCGGTTGGAATATCAAGTTTTGTCTCTGACATTGATACGGTATTGAGTTTTTTCTGGGTTACTACATCAACAATTCCTGTTTGGACCAATCCATGCTTCGCCTGGAATCGCTTGAGAGCAGCCTCAGTCCGCGAACCAAAGTAGCCAGTGATGTATTCCTCTGGATATGTTCCTTCGGCATGCAGAAGTTCCTGAAGATGCTCTATTTCAATATCAGTTGTTCCTTTCTGGAAAGTCTTTACAAAATGAAGCGCCGGTGTGGATGATGCAAGAGTTCCACTTTCATTGAACTTTACCTCTCTTACTCCTGCCCTTGGTGCAATGGAGATATTAACAGGCCTTGATGAACCTCCACCAGAGCTACGAGCAAAGACTGTGTAGTTGTGAGTCACTCCATTCGTTTGATTAGTGTCTGTGAATGTTTCGCTATTACCTTCGTAGATGATAGCTCCATCTCGCTCGATAACTACGTCTTCATTAATATTTGGATTACCTTCGTTGATTTCAAAAACTACTTCTCCATCCACCCCCTCAACATCAACGATTGGAGTTTCTCCTTGGTCGGTGATGATTGGAGCAGGAGGTGCTGTAGGAACACTAGAAAGACTTCCTGTAGTGGTGAACGTATAGTCCTCTGAAAACGTGACGTTTCCAACTTCATCAATGGACTTCAGTCGGTAATGATAGGTTGTACCTGAATTGAGACTGCTTAGGGAAACCGAATGAGAAGTGACAAGTGTTTCGGTATTTATACTCGAAGATCCGTAAGTAGTATCTGTGCCATACTCAACTTGCGATGTTGCTCCCTTGTCAGTCATCCAAGATATTGTCGCTCCTGTACTTGTAACTCCACCCGAAGAGACAGAAATAATATTTGCCGGTGCAACAACGGGAATCGAATGATTGAGTGTATTGAATTCCTCATTTGTAGAAACCGTAGCGACGGATGCTCCCACTGGTTTTGACTTCACTCGGAAGATGTAGTTGGTATTTGGAGCGAGCCCTGTGATGGTGACTGAATGTGAAGTAGTAAGTGTTGAACTAAGTGCAGTTACCGATCCAAAGTTCTCACTATTTCCATATTGTACTTGCGAATCAGATGGTAGATCAGTATTCCAAGCGATTGTCACTGCTGAAGTGGATATTGATGTAGTTTCGATTCCTGAAATAAGGACAGTTGCAACTTGCGGTGCGGGCTGACCTTGAGTCTGAAATTCCACTTGTGACAAAGCATCAGTCGTGAATATCTCATCGGCACTCATTCCGATATTACCCGAGACATCAGTTGAAGTGATTCGATAATGGTATGTGGTGTCAGGAGAAAGAGAAGACAAGATAGTCGAATGACTGAGAGATGCGTTACCACTAAGATTCACTGTCGTGCCATAACTTGCAGTCGTACCATACTGAATGCTTGAAGTCGCAAGCTCACTTGTTGTCCAACCGATAGTAGCACCCGATGTCGTTATTGGAGCAACAGTGATGAGCGATATCTGCGGAGGAGTTGTATCAGCAGGAGTGGAAGGTGGCGTGATTACTGCAGGATCTGTTGTGAAAAAATTTGGACAATTGTTTGCCGTATTGCCAGCAAGGTCTGTAGCACGGATGCAATAGTAATATGTGCTGCTCGCAGTGAGTCCAGTAAGTGTTGCCGTGTGAGCGAGAAGTGCCGTGCCAGAAATTGTGGCATGAGAACCATAGCTCTGGCTCGTTCCATATTCAAGAGTTGAAATACTTAATTCGTTTGTATTCCAAGCCAGCGTTACATCAGTGATGCCAAGAGATGCGGTACCAATTCCTGAAATAATTGGTGCGGTCATATCAGTTGGCGAAACAACAACTTGAGGAGCTGGTTCTGAAACTACATTCTGTCCAGCAATCGGTTCGGTAGTGAATGTTTCGTCAGAAGTGATCGTCTCATTTCCAAACTCATCACTTGTGATGATGCGGTAATGGTAGAGAGTATTTGCTGTAAGACCTGAAAGAACTACTGCGTGTGTCAGCGCGAGATTGGTATCGAGATTCGCCGATTCTCCGTATCCTTCTGTAGTACCATATTCGACACGAGCATTGCCAACTTCAGTTGTAGTGAAATTAATTGTGGCTCCCATAGTGGTGATTGGAGCAACCGTTATCAAACTAACGTCTGGTGGAGTTGTGTCGACGACAACCGATTGAGAGGCAGTAGTAAAAATATGACCGCAGGAATTTGTTGCATTGTTTGCAAGGTCATGTGCATGAATACAGTAATAGTATATTGTGCCAGGAGTTAAACCTGTGAGAATCGCCGTGTGGGCAAGAAGTGCTGTAGCATCAAGGGTTGCACTTGATCCATAACTCTCCGTTGTTCCGTATTCAAAAGTAGAGATTGAAAGTTCGTCAGTGGTCCAAACAATCGTCGCATCATGAGTCGCAAGCGAAAGACTCGCAGCGCCAGAAATGACAGGACCAGTAGTGTCGCTAGCCGTTACTGTTTGCACAACAGGTTCAACAACTGTAGGAGTCGGCTCGGGTGTGGGACTAGGCGTCGGTTCTGCTGGAGGAGCAGGAGGTGCAGGTGGAGTTTCAACTGGTGGAGGAGTTGGTGGTGGAGTGACATCGCCGAGCTCGGCAAAAACAGGAGAAACATTTAATAAAAGTAATCCCACTATGAGTACAGACGAAAAGAACTTTTTCATGTATTAAAAAATAATTATTAAAAACCAAGTGATCCAACTCATTATACAGGAGGAGAATTTATTAGATAGCAAAGGAGGGTATAACTATATTTTTTATCAAGCAATTTGAAAACCTACTGAAAAATCTAGATACTAATGAAATTGAGATCGAAGAGAAAATTGGTATCAACACTATCGATATACGAAGTTGCGCGAAATATGTGCTCCGAAAAGGAATGGATCCTGAAAAGAGAGAATTACTTTTTTTCCTTGAAAGAAAAATTAGCTTGAATAACAAATTAATTCATTTATCTAATTCTGAAAATCAACTTGGAATCGATACATTCCCATTCCACATGTACCTTGAATCGAAGCAACACTTGGAGTGCCTAGATCTATATCTGTTGTTCCTGTTTGAGGAAGGGTCTGACTTATATCCATACTTGGAATTCGAACTGATGATGAGCAATCAAATGTTCCGTTAGTGTCAAATCTTAGAACTGTTGGCATCCCAGCTTTTGCTGTACTTTTTAGCGGATGATATCCGCCCTTTGCACTGATCTCAATAATCTGTTTTCCATCAATAACACTCACATTGTTTGCGAGGGCATCTTTAGATCCTCCTTTACTTAGCATGAATGCTCCTCCGATAATAACTACAGCTACTACAATTGATACGATTATTGTTTTCACAAATTATTTTTTATTATACTAAAAATTAAATACTGGAGATATTGCGCCAATTACTACCAATGCATTGATAAGGTTGAATAATGCAAAGAGAATTACAATAAGGCCCGCCGACTTAAAGAATATTCCTGACTTTGAACTATTTTGAATACTGAACGAACTAAAACTAACAAGAGCTAGTACGGGCAAAGTTCCGAGTGCAAACGAAACCATTGTCAGTCCACCCTTAAGAAAGCTTCCTGTTGTCAGAGTGTAGAGTTGCATCGATTGAGTGAATCCGCAGGGCAAGAAGAATGTTGCAACACCCACAAGTAGAGGTGTGAGCATATGGTTGAGGCTTGAGACACTATGAGCTCGCTTTCCAATAAACTTTGGCATTGATGGTTGAAGTTTCTTTGCCCATGGAAAGACATCCAAAAGATTTAAGCCGAGTACAAACATGACAATGGCAATAATGAGTCCTAAAATAAAAGTAGCAGAACTATTCAATGTAAATGCAGAGCCTAAAGATCCGATCACTCCACCGAGAATAAAGAATGAGACAATTCGTCCTCCGTGGAACATAAGCTGAGGTCGTATCTTGTCTCCCTCTTTTGCAAAGGTTGCAGACATTGAGAGTACTAGTCCTCCGACTACTGCCATGCATGTTGATAGAGATGCAATAATGCCAATCACAAATGCTGTGCCGTAGGTGACTTTGCCTGCTCCCACAAGATTTACTAATCCTGCATATTGAAGCACTACAAACAAAACTGCAAAAGCTAGAGCAATGGGTATGGCTATTTTAAACTCTGACCAACAATTCTCTTTGATTTGTTTTTCAAGTGAAATACTATAGCCAAGAGATTCAATCTGTATGCTTAATTCTTCTGCAATCTGTTTCGGTTCTTTGTCCCCAAAATCTCCTGTCACTTCTATTGTGTGATCCTTGAGATTTGATTTGCCACTGGTCACATTTTGTAGACTCCCAATCTTATCTTCTGTCAAAATGACACAAGAATTGCAATGCATACCGTGAATATGAAATCGAAAAGTTTTAATAGCTGTTTTCATAATTATAATTTCATTCTCTTAATTCTAAGTGAGTTCATAACAACCGTCACACTCTCGAATGCCATGATCGCTCCTGCAATTGCTGGACTCAATGTCCATCCATAGAATGGAAAGAGTATGCCCGCTGCAACTGGAATACCTATTGAGTTGTATCCGAATGACCAAATGAGATTCTGCCAAATAGTTTTATTAGTCCTTTGAGCAAGATGTATTGCTTCTGCAACTTTTACAATATCACCTTTCAAAATAACGATGTCCGAGCTTTCGATTGCAATGTCCGAGCCATCACTCATTGAGATAGCAACATCAGCTTGAGCTAATGCCGGAGCATCATTTACTCCATCCCCAATCATTGCCACCTTAAAACCTTTTTTCTGTAATTCCTTAACAATATTTAGTTTATCTTCTGGCTTCACATCCGAATATATTTCATCTATTCCGAGTCCTTTAGCTACAGACTCACTTGTTGCTTTATGGTCGCCAGTTGCCATAACTACTTTGAGTCCAAGTTTTTTGAGTTTTACAATTTCATCTTTTGCTTCTGGTTTTACTGTATCATGTATTTTAATGAGTGAAAGAACTTCTTTTTCATCTGAAAGATAAAGTTCACGACCGTTTTCAAAACGAGCATCATCGAAATCTTTTTTTATTCCTTCTTCCGATTGCTTTAATACGCCTGCAACATATGCTCGAGAACCAAGATAGTATTTTTTGTTCTGATATTCTGCTGTTACTCCTTTGCCCGCAACTTCATTCAAGTTAGTAATAAGGAGTGGTTCTACTTTGTTTTCCTTAAGCCATGTCGCTACACTTTCAGATACGGGGTGCTTTGAAGATTTAGTAATTGAGTAGATGAGAGATTGTTTGAATCCCGTATCTTCTATATCACAAGTATGATTTTTATCTTTGCAATAAACTCCCTCGATAGCTAATTTATTATGTGTAAGTGTCCCAGTTTTGTCGAAGACAATCGCTGTGACCTTCGCTAGTTTTTCCAAACTCTCCGCATTCTTGATTAGTATTCCTCTTTCCGCACCTCGTCCAACTCCTGTAATGATCGCTGTTGGTGTTGCAAGACCAAGAGAACAAGGACATGCAATAACAAGCACCGCCATCGTGGTAGAAATGGCATATGCAAAAGCAGTAGTTAAGCCAAGAGTTGCATGGGCAAATATCATCCACGATGCAAAAGTGAGTATCGCAATCCCAATTACTACATATACAAATACACCAGATATTCTGTCAGCAGTCCGTTCTATAGGAGCTTTTGAGTTTTGTGCATTTTCAACGATAGAAATAATATGAGCAAGTGCGGTATCTTTTGGGTCTTTAGTTACCTTGATATGGAGTACTCCTTGAAAGTTTTGCGTTCCTGCAAATACTTGATCATTTATACCTTTATCTACTGGAATTGCTTCACCAGTAAGGTTTGATTCATCAATTGAGCTTCCACCCTCTACAACAACACCATCAAGCGGTATTCGCTCATTAGGCTTTACGATAACAATGTCACTAATGTTTACTTTTTCGATTGAGACTTCAATCTCTTTACCATCACGAATAACTAAGGCGGTCTTACTTGTAAGTCCTGCTAGTTTTTGCAGAGATTCATTTGTCTTTTTCTTTGCACGAGCTTCGAGGTACTGTCCGAAAGCAATAAGACCGATCACCACAATAACGACATCATAAAAATTAGAAGTAATATTTATGTACGGTGCTAATTCTTTTTCAAAGGCTGTGACAATAAAAGAGTATATAAAAGCGACGATAGTTGAGATACCCACAAGAGTATCCATATTTGCTGTGCGAGTCTTAAGAAATATCCAAACTGCTTTTATGTACTTTCTCCCTATGCCAAAGAGTACAAAAGAGGCAAAAATTGGCATCAGATGGTGAAAAACTTCATACACATTTGGAGACATTGCAGGGATTATATTGCTTTGAGAAAGTACCTCCCAAAACATCATTACAAAAGAGAATGCAACCATTGGTAAGATGAATTTCATTTCAAGTTCAGTATCTATTGCACCACCATTCTCACCATGATGATGGTCGGCAGAGGGGGACTTTTTATCAAAATCTTCAAGCGTGTATCCAAATGGAGAAATAATATTAGAAAGTTTGATTGTATCAATTGGAGTATCGGTAAAACTAATGATGGCTTTTTCTTGATTAAGTTTAACTGATACGGACTTAATTCCAGGAACCTGCTTAAGCTTGTCTTCTATAAGAATGACACAACTAGCACAATGCATACCTTTTACTTTATATACATCTTCCATCATTTTTATATTTTAATTCCAAATTTAGTAAGTAATAGAGCGTAAATTGTGTATCCTAGAAACATAACAATTATTGATACGAACATTGCTAAATTAAAAGTGAAGCCCATCTTTAACAAGGTCGGCAAAGTAACAAAAAACAATAGCGAAGGCAATACTGCCCAAAAAATATTATGGGACAAATCAATGACCTTCCCCACATCTTTTGTGTCATGATAAAGCCACGTTATTGCAAGAATAGATGTTAGAGGTAAAGAAGCTACGATAGCACCAATAAAACTTAGACGTTTAGATATTTCAGATGCTAAAGTAATTATTAATGCAGAAACAATAATTTTAATAAGATATTGCATAAAATTATTTTCTCTTTAGCTTATATACTTTTAATATTTCATCTTTAGCTTTTGTAGCTTCCCCCGTAGTCATTTGTTTCGAAACGCAACAGTCCAAGTGATTTTCTAGTAGTATATCTTCAACATTTGAGAGAGCTTGTTTAACGGCAGAGGTTTGGGTAATAACATCAATACAATATTTATCTTCCTCAATCATTTTTTGAAGACCTCGCACTTGACCCTCGATCAACTTAAGTCGGCGAACAACTTTGTCTTTGCTATTTTTTTCTGTATATTTCATATAAGAAATTATATACCCCCTAGGGGGTATGAGTCAATGGAAAGTAAAAAACACTTTAAAAGGTGTTTTTTACTTTCCATTTATAGCTAGATCGAGGCATCTCGATGCTTACTCGTGTTGGTGGAGATGGAGGGAATTTCGACCTCGACTAAATTTTTGCCGTCGCAAAAATTTGTCTGGTCACCGGCTCGAATTTTTTGTTGCTACAAAAAATATACTACGCCGTTCGAATCCCTCACGCAAGTGCGTTTAGCACTTGCTCATCTCCGCACAACAAAAATGGCGCCCTCAAAGGCGCTCATATTTGTAAGTGCGGAGATGGAGGGATTCGAACCCTCGGTGCGCTTTAAGACGCACGCCTCTTTAGCAAAGAGGTAGATTAAACCACTCTCCCACATCTCCGTATATTTTATTTTCGACAATTCAGGTCTCCCATATCTCCAAACTCACCTGAGATTACCACAAAAAGCTGTATTTTTCTACCTTTTTGTATCCCAAAGATCCCACACCGCACCTGCAATGTTCTTCGGTTTCCCTTCCAAGGCATAATAATGAAGATCTATAAATGGTAATGTATTTGCCTCAATGATTCCCCACTTTTGTGAATCAGCATCAAGAGTTGGATCAGGAACAATACAATCAAATCCCGCAACTCCAAGCCCCACGATCTTTCCTACTTTTTCTAGAATTGGAATGAAACTTGGGTGGAGTTCATCAAACATTTCTTTGGTCACTCCGCCAAAGAGTCTTCCTGTTCGATATGTGAGTTGCACTTTTTCATCTGCCTTTGGCACCGTTTGAAGCGTGAATCCTGAACGACCAATATAATCCAGGATTTCTTTGTTTATTTCTACTTCTCCAATTCGCGTATTCTTGTTTTTATTTTTGTCTTCGATAAGTTCTTTGATATTTGAAACACCATTTCCCACTACCGTCGGCACTCCTGCACGATAGAATCCAAGAAGCTTTCCATTAACCAAAGTCGCCCGACAGACATCACCCATCAAGTGTTCTTCAACAATAATATACGGCGTCATGATCTGTGCTACCTCGATCGCCTTCAAGAAGTCGTCAAATGAATTAATGTTTGTTGTCGTGTGTCTCCCTCGTGATCCTACTCGCGGCTTAACAATGATAGGCTTTGCGAATGAATCAAATATTTTTTGAAGCTTTTTCATGTGCTGCTCCGGTTTTTGGAATAGAGTCAGATCAACACTTTTTGGCACTGGGATATTATTTTTTCTGAATACTTTTTTGAGAAATGATTTGTTGTCCCACATATCAACCATATCGAGAAATTCTGTTGGAATCGGGATACTTTCAAAATATATTCTTTTGCCGCTTTTGAGACGCGCTCGATAAAATTCTATTGGTTTTCCAAAGATGATGATCTGCTCCATTTGAAGTCCTCTCCTATTAGCTTCTTCCCATACGACACGAGAACGAAAGGTATTCACCTTTTCGATATCAGAAGAAAACTTCACAAGATGAAACATGTTGAGTATTGGAAAAGAAATAGATGGAAGCCAGTCCACAAATCTTTTCAAAAACTTTGGCGCAAACTTCGTGATCTTTCCAAAGATAGGATCAATATTGATAGAAAGGATACTCCCGAAGTAAGACATTCCGTGGTTGGTCGGTACATTGGCACAATACGGACAATCGGTTTTTATTTTTGTTGGTTCGATATTACTCATTAGTTTATTTAATATAGCATCTCAATAGGACATTTGCATTCAACAAACAAAAACACCACATCTTACAATGTGGTGTTTTTGAAGAGCAAGCTCTTAATGTCCTCCTAGTTGCATATATTTGTATAATTAACCGGTAACCCATTCATTATACACCATAATTTGAGACCATGGCTAGTCTTTTTAGGTTGTGGTGGGTAAAAGGTCCTCGGAGCAGAGTCAGTGATGACCTTTGTTCCAACGGCGACTCGGATATTGTGCGCGAGAATACTCGCCCACACATCCTCGCTTGTTGGAAATAAACCCAAAATGCTATAATAATTCAATGAAAAACAAAAACATCATATATATAGTCATTATTATAGTTATCGCAATCACATTAGCCGGAGTTCTTTCATTTTTTAATACCGATAATGCAGACACGGGGCCTGGGCAGTACGACGCACTTGCACAGTGCGCAGTAGAGCACGGTGCAAAATTCTACGGCGCATTCTGGTGCCCACACTGTAGAGATCAAAAGAAAGAGTTTGGTAATTCAGCAAAACTACTCCCCTATGTTGAATGTTCTACTCCAGATGCATCAGGTCAGACTCAAATCTGTATAGACAAGAAGATCGAAAGCTACCCTACTTGGGAATTCGCCGACGGATCAAGAATCACAGGAGGTATCACTCCAGAGCAGCTCGCAGAAAAAACATCCTGTTCTCTAGGAGCCGCAACTTCAACAGCGGCAATAGCAACCACAACATCACCCGCATCAGTTACAAAATAATAAATCCTAAAGATGAAAATTTTCATTGAAAACCTCATAGTTGTACTCGTCGTATTCGCACAAATACTCTCTGTCGTTTATATTATTGGCTTCTTTGTAAAACGAAAAAATCCCAATTCTGAATTCGTAAAAATACTGGGAGATAATGGATTTAAACTCACATTTCTTGTTGCGCTCATCTCAACTTGTGGCAGTCTCTTTTATTCTGATGTATTAGGATACGAGCCATGTAAATTCTGCTGGTTCCAAAGAATATTTATGTATCCTCAGGCTCTCATTCTCGGTCTTGCTCTATGGAGAAAAGAATGGAATCTGTATTTCTACAGTATTGTAATGTCAGTTATTGGAGGACTCATCGCGCTCAATCACTACATTCTTCAAATGACAGGTTCATCAATAATCCCTTGTTCAGCAGTCGGTCAAAGTGTTTCTTGTAGCAAAGTGTTCGTAGTTCACCTAGGATACATCACAATTCCATTTATGGCGCTTTCAGGATTCGTACTCATGACTCTTGCAATGGTATTTTACAAACAAACTTATGAGATTACACGATAGTATTGAATCAGTCACTCGCCTCTCGTTTGAGCAAAAACAAGCTCTCAAAAAACTCAGCCTTTTTACCGTAGGAGATCTTCTCCGATATTATCCTGTGCGTTATGGTGATATATCGAAAGCTGTTGAAATAAATTCTGTTGAAAAAGGTATTGATGTCACCGTCTTTGGGAGGATCCAAAATCTCACTACAAGCAAAGGATTCAAAACCAAGATCGCAATGGCCAAAGCAACTCTCGTCGATGAGACCGGTACTCTGGGTCTCGTCTGGTTTAATCAGCCCTACATCGCCAAACTCATACATGATAATTCCCTTGTTAGAGTCGAAGGCAAACTTTCTATAGGCAAAAGCGGCAGATATTTTTCAAACCCAAAAATAGAAGAGATCGATAAAATTCCAGAAATAAAAGGTATTTCTCTTTTTGCAGAAACCCAAGGAGATAACGCCTCAAACCATGACGCTCCCCTCTACCCTGTCTATCCTGAGACAAAAAATATTACATCCAATTGGATTTTTCATACACTTCAACGGGTATTTAAGAGTGATATTTTTGAATATATCACCGATCCGATCCCTGAATCGATTCTCAAAAAGTATTCTCTCCCAACACTAAAAACGGCACTTCTTTGGGTCCACTCTCCCCACAAGATCGAGGATTATGAGATCGCTCGAAAACGACTCGCGTTTGAAGAAGTATTTTTTATCCAACTCCAAAAACAAATCGAAAGAAAAGAGATATTAAAACTGCCTTCTATTCAGCTCAAAGATGCAGAAGAGTTCGCTCTTGAATTTATAAACAAACTCCCTTTTAAACTGACCACTGCTCAAAAGACAGTGATTGACACGATCACAAATGAAATGAAACAAGGCACTCCAATGTCTCGACTTCTTGAAGGTGATGTAGGAAGCGGTAAGACAGCGGTCGCAGGCGCAACTGCGTATGCAGTGGTCAAATCTCATCCCAACGGAAAGGACTTTGGAAACTACCAGATCGCTTACATGGCCCCGACAGAAATACTCGCAACACAACAATTCGAATCATTTATCGAATTCTTCAAACATCTTCCTATTGAAATGGCGCTTGTGATAGGAGCTACTTGCAAAAAGTTTCCATCAAAAGTAAATCCGACAGGATCAACGAGTGTCTCAAAACCTCAAATGCTCAAATGGATTGAAGAAGGAAAGATCTCGCTTGTCATAGGAACTCACGCCCTCATTCAAAAAAAAGTAAAGTTCAAAAACCTTGCGTATGTCATTATCGACGAGCAACATCGATTTGGAGTGAACCAAAGACAGAAGCTCGCACGAAAGGACAAAGTAATTCCCCATCTTCTCTCAATGACAGCGACCCCGATTCCTCGTACACTTGCACTCACGATCTACGGAGACCTTGATCTTTCGATACTCGATCAAATGCCTGCGGGGCGAAAGCAGATCATTACAGAAATCATTACTCCAGAAAAAAGAAATACAGTATATGAAAAAATTCGAGAAGAATTAAATAACGGGAGACAAGCATATATCATCTGCCCACGAATTGATGCGCCAGATCCAGATCAAGAAAAGTCACTCCAACTTCGATCAGTCAAAGAAGAAGCAGAACGACTTAAAAAAGAAGTCTTTAGAGAATTTAAAATTGATATTCTGCATAGCAAAATGACACCAATCGAGAAGGATAAAATCATGGGAGAATTCTACAAAGGAACGATCGATATTCTAGTTTCAACATCTGTTGTTGAAGTGGGTGTGAATGTGCCGAATGCGACGGTGATCGTGATTGAAGGTGCTGAGAGATTCGGTCTCTCTCAGCTTCATCAGCTTCGAGGACGAGTGCTCCGAGGAAATCATCAGCCCTATTGCTTTGTATTTGCAGATTCAAAAAATGATAAATCAATCGAAAGACTTCGGGCCTTTAAGAATGCCAAAAACGGCTTCGAGCTTGCGGAGCTCGATCTTAAACAACGAGGCTCAGGTGGACTTGCAGGAGGCAAACAATGGGGTATAACAGATATTGCCATGGAAGCCCTTCGCAATCTCAAGATGGTAGAAGCTGCTCGAACAGAAGCAAAACTCATTGCAGAAACAGATCTCACCCTTTCAAAATACCCCGCCCTTAAAGCTGTTCTAGAAAGCAAGAAAGAGATACATTTTGAGTAATCAAAAAACTACGCTTTACTTACTCTGATTGTGCGCAAAAGTTGAAATGATTTGTTCAGCTTCAGAAAAATCTTGTTTTCCTGAAATAGTAGAAATTATATAATTCATATCTGGATAACTATATACATCAACTTCTCCAAATTCACCATTACTATTCCAAACTAGATACGCACGATAAACTGAAGCTTCACCAATTTTTTTGACAGGCTCTTCGCTTAAAATATTGATATATTTGTTTTCCGCCAACTGATGGTAAAGATCTTTATAGTATTCAATATTTGTTCCATCATTTTTATAAGCAAGGATATTGATATATGTTGGTGTAACCTTTTTGCTGCTAGACACATATAGAGACGCTTCATCTCTATTCACAATAGAAACGACAGCACTCTGAAGCAAAGGCTCTGGCGATACTCCCCAGTTTCTCGGATATTTAATACTAAATTCTGACTTTGAATCAGTGTATGTAAGTTCTGGATTTTTTATTATTTCGATCATTTGATCGTATCCGGCAGCAATCTCGGTCCTATGACTATACATAAAGTAGAATCCGAAGCAGAGTCCGACAACAAGCACGAGAACCCCGAGAACTAAAGAAGTCTTTAATGATTTCTTAACACCATTTTGAGGCAATACATGATGATGCGGAGTTATTCGCTTAAAGATCTGGGCAGCAAAAATAATCGCTAATGGAGCCAATATCCATAGACCAAATAATATTTGAAGCCCCAATCCAAAGAGCGGAATAAAAATACTTAAGATATTGAATAAAAATCCGGTCACGAAGATTGCAATAAGAGAAATGACCATCCAGACAAAAATATTTAGAAAAATCATCCAGAATTTCCCTCTCGTTAGAGCAAAAGATTCCATAATATTTTTTATACCGATTTTCTTCTCAGATATAAGAATTGCAACCATTTGAGAAACTCTGACCGATAGAAAAACAAGAGCAAGGAAAAATATAACTGAAGATAAAATACCAAGATATGAATTAAGATACCCGAGACCTAAAGATACGGCAGCCACAACAGAAACAAACCCAAGCGCAATAAACCCAAAAACGATTGCATTCTTAATATAGAGAGGAATTAGTTTTGCGGCTTTTTTGAATGCCTTGACCATAGATGGATCTGACATTTCGATTGACTGACTGAATATAGTTAAAGTAAAAATAGTCTTTAATATGAAAAGTACAAGACCGATTAGGATTCCAGCTAAAATAAACATCACAGGATGCTCTGTAACTGAAACAAGCTGTCCATCAGCAAACTTAGATAATTGTGCCATCTCTTCAGACGAACGTGTGAAATTAAAGAGGATTTTAATGTTATCTAATCCCATATATACAATAAACAAAATAGCCAAAAGGATATACCCAAAAATAAGCGGCAAACTAGCCTTTATTATAAACTTTATATTTTTTCCAAAGTGACCAAATGTAGACTTCAAGACATCAAAAACATTGAGAGGATGGCTTGCTTCTGGGTTTCTATTTTCCATATATATTTAATTATGATTACTACGCAATAATGACACAAAAATATACTTTAATCAAATTTATTTAGCAGTCACTGTTTACAAACAAAGGGTTGCTTTTTGGACATAATTTCTGTATTCTCAAACATAAATGAAACCAATCTACAAAAAAATATTTAATATTTTCCTATATATTTTCGCAGCTATCGGACTATTTCTTACACTCGGTTTTTTTGCTGTAAAATTAGGACTTACAAACACCAAAGGCATCATCGACCAACAGGTAGAATTCTTTCGTAATCAAGATAATACAGTCACAGTCGATACCACCCCTCGACCATGGAACCAGGGACCAGAATGGGAAAACTTTAGCGCGGCAATATCAAAAGACACGCAAGTATTAAAAAGAGTTGAAAGTGAGACGGGGGTACCTTCACGATTGATTATCTCAGCAGTTTTTGTTGAGCAGATGAGACTTTATTTTTCTGAACGACAAACATTCAAAGATCTTTTTGCTCCTCTCAAAATCCTCGGGACTCAAACTCAATTCTCACTTGGTGTTTCAGGCATTAAACAAAAGACAGCAGAACAAGTTGAGAATTATTTGAAAGATCCTACTTCAGCATATTATCTCGGTGACAGCTTTGCACATTATCTTGATTTCAAAACAACCGATATTGAAAATGAAAGATTCGCGCGACTTACAGATTACAAAGATCGATACTATTCATATCTCTATACGGCAATCTATATCAAAGAGCTCGCAACAAGCTGGAAGAAAGCGGGATTTGATATATCAGGAAAACCAGAAATCCTCGCTACCCTCTTTAATATTGGATTTGAACACTCAGCACCCAATGCCACTCCGCAATCAGGAGGTGCAGAAATAGAAATCAATAATACAAAATATAGCTTCGGATATCTCGCAGGAGAATTCTATTATTCAAACGAGCTTACAGCCGTATATCCAAAACAGGAGTTTATTTTAAAGTAAAATCTGTAGTCAGTTCGTATCAAAATAAAACACCCTTAGAGGTGTTTTATTTTGATACTTTAATTATAGATTTACAGCTGAAAAGAAAGCTTTTACTTCAACTTTTTGTAATGACCCATATATTCGCTGTACCAATCATATTTTGACCCAAATCCTGACGCAATCAATTCTATGCAAAGTTTTCCTGTTTTGTTATCAATATCCTTTTTCGGCGTTATTTCTACTATGTCCATTCCAATGACTTCGGAACTTTTACCAATATAATTTATTAAGTTGGTTATTTCACGATAAGACAAACTCCCAGACGTTGCCATCGCCGAAGCTGGAGCAAATTGCTCATCAATTGAATCCACATCTAAACTTATCCAAATATTATCAACTTTTTTCTTTAATAATTCAATATTTTTTGTAATAATGGAAAAGCCATTTTCTAAAATATCCAGCATCGTTATCCTAGAAATATTTTCATTTCTTATTAGGTCTATTTCTGCTTGATCCAAATCTTTGAGTCCAATATACAAAATGTTTTCTTTCTTGATTTTAGTTTTAACTAAATCCGTCAACCTTTTATCGCCAAAACCCAAAATCGCAGCCGAAGCCATTCCATGGACATTGCCCGAAAGAGAAGTTTCGTGAGTATTTATATCGCCATGCGCGTCAATCCAGATGACTCCCAAATTTCCGTCTACAGCTTCAGCCGCTCCTGCAATTGTTCCTATAGAAATAGCGTGATCACCACCGATAGACAAAACCTTATTTTTTTCTAAAATCTCTTTCTTTACTATTTTATTTGCATCAGAAACAATGTCTAAAATATCGCTTAAATTATCTTCTTTGGTTTTATTATTTTTCCAAAAACTTTTCTTTGAGGCAGCAAGTTCCGGCAAAACATTAGTTTGAAACCCTGCAGACTCTAAAGCTTCTTTCAGACCAAGTTTCAATAAATATTTTGGCGCATCCGCCATATCAGAATTATCTGAACCAATATTTAAAGGAATGGATAAAATTGAAATTTTTTTACTAGATATTTTATTCTCCAAAAAACTTAAACTATCCATAATTAAATTATTTTATTAGAGTTAGATCTTTTCAAAAAGTTACCACTAGTGCGCATGCATGGACTCGAACCATGGACCCCAAAGGTATAAGCTTTGTGCTCTAACCAACTGAGCTACACGCGCATATGGGTGTTATATTAGCCTAAAATAACATAAGGATCAATGCGCATTTATACTAGACAACACCCGATTTAACATTACTATTTATGCAACAATCTCTGCTTTTCCTTCCTCGATAGTCTCCTTTTTCTTCAATGGAATTCCGTGCGCCACAATAATACTCTCGTATTCTGCCTGCTCGATCACTTCAACTTCAATAAGTCGTCGTGTGATTGCCTCAAGTACATTTCTATATTTAATCACGATGTCTTCGGCTTTCTTGAGCGCATTATGAATGATGAGCGACACTTCAGAATCGATCTCAGCACTCACTCTTTCTGAATATCCATTGTCTTCCACACCTCGCCCAAAGAGCACTCGTCCTCCTGCACCTTCTAAAGCAATTGGTCCTAGCTTGTCTGACATTCCATATTTGGTCACCATGTCTCGAGCAAGAGCCGTTGATACCTGAAGATCGTTTGATGGTCCTGTTGTGACATCTCCATAGATCATCTTTTCTACTACATATCCACCAAGTGACATTGCAATATCATCCAAGAATTCATTTCGAGATTGCATTTTTTTGTCTTCAAGCGGAAGCTTCATTGTATACCCCGCAGCTCGTCCACGTGAGATGATCGAGATCTTGTGTACTGGATCTGCATATGGGAGCACAGATGCAACAAGCGCATGTCCCGCTTCGTGATATGCAGTAAGTTCCTTTTCTTTTTTACTCAATAGGTGACTTTTTCTTTCAGGTCCCATCATTACTTTCTCGATTGATCGAATGAGGTCATACTGTGCAACTTTTGTTCTGTTTTCTCTTGCAGCAAGGATTGCACCTTCGTTCATAAGCGACTGAAGATCTGCACCAGAAAATCCTGGAGTTCTTTCTGCAATAAGAGGGAGGTTCACATCTTCGGCAAAAGGTTTTTCTCGGCTGTGAACTCGAAGTATCTCTTCACGATCTTTTCGATCTGGAAGATCAATAGTAACTCGTCGATCAAATCGTCCCGGTCGAAGGAGTGCAGGATCGAGAACATCCGCTCTGTTTGTAGCAGCCATTACAATAACCTTTTCGTTGGGTTCAAATCCATCCATTTCAACGAGAATTTGGTTGAGAGTTTGCTCTCGCTCATCGTTTCCTCCTCCTGTCCCTACACCTCGCACTCGCCCAACAGCATCGATCTCATCGATGAAGATGATTGCAGGCGCTGTCGCCTTTGCCATTTTGAAAAGATCTCGCACACGACTCGCACCCACACCGACGAACATTTCAACGAATTCAGCACCTGATACAGAGAAAAATGATACTCCAGCTTCTCCAGCCACCGCTCGTGCAAGAAGTGTCTTTCCTGTTCCTGGCTGACCCATAAGAAGAATTCCTTTCGGGATTCGCGCGCCAATATCTAAAAACTTTTTAGGATTTTTGAGGAAGTCCACGATTTCTGACAATTCTTCTTTTGCTTCTTTTGCACCCGCGACATCTTTGAACGTTACCTTTTGCTTTCCATCTTCAGGACTCGTAAGTCGTGCTCTCGACTGTCCAAATGAAAACGCTTGCGCACCAGCACCCCGCATTGATCGTGAGAGATACCAAACAAAAAGAAGAATAAATAATATAGGAAGAATTATTGGTGCAAGGTTAGCAAACCAGAAAATAAATCCAGTATCACTTTTGACATCAATATTTACTTTTGAAAGCTCATCCCCTGTCACACCATAGTTGAACATTGTTTGTGAAAGAGAACTTTCCACTTCCTTCTTTGAGGTCTTTTCTGTACTGTCAGCATACTTTGCAGTTACTGTATCCCCCTCAACAGTGAGTGATGTTACCTTTGCCTCTTTAATGTCTCGCGCCAGCTCAGAGAGATTAACATCAGTTTTTTTGTCAGATGTACTAGTGAGATACGGATACGAGACCACAAGAATACCCAAAAAGACGAATATGAGGATAATATTTTTAATAAAATCCCTTTTCATCTCAGTTTTCTTAGGCATTTTTGGACCCTTTCCTTTTGGCTGACCTTCGTTTTTATGTTGTTTGTTTTCTTTGTTTTCCATCCTGGTAGAAAATTATAGTTCACTTAGTAAATACTTGCCCTTTATTTCAATGTCTAAATCAGTCTTATTCTGTAATATATACCCCATTTTCCCAATAGAACAAGCCCTTCTATTATAGTCAAAAAAAGAATAATTGCGAACTATTCATCCCCCTCTTCATCACCATCTAAGTCTTCTATATCTTCGTCTTCGTACTCATCCTCATCATCATATTGTGGAGCAATATTTTGCCCTTTTCGCGACATTGAAGCATATGCAAGGAGCTGTTTTGAAAGTCCTCGGGCCAGGGGTGAGCTAATGACAGGTATCAAGAACTTGCTTGCTCTCACTTTATTATTGGAATCACTTCGATCATCTGCGGTCACAATATCAAGTTCAGCTACTCCAAAAAAGAGATAATGATACGGACGAGAGATTGTCACCTTGCTGATCTGCTGATACGGGATCGTAGTCTCATGAATAAAAAAGAGGCCACGCCTCAAATGAAATGCGTGTTCATCAAGTTTGAATTTGTAACTTCGATAATGAACATTTCCAACCAAATATCCAACAATAATAACTGAAATACCAAGAAGAACCGTCCATTCAGAGATCATAAAATCATCTATGTACCAAGTGCTATGACTTTCGAGAAAAGAGGTTGTCATTGCCTTAAGTCTTCCAAAATACATTTCGTAAGAAAGGAAGATAAGACCAAGTCCGCTAATTATAAAAAACCAAGCGTGCACAATAAACAAATAAAAGAGCGCTCTTCCACCGCATTTGTAATTTTGTTCGAGTTCAAACATATATATAGTATAAAGGAGAAAGTCGAAAGTCGAAAGTCATAGAAGATATCATCTTGTGATATTATAGACCAATGCAAAACTACCAAAAAGAACTCGAAACGGCTATAAATATCGCTCACGAAGCGGGACCAATAATACTCAAATATTTTGATATAGATCAAGAGATTGAACAAAAAGAAGATAAAACTTTTGTTACTATCGCTGACAAATTGATCAATACAATGGTAATAGAAAAACTCAAAGAATCATTCCCCGAAGATGGAGTGATCGGTGAAGAAGAAAGTACTGCAGAATACGGAATGGGACGAAAGTGGATCTGTGATCCGATAGATGGAACTGCAGGATATATCTGGGGCACTCCAACTGCGATGTTCTCACTTGCACTATGTGTTGATGGCGTACCTATTGTCGGCGTTGCATTTGATCCTTTCCTTAACAAAATGTATACAGCAATAAAAGGTGGTAAAAGCTTTTGCAATGAAAAGGAATTAAAAGTTTCAAACAAAGATTTGCAAACTGGAATATTCGCAGTCAGTGGAAGCATCAAGAGTCTTCCAAAGACAAAATACTATCAAAGAATGATCGATGACAAAGTGAGGCTTGCGGCATTTTCTGGAGCGGTATACAAACCTTGCCTCATCGCTAGAGGCAGACTTGTCGGATATGCAGAATATGGAATCAATCCCCACGATATCGCGGCAGCGCACCTCATTGTAGAAAATGCTGGCGGCAGAGTAACAGCCATAGACGGTTCCCCTCTCGATTATTCAAAACCATTCAAAGGCGCCATTCTTTCAAACGGAGTCGTACACGACAAAGTTGTAGAATATTGTAAATAAAAAAGGTCTCATCCGAAGATGAGGCCTTTATGAACACTAAAAGAAGATACTGCTAGGCAGCCGCCAAAGACTTTGGACGCCCATACCGTAACCGAATTGCGCTTGCAATAGCACCCTTGAGGAGGCGATTGTAATCGCTGTTATTAGCCAGGTTCTGCAAACACTTCCAGTGGAATCGCAGCTTACCGCGATGCATGTTGGTCTCACAACTCCAAGACCAATCTTTGGTCTGAGGAGCATGGGCCCCGATTGAGAAGGAGATTGTACCGTGAGCACGAGTACCGCTCCCAAACTGAGCACCAGAAGGAGTTGTGCACTGTGAGATCTTGATTTCTCCGATACTCACTTCTCCTTTTTGTTTTGGGGTGCGATGACGAGGAAATCCACGATCTTTTTGGCGACGGTGACGAGCGCTGTGTTTCTTGTTTTTCATTGGGATGTTGGGTGAGAAGTCTAACTTCAAAAAATAAAACCAGACTTCTCACTCGACATCCTTTTATCGTACAGACTGCTCACTTTATAGCACATACCAACATTATTGTAAAACACCTCAAAATGTGCTATAATATAGGTATGGGGATGACAGGCATAGACATGTAGATCCTTCATTAATGTGCGCAATCGAGTATCCTAAAACCTCGTAAAACTTATAGGAAACTCAAGTGCAAACGCACGAAAAGTTGTTTCTCCATATTTTGGAGCAAACGATTTTGCTTTCGCAACAGCTCGAGCATAGCTCGCTGAAGCTTTAAGCCATCTGACTTCTTTGCTCTCTCTGGGAGAAGCTCAGGTGTAATACTCAGAGGATAGGATAGGGGCATTCCCGTCCCCTCTCCGAAACTTGGGATAGTTGTATATGTGTTCTGCTTTTCTAAAAGCATATGCAGCGAAACCAAAAGAGAAGATACATTGCGTAGACTCATTTCTGAAATTTACATGCACGGGGGTTCGATTCCGCCCATCTCCACACAACAGAAAGCCCTTGCTTTGCAAGGGCTTTCTGTTTGAGAAGTTTGAAAATTAAAAATCCGCAACAGACTAAGGTCTCTTGCGGGATGCGACTCTTCGGCTTATTTTTGAACTGGTAGCCAGTCTCTTAAGAAGAACAGGACGTGCCCGTGTGGACTTGACTGTTCGACAACAATCAATGATTCGGCATACCCTTTCCGCATGCCTCAACTCTGAAGTGAATGGGTCTTTTTTTGCTTTCATACCAGGAGTGATAGTAGCATTTTTAATATCTAATTCAAGCACAAAATGCAACTCAAAAAACTTATTCCTTTAAGATGCGAATCATTCACAACCCTGCTATACTTTTCTCATGAAATTCACATTCGTACGACATGGAGAAACAGATTATAACAAACGAAAAGTTATGACGGGACAATATGATGCCCCATTAAATGAAGAGGGAAAAGAACAAGCAAGACTTGAAACTGAACGACTACCAAATGACTTTGATGTTATATTTTCTTCATCACTTAGCAGAGCACGAGAGACCGCAGACATTATCAACCAAAATCTCAATCTCCCAATCGTTATTACGGATCTCATTACTGAAAGAGATTTTGGATCACTCGTTGGAAAAACATGGGATGAAATGGAAAGCGGATATATACCCAATGCAAGAAAAATAGACAAGGAACAGAAATATGATTATCGTCCTTTTGGAGGCGAATCTGCGGAACAGGTGTCTCAAAGACTTTCAAAATTTATTGAAGATACAAAAACAGGGTCATACAAAAATCCACTTGTTGTCTGTCATGGAGGTATAATCAGAATGCTCTACGCTCGTGAAGGAAAAGCTTTTGAACATATTGAAAATGCAGTCACCCAAGAGTTTGATTTGTAATTAATATCTAGTCCTAACTCCTCTGACACCTCTCCGCAAATAGAAAAACCCGCTTCACTTTTTTAGTGAAGCGATTTTTATTTATGGAGATGAAAAAGTACTAAACGCACTTTTGTGGCGGAATCGAAAGCCGGAATACAAAATTTTCAGAATAAAATTTTACGAGGCTGGGTCGCGAGTGAATATTTGCGATGGCAAATATTAAGCTTGTGCCCGACTCCGCCCATCACCATAATCCTCGTGCTAATCATGTTATAATAATCCAAGTTAGATTATTAAATAAATTATAATTATGAATAAAAATACTTTAGGATTAGTGATTGCAGCTGTTGTGGTTATCGTAGGCCTTGCTTTAATTTTGAATAAATCAGAGACTTCAAAAGACAAAACTTCTTCTGAAGTAGTTGCTACAAGCACCGTTTCAGGGGCTCCGCAAAATACAACTGGATCAAATAAGACAACTACAGTAAGTAACAATCAGAATTTAAAGACTGGTGCAACTCCGTCTCCATCAAATGTAATTAATCTTCCTCCAACTACATTGAAACGATTGATTGCAAATGGTCAACCGTTGAAGTGTACATTCACAGACAGTGGTGCAATGTCTACTATAGACGGCACAGTCTATGTTACAAACACTAAAATACGTGCAGATCTAAATGTTAGTTATGCAGGCACTACTCGACTTCATGAAATAATCTTGGGTGAAAATAGTTACACATGGGCAGATGCAACAACTACGGGCACACAATCGACGTTAGCAAAATCTTCAACGCCAACTGCTACACCAAGCAAGAATGGATTAAATGCTGATAAAAGTATTAATTATAGATGTGATAAATGGGTTGTAGATTCTTCCAAGTTTGTCCTCCCTCCTACTGTGACTTTCGCTCAGTAATCATAAAAGAACAACAAAATAAAACCACGCCTTAAGGTGTGGTTTTATTTTTGGTTTAAAGCTAGAGCTGCGGGAATTTATTCTGTCTATTTTTTACTTATCTTTCTGCCATTTCTCCAAAGTCACCAAGAGTGGTGAACCGATAAAGATTGATGAATATGTTCCAACTGCGATACCAATAAGGAGTGCCAGTGCGAAATGCTGCGTCGCCTCTGCTCCGTAGATATAGAGCACAACAAGCGAAAGCATTGTTGTAAGGGATGTATTGATTGATCGAGTAAAAGTCTGTGATACTGACATACCAACAACTTCTTCAAAGGTTTTCTTACTTTTTTCTTTGTTGTTCTTATGGAGGTTTTCTCTTGTTCGGTCGAACACTACGATCGTATCATGCACAGAGAATCCGAGAACAACGAGAAGTGCCGTTACGAAAAGCGCATCAACTTCAACCCCTTGATAGTATCCCAGGAACGCAAACACTCCTGTAGGTATGACCACATCGTGAAGGAGGGCCACAATTGCAACAAGTCCGTATTTCCAAGAAGATACAGGTTTTGATACTCCACGAAATGCGAATGTAATAAAGAGAACAATCGCAAGAAGCACAAAGAAGATCGACTGCGCAGATTTTGCCCGAAGCTCTTCGCCAAGAACTGGTCCTACAGAATCAAATCGCTTGATACTCGCCCCCGTATCCCCTGCTGTGATATCAGAGAGAAGTGTTGTTCTCTCCACATCCGAAAGACTACGTGTTCGGAAGATGAGACCTTTGTCTCCTGTCGGTTGAACAGAATATTCACCAAGATCAATATTTGTGAGGTTTGCTTTGATAGCATCAACACTTGGCGCTACAGAATACTCCGCTTCAACAATTGACCCTCCCTTAAAATCAATACCGAATTTGAGTCCGTAAGCAAAGATCCCATAAAGAGACACCGCAATAAGAACAATTGAAATTGTATAGAATATTTTTCTGAATTTGATTACAAACATAAATTTATTTAAGAATTAATTTTTAAGACCGTTACCGAAAAGGAATTTAGTAAATTTGTTTGTTTTCTTAAGACCGATCGCAATAAGAAGCGTTCGAGAAACTGTAATCGCTGTGAACATACTTGTTATAACACCGATCGCAAATACGAATGAGAACCCTTTGATGAGCGCACTTGTCGCAAAGTAGTAAAGAATCACCGCAGTAATGATTGATGAGAGGTTTGAATCTCGAATTGAAAGCCATGCTCGATGAAAGCCTTCTCGTATTGCATCCTCAAGTGAAAGGCCCCTCTTAAGCTCCTCTTTCATTCTCTCAAAGATGAGGATGTTGGCGTCCACGGCCATACCGATCGACAGAATAAATCCTGCAAGACCTGCTGTTGTGAGAGTTACTGGGACCAGCTTAAATATAATAAGGTTAATGATCGTGTAGACCGCGAGCGCAATAACTGCAACAATTCCCGGGAGTCGGTACCAAAGGATAAGGAATATCGCAATAACAATAAAGCTTATTATCCCAGCATCAACACTTGCATGAAGTGCTCCCGCACCCAGAGAGGCACCAATTGTTTGAGTACCAAGAAGTGAGATTGGAAGAGGTAATGCCCCGTAGTTCAAATCTTCTACAAGCTTCTTTGCTTCGTCTGGAGTGAACTGTCCTGAGATCTGAGCCTTACCGTCTGTGATCGCATCTCGGATAACAGGTGTTGAGAGTGGTCGTCCATCAAGGAAGATTGCGAGCACTCGTCCGATATTGTTCTTTGTGAGATCTGCAAAAAGAGTTTTACCTTCATCATTAAATGTCAGAGATACGACAGGAGCATTTGTATTCTGATTGAACTCTAAGTCAGCTCGAGCAAGAAGTCGTCCGGTTAGCCCTGTGTCAGCAAACATCTGATCCATTGTATACTTCGTTGTTGTTGAAAGGTTTTCGTTTTGAAGTTTGAATTCAAGGACTGGAGTCTTGCCGATGATACCAATCGCCTTTTCTGTATCTGTTACTCCTGGAAGTTCAACAATAAGCTTGTGAACACTCTGTCCTCCAATATTTGCATCTTCAACCTGTACAAGAGGCTCTGAAACACCGAGCACGTTGATTCGATTTTCGATAGTTTCTCGAAGAGCTTCCATTGCACCCTTCACATCATCTGGTGCCACTTTTGAAGTGTCTGCCTGGTACACGAGGTGTGTACCACCATTTAGATCAAGTCCGAGCTTGAATGGCACATTGCCAAACCCACCGTCCTTTGATGTTTCTGTGCTGTAAATAAAGTAACCGCCAAATACCGCCAAAGCTAATAAAAACAATGCTGTAATACGAATTTTTGTAGTAGACATACGGGACATTATACTCGCTTTAGGGCTTTTTGCAATTCAATAAAGCAAGCAAAAATAGCTGTAAACACGTTACTGCGTAACGATATTTTTGAATTTAATACATCTAAATCTTACGCGACGTGAATCTCCCTGAAATGAACTTTTTTAAAATTAAGATAAGTATCCATATACCAAAGATCACAAGGACATATTTGACCCCGATAATCTTGAGTGCATTATCACCCAAGGTATACACGAGCACTCCCCAAAATATATTCCAGATAACAATTCCAAAAAGCGAATAGATCGAAAACTTTCGAAGCGAAATACTCAAAGTCCCCGCGGCTGTTGCAATAATGGATGCAAGATTTGGCTCCCAATAACTAAAGACAATAGCATTCATCCCTTGCTTCTCGAGCTTTCCCTTTGCCATCTCAAGAGAATGTCCAAATCCAAATTTCAAAAGCACTTTATACCATCCATATTTACCAACAAAATAATTCAAAGTATATGCAATAAAAAATGCGAGTGACGTGACAGACACAACCGCAATCGCTCGCGGAATATCTCCAACCGAAGAGATCACTCCAAGAAAAATAATAAATCCTCCAGGAAAATATTGACCTACTATAAAAAATCCTTCAATAAGAGCTCCAAGAAATACAATCAATATTCCATACTGATTGAAATATTCCTTTACGAGAGGAATCATCTGGTCATCACTCGGTAATCCAAACACTTTCCACAAAAAGGCCATTGTGAGATAAATAACCAAAAGCCCAAGCGGAACTAAAAGTAATTTTAGGTATTCCTTCATTTTCGTATTCATAATTATACCTTCAACTCCTCCACCCCTTTCACAAAGTCTTCTTTCGGTTCCCAGCCAATGAGATTTTTGGCAACTGTCGTATCTGCAAGCGTATGTCGAGGCTCGATTCGAGGCGCAATGAATTCATATTCTCCTCCGATCATCTGAGCAATTTCAAGCACTGAATGTTGCTCTCCTCCTCCAATATTCATAATCTCTCCTTTCCCCACCTTATCGCTTTCCATTGCAAGAATATTTGCACGCACTACATCTCGTACATGAGTGAAGTCTCGTGTCTGAAGTCCATCTCCGGTAATCGTCATTTTTTGTCCTTCTTTTTTTTGTTTGAGGAATCGAGCGATCACAAGCGCGTATGCGCCCTCGCTTGATTGTCTTGGACCATACACATTAAAGTATCGAAGTGATACTGTTTCAATACCATAGATCTCTGACCAGATACGACAGATATGCTCTCCAACATATTTTTGCATTCCGTAAGGACTGAGCGGTTGTGGAAGCATCGTCTCAATAAGCGGCATTGTAGATTGATTACCGTATGCTGCCGATGAAGCAGAATAAACAACTCTTTTGACCCCAGCAAGTTGTGCGGCGATCAAAATATTTTGCGTTCCATTTATATTGACCTCGTTGGTTTCAATCGGATTTTCGATTGAATACTGTACTCGTGGAAGTGCTGCAAAATGAAATACCCCGTCGATACCTGCAAAGAGAGGCTTGATCTCTTCAATATTTCTAATATCAGCTTTGTGGAAAATTGCTTTTGGATTGAGATTCTCCTCAAATCCTCCAGAAAGGTTGTCTATAATATGCACTTCATCCCCTCTTTCAATAAGAACATCGACGAGATTGGATCCGATAAACCCAGCACCTCCTGTAACAATGTATTTTTTCATTTTTAATTTAAAATTATGAATTATAATTTTTGATTTTTGGTTTTTAGGTTTTGATTTTACTTTATCTCCCCTGTCTCGACATTAATATTTTGATTGTCTTTAGCGCAATAATTATATCAAGTGGAAATGATCTGTGCTTGATGTAATAAAGATCGTAAGAAAGTTTGTTCTGAGTCTCTTCGACATCCACTCCATGATGAGGATGGTTCTCATGATAGAGCTGCGCCCACCCAAAGAGTCCTGGCTTTATGATATGACGAACATTGTAATATGGTATTTGTTTTTCGTAGAGCTTGACTCCCGATGGTAATTCAGGACGAGGTCCAACAATGGTCAGGTCTCCTTTGATGACATTCACGAGCTGTGGAAGCTCATCAATTCGAGATACTCTAAGAAATGAACCAAATTTTGTCACCTTGTTGTCGGTGGCTTTTGAAAGATCTGTTTCATTTCGATTCATACTTCTAAACTTCAAGATTCGAATAGGTCGATTATTCTTTCCCACTCTTTCCTGAACAATAAATAAGGGTCCGTTATCCTGAATCTTGATACCTATATATACAAAGAGATAGAAAGGAAGCGTGATTACAAATGCTGGCAGAGCAAGCACGAGGTCCATCACTCTTTTCAGGAATTCATAAGTATCTCTCCGTCCTGTTGAAATATTTTCCAAGAACCATCCGTAATCGATGAGCGACACAGGAAGCCGATCAAACATATCTTCATAAAGATCATAAAAATCAATGAAACTTATTTTCGAAAAGATAAGCTTGTAGAGATGCGGCAAGATTGGTGATACAAGTTCTGAACGAGAGTCAACGATAATAGTTTTTATCTTTTCAACCTTGATGAGGCGCTCTATCTCTTCAATACCCAGATCCTTTATCGACTCCGTATCAATAATACGAACAACGCTAAATCCATACTGAGTATTCTGATTGACTTCATCACGAAGACTTAAAGCGTTTGATCCGCCCGCGATCATAAGCGCATGAGATTTTGTTTTTACAGAAAAGAGTGACACCGCATACACTCTCCATATAAATGAAAGTCCGAGAGAAATGAGGATGTAGAAGAAAAGTATTGTCTTTGGCGCCACTCCAAAATATGGAAGCGAATAGAAGAAAAAGATAGCAACAACACTGTTAAATAGCTGCGTTTTTAAAAGCAACTCCGGCAATCGCTTTCGCTTTGCGATGCGCTGCTTTTCATAAAGTCCTGCAATAAAGAAAAAAGCGATCCATACAATAGAGATGATCGAAAATGGAATAGCGAGACTGTAGAGCGCATTAAAAGAAGGAATCTCAAAATTTCTAATAAAGAGAGAGAGCCAGAGAGCAACAAAAAAAGCCACAATATCTCCCAAAAGAAGTATGAGTGATTCTTTTTTGTTTCCGATGCGCATATGGATAATGATTTATTTGCGGTTAATTTTGGGATAGATCCTTTCCTGTGTTAAGATATACTATCATAAATTCAATCAGTATAAAAATGTTCATTGTCTATGCAAAATAAGAAAAAGATAATCCTGGTTATTACAAAATCGAGCTGGGGTGGCGCTCAACGCTATGTCTTTGACCTTGCCACATCGCTCCAAAAAGAAGGTTTTGAGATTATTGTTGCGACCGGAGGCCAAAAAGCTCTCTACCACAAACTGAAAGCAGAAGGTGTAAAAGTAATCGAGATCCCTGGAATGGAACGCGACCTATCACTCCCAAAAGAGATCAAAGCATTCGGCTTTTTGTATAAATTGTTCAAAAAAGAAAAACCAGATATCATCCATTTAAACAGTTCGAAAGCTGGACTCGGAGCGCTCGCAGGCAGGCTCACTGGCATCAAAAAAATAGTGTTCACGATGCACGGACTCGCAACGAATGAAAACCGCCCACCCTACCAGAAACGTTTTATACGACTTATATATATATTAACCATTATTCTCTGTCACAAAACGATCGCAGTATCAGATGCACTCAAAAAGCAATCAGAACGAGAACTTGGAATGGTCTCTCACAAAATCACAGTCATCAGAAACGGAATCATGTCTCCCGACTTTCTCACAAAACATGATGCGAGACACCTCCTCATCCAATCAATGATCAAGGGTAAAGCAGATATCAAGCTCGCATCATTTACAATCGGAACAATAGGTGAACTTCATCCCATCAAAGGACATTCATATCTCCTCGAAGGATTCCAGACTATTCTTCGCCACTCTGCCCTGCCTCTTTATCTTTTTATAATCGGCGATGGGCAAGATAACAAAAAAATACAAAAGCAGATCGACACAATGAAATTATCTGACAATGTATTTATGTGCGGACATGTTGATAATGCAGAAACAATACTTAAGGCATTCGATATTTTTATTCTTCCATCGATCTCTGAAGGGTTACCTTATGTTTTGGAAGAAGCGGGATTTGCAGGACTTCCTACGATTGCTTCAAATGTCGGCGGAATTCCAGAAATAATTGAAGACAAAAAAACAGGACTCCTCATCAAACCGCAATCAGCGAGCGACATTGCTCACGCCATACAGAAACTTGTATATGAACCAGAGCTTCGAAAAGATATCGGGCTAAATCTTCACAAAAAAGTAACGACAGAATTCATTTTGGAAAAGATGGTTTTGGATACCAAGAAAATCTACGGCATCATCTAAATATCCACAGCCATTTTAAGTTCTTTTTGTGATATAATTCAACTTATGTCACTTCAATTTGAAGATCAGAATAATCTCCTTGTGCGAAGAAATACGTATCAACAAAACTATGGCCCAATAGTGGCTCTTCTACTCAGATTTCATATAGCAAAAACCGAAAAAACAGCCAACAAGATACTATTCATCGTGTCTATTCTTGTATTTATTTGTGCAGCAACGCTTATTGTAAGAAACGTTATAAAAGCCAACACCCCTGTAAAAGTTAAATACAATCTCTCAAAAGAAGGATTTAATAAACTTCCCCAAAATGTGCAGGTTAAAATTTTGACACAATAAAAATGCGAAATATATTCAGAAAGCAAAATAGCGGGCGAAATTACTCTGCCGGTTTTACACTGATCGAACTCATGGTTGTCGTGGCCATTGTTTCACTTCTTGCGAGTGTAATCGTAGGTCTCGTTTCTTCTTCTCGAGCAAAAGCCAAAGATGCAAATATTGCCACAGAAATTCACCTCATACAGCTCGCCCTTGAGGAATACAATACGGGCCATGGAGGATTTCCAAATCCTCAAGGCGGTGACCAATCATCTGACAATATGTACTGTATTGGTTCGACTGACTGCATATATAATGGCTATTTAGTAAGTACGCAACTTAAAGGTACAGATATTGCGTTCAATAAGATAAACTCAAACCTTCTTGCATCAAGCTTCCCAGTCTTTACAAGCGAGCAGATCGCAACACTCGATAACGACAACAAAGGATACATATATGTTGCTTGCGGTGGATCAAATCCTACTTGCCCGAACGATCAGGCAATACTTATGTATCCAAAAATTCAAGCCGGTTCTTTTTCTGTCATAAATGTAGGAACCTTTAATGAATCAAGCTGTGAGATCGCTCAATGCCAGGAAAATTATGGACACAATTGCGGAAACGGATCGCAAGAGTGCTCAGTTTTTTCAAATACAGAAGGCTCATGTAACTACGATGTAAATGGAAGTGGTGGATCAAGTGGCACTTGTACTTGCGGAGGCAACAATTCTGATTGTTCAATGTTTTGTGGCGATAGTTCAAGCAATGACGGCTGTAGCTACGATCCAAATGGAACAGGATCTTGTAGTTGTAACACCCTTCAATACAGCGAGAGTAGCTACCCTTATTGCTCAAGCGACAGTAACACTGGTAATTATAGTTATGATAGCGGTAATAGTGGATGGTGCAGCGGAAGTGGTTATAGCTACTATGGATCAGGCACACCTTCTAACTACCCTTACTATAACGGCACAGGTAGCTGTATCTCTGTAAATGTTTCTTCATCGTACGGCAATGGCCAAAGTGGAAGCTATTGTAATATGCCGTATGATCCAGGATATCAAGAGAGTTCATATCCTTGGTTTACAAGCGACAGTACAGCGGGATCCTATGGATATTCTTCTGGAAACGGTTGGTCTGGATATGGATATTACGGAACATCTTATCCAAGTGGTTACCCTTACGCAGGAGGGTCTGGAAGCTGTATCTACATATCAGTATCTAGTTCATATGGTGGAGGCTACTATACAAACTATTACTGCAACTCTCAAAACATAGTGTATGGATGTACCGATTCAGGTGCATGCAACTATGACCCAAATGCCAATTCAAATTCAGGATGTGATTACTCTTGCCACGATACAACGGTATATGGATGCACAGATGGTTCAGCTTGCAACTACAATTCGAGTGCGAATAGTAATGATGGAAGCTGTGAATACATGAGTTGTCACACTGTGTATGGATGTACGAGCGGTTCAGCTTGCAACTACAATTCGAGTGCAACAAATGATGACGGAAGTTGCGAATACACGAGCTGCATGACAACTTATGGATGTACTGATAGCACAGCTTGTAACTACAACTCAAGTGCGAACTATAGCGACGGAAGCTGTGACTATTCAAGCTGTCATTCATACTCCTGCCAAGGAACTCCATCTTGTGGTTATGGTGACTCATATTCATGTCAAAACTACAATAACTACAGCGGCAGTAACTGTTCTTGGAGCAGCAACGGCGGGTCATGTTCAGGAACATATTACACATCAGGAGATTGTAGTGCATTCAATAATGACTACTGGGCTTGTAGCAACAATGGATGTAATACAAATTACGATGATAATAGCAACTTCTATTGTTCTGGTATGTATAACACCGGAAACGATTGCTCATCACTTGATTCAGGAAGCTGTGGATCATACTCTGGCTGTTCATGGAACGACTACGGAGGTTCTTGTAACGTATCTCGAAACTGTAGCGACAACACCGATTCAAACAGTTGTGGAAACACATCAGGATGTACTTGGACATACTCTTAAAATAGGTAAAATAAAAAAACCCTTGGACCACACGGTCCAAGGGGTTTTTTATTTTAAGTTTATTACATCCCCAAGAATTCATTCTTGATTAAGTCTCTGTGTGCCTCTCTCCTATAGCGACGCATCCCCATGATCATACCAAGTGCGGTGAAAGAGATAAGTAAATGTGATCCACCATAGCTCACAAAAGGAAGTGGGATCCCTGTCACAGGCATCACTCCCATATTCATCCCTACATTGATAATAAAGTGTCCAATGAACATGATAGCAACCCCTGAAGCAAAAAGAATCTCAAAGTTAGTTTCCCCTTTCTGCGCATTATCCATAATACGAAATATCAAAAGTCCGAATGATCCAATAAGGAAAAGGACACCAATAAATCCCCACTCTTCAGAGAATGCGGCGAAGATAAAGTCTGTCTCGTATTCAGGAAGAAAATTAAGTCTTGATTGTGTTCCATATCCGATCCCCTTGCCGAGTACCCCGCCTGATCCCACTGCGATTGTTGATTGATACGAGTTATATCCTGCGCCACGGACATCAGCAAGCGGATTTAAGAATGTTTTGATACGATTCTTTTGATAATCCTTAAACACATAAGCCCAAAGCCCTGCAAATGTGACAGCACCAATAAGTACAACTGTAAAAAGATGTTTCTTTGAGATGCCTGCCAGAAGGATCATTCCAAACCAAATAAAAAAGAGGATGATCCCGAGTCCCAAGTCAGGCTGCAGCATCACCAACAAAAAAAGCCCAAATGCATAAAGGCCCGAAACCAGAATATGCTTCACGTTCCCTATCTCAACATGTCTCTTTGAAAAATATTTTGAGAGCACGAGAATAAGTGCGAGCTTCGCGAAGTCTGCTGGCTGAAAAGAAAAGAACCCAAAATCGATCCAGCTTTTAGCCCCCTTGATAGTTCGTCCTACAAGAAGTACAAGTACAAGGAATGCGACCGCAGTCATATAAAATGCGACCACAGGAGTCGTCTTTCGAAAGAATCTAAAATCAATAAAGCTCAAAGCGAAGAAAATAATAAACGATACGATCACCCAAACAACCTGCTTCGAGAATACATTGGTCTCTCCGGTAAATGAATACATAGTTACAAGCCCTCCCGTAACAAGAGGAATAAGAGAGCCCACCAATATCCAATCCATCGAATGGAATGCTTTTGAGATTTTTTGAACCACGTTTTTTATTTATTATTGCCAGTTTCTCGGTATCGGTCTTGGAATTACATCAATCTTTGAAACATCAAAATCAAATTTATAGTTCCAAGTGAACGTCACATTTGTTTTGTCGCTTGGTGAAATGTAGTCAATGATAGTTGCTGACGATTCGTGAGCGTTTCCATCTTTGTCGTATACAACCGCAATCACTTCCATATTTTTCATTGCGTACACTTCGTCGTTTTCAATATCTGCAGTGATTCGAGATCTTGTATCAACAACTTCATTATTAACATTTGTAACCTTGATATTAGGATCAATGAATTGCCCTTTCTGCCACACAATAGCATCACTATTTATTTCAAACGTTATCTTTGAAGCTTCTCTATTTCCTGTAAGAATTGAATGCTCAAATATTGGGAATACTCTTCCTGGCGGTACAAATGTTTGACCAGGAACTTCAAAAAGCAAAATATTCTTTTCATCATACACTTTGAATATATATTGCATATTTGTTGAGAAGACATTTTGGTTTGGATTCTCGACGAGCGCAAGCGCACTATAGGCCCCTGGACCCGCTTTGAAAAGACGACTGTAGACAGTGATCGGCGGTCGAGATTCAAGAGGACAAACGAGCGCACATATTCCTCCACAGTCTACCCCCATCTCATCCTGATTTTGAACATTATCAAAACAACTCGGAGCCTTATTTAAAAATTTAGTATATACAAAAATTCCAAGCGCAATAAAGATTACTGCCCAAATAGTTCCTAGTATTTTGAATTTTCGTCGTGATCCCCAGTTCATGTTTAAAGTGTTATTTATATAGATGTAGTATAACATCAAGGAAGATAAAGAAAAAACACCCTTAATCTAAAATGATCTCGGCGATTACCTACCCTATTGTCTGTTCGCAAGCCTGTCTGCCGACAGGCAGGCTCACAACGACAATTTGCTCCGCAACCGGAGAAAATACGAGCGATTACCTACTTTCTCCCTACGGGAGCAGTATACCTTTTGGATAAAATTTTCTTAAAATCAATTTTATCTCAAAAGCTTCTAATGTTGGGTCCCAACCCAACATTAGCCTCCATAGAAGCTCAGTAATACAGAAAAAGGCAATCGAACAGATAGCAAAGTTTTTAATATACAAAAAAAGCGCCCATTGGGCGCTTTTTTTTGTATATTAAAAACTTTGTGCTGGCGATTACCTACTTTCCCCTCCATAGAGTATCATCGGTACTACGAGGCTTAACTTCTGAGTTCGGAATGAGATCAGGTGTGGCCCTCGCGTCAAATCACCAACACAAAATTTTCAATTTTGTTTGTTAACTTCATTTATTCAAAAGCAAGAGATCTTTCAATCTCACGAAGCAGAAACAATTTAAACATAAAATTGTATCTCTTAATCAATAGAATCTTTAAATTCTATTTGATTTTCACATTTCCTAATAGGAATCGAACATTAGTACACCTCGACTTAAACGATTACTCGCCTTACATCTAGTGCCTATCAACGTGATCATCTCTCACGAGTCTCAAACGATTCCTAATCTTAAGGTTGGCTTCGCTCTTAGATGCTTTCAGAGCTTATCCAATCCCGACATAGCTACGGAGCGGTGCCACTGGCGTGACAGCTCCCAGACCAGAGGTCAGTTCATCCCGGTCCTCTCGTACTAGGGACAAATCCTTTCAAGAATCAACGCCTGCAGTAGATAGGAGACCAACCTGTCTCACGCTTATGTTCACAAATTTTACTTTGTTACGACTCAAATTACTTTGAGGTTCGGACTATATCTTCATCTTTCCTTGCGGATTCAGATGGCTTACTTGTAGTCTCTACGAGCCTCCATACATTTAAATATTTAAACTTTTAAATATAAGGTGTTCTCTCGGTATTGTCCTCAACATCACTTGTAGGATTTCACCGATATTAGTAAGCGAGTTTATATATGTTTCCATATACAACCGCCGTGATTCATTTTACATAATAAATATGTATCTTTGGTTCCAACAAATTAATCTATACTCTAGAATTAATTTTTTTTGTATCTCTATAATTTTCTTTTTCAATATAACAGTCTAAGTTCATTTGTATGTACTTATATTTTTGTCTCGTGGGATTCAGACTGTCCAAAAGATGATAATCATCTCCTAGACGGTCTGAACCCAGCTCGCGTATCTTTTTAATTGGCGAACAGCCAAACCCTTGGGACCTTCTCCAGCCCCAGGATAAGATGAGCCGACATCGAGGTGCCGAACTCCGCCGTCGATATGGACTCTTAGGCGGAACTAGCCTGTTATCCCCAGAGTAGCTTTTGTCCGATAATCTCCCACCGCATCTAATGCGAATGGTCGGTTCACTATGTTCTGCTTTCGCATCTGCTCGACATGTTCGTCTTGCAGTCAAGCCAGCTTATGCCATTGCACTATCGGCACGGTTTCCATTCGCGCCTAGCTGACCTTAATAAACTCCTCCGTTACTTTTTGGGAGGATAGCGCCCCACTAAAACTGCCCATCAGATACTGTCTCTCGTGGTTTTTGCCCACGAGGTTAGAGAATACACTGTCACAGATGGCTATTTCACTTTCGAGTAGAGTACAACCGAAATCGTACACATCAAACCTCTCGCCACTATTCTACGCAGTAAAAACGTACCCTCAATATCAAATTGCAGTAAAGCTTCTGGGGTCTTTTCGTCTAACTGCAGGTAACCGGCATCTTCACCGGTACTGTATTTTCACCGAGCAAGTCCTCGAGACAGTTCCCCAGTCATTACACCATTCGTGCGCGTCTGAACTTACCAGACAAGGAATTTCGCTCAACTATTCCTCTAAGTTGGACTCTAACTTTATCCTTTCTTACTTTCGTAAGAAGTGGGACATATGGCGTTGGTACGCTTGTTAACCATCATTGGACTAATTATATGTATTACTACAATATAGGTAGCTTTTTTTGTGTAATCTAACTGTTTTCATTCATTCAACTTGTTTACTTTTTTCTACAACAGTCCCAGTCCTTGCACCACTCAATAAATGAGTAGCACAACCTTAGGACCGTTATAGTTACGGCCGACATTCACCAGGGCTTATAACAGTCAGCTTGATATAATCGCACCGCCGTTATTTGACCTTCTGGCATTGGTCAGGTGTCACCCCCTATACATCCTCTTACGAGTTCGCAGGGAGCTGTGTTTTTGGTAAACAGTTGCCAGGGATACTTTAGCTGCGGCCTCCTAAATAAATAGGAGGCAAGCCTTATTCCGAAGTTACGGCTGCTTTTTTGCCGAGTTCCTTGAGGACATCTCACTCGTTCGTCTTGGTCTACTCGACCTGATCACCTGTGTCGGTTTGCGGTACGGATTGCTTATGGTTATGCTTAGAAATTTTTCTCGGAAGCGTGCTTTATAGACTTCACTGTATTGCTACAGCTTACATTACAATCTTGGAATTTGCTTTAAACACAGGGCGGATTTTCCTACCCTGATTCCTTAAAATAAACACGACAATCCAATAAGTCGCTCTATATACTACCCTTCGTCCTTCCATCGCACCATAAGCAAGTTACGGAATATTAACCGTATGTCCATCGAGTTCGACTTTCGTCATCCCCTTAGGACCGACTAACCCTTGGCTGATCTTCATCGCCAAGGAAACCTTGATCTTTCGACGTGAAGGTATCTCACCTTCATTGTGGTTACTTGTGCCAACATTCTTACTTCGTAACGCTCCAGCATGGCTCACGCCTTTGCCTTCACAGCAGATACGAATACTCTCCTACCGCTCCATTTTTCCGGAGAAAAATAAAGCCCTCAATTTCGGTACAATGCTTAGCCCCGATTATCTTTGGCGCAGAATCTCTAAGTGAGTGAGCTGTTACGCTATCTTTAAAGGATGGCTGCTTCTAAGCCAACCTCCTCAGTGTCTGAGAAATTCCACCACCTTATGATGCACTTAGCATTAATTTAGGGACCTTAATTTGAGATCTAGGGCTGTTTCCCTTTTGACCAGTGTAGCTTAGCCCACACGGTCTAACTGCCATACTTTTAATTTCTGGTATTCGGAGTTTGATAGGACCCACGAGATTTCTCCCTGTTGGGTCCTTCCAGTGCTCTACCCCCAGAAGGAACATATGACGCTAACCCAAAAGCTATTTCGGAGAGAACCAGCTATTACCAGGCTCGATTAGCTTTTCACTTCTTACCACAAGTCATCCGAATGCGTTGAACGACATAACGGTTCGGGCCTCCCTTTTGATTTCTCAAAAGTTCACCCTGCTCATGGCAAGCTCGCTCTGGCTTCGGGTCTAATGTGTACAACTTATTCGCGCTATTAACACTCGGTTTCCCTACGACTCCATCCTCTCGGACTTAGCCATGCTGCACACATTAACTCGTTGGCTCATTCTTCAATAGGCACGCCGTGACGGGACAATAAATTGCCCGCTCCGACTCCTTGTAAGCATATGGTTTCAGATCTATTTCACTCCCCTCAACGGGGTTCTTTTCACCTTTCCCTCACGGTACTAGTTCACTATCGGTCTTGTATAATATTTAGCCTTACCGGTTAGTTCCGGCAGATTCCCCCGAGCCATTCGTGTCTCGAGGTACTCAAGAGTAACAATAAAAGATCTTTTGTTTTCGGATACGGGACTATTACCCACTGCGGTTTTGCTTTCCAGCAAATTCTCCTAACAAAAAATTTTGTAACTTTTCTGTAATAAATACAATTTGTTATCTTACAACCCCATTCACATCACGCGAAACATGAAATCGAAAAATCGAAATCACACTCCACGTGATGCAAACGGTTTGGGCTTCTTCGTTTTCGCTCGCCGCTACTAACGAAATACTTATTAGTTTCTATTCCTCTGGGTACTGAAATGTTTTACTTCCCCAGGTATGCATCTAAGCTTACGCTATAGATAGTCAGTAAACTGACTGAGTTTCCTCATTCGGAGATCGACGGGTCGAAGGTTGCTTGGCACCTCACCGTCGCTTATCGCAGCTTTACTACGTCCTTCATCGCTTATACAAGCCAAGGCATCCACCATATGCTCTTACTTTCCTATTAGGAAATGTAAAAACCACAATTCTATGTTTACTTATTTTTGTTTGCTTGCTTTGAATAAAAATATCTTTCGATATTTTTATTTTGCTTTTGAATTCTGTCTCCGCAAGAAAAGACCTCCAATTCATTATTTTCACCGGGCGGTGAAAAAACAAAAAGTGCGGGACAGCATGAAGTTTTCAAATTACACTCGCTCGGTATCAAAAAACCGCTCTAACAAAGCGGTTCGGACAAGGCCATCACTGGCTTTATCTTTATGCCGCTGTAGTTGGGTGGTTTCTTGTATTCATTAAGTATTGGCATATTATACTCGTATTGGATTAGAAGTCAAATGATTATTGGGTATCGGATTTTGGGGGCCAAATTGAGCACAAAATAGAGCAAAATGCCCCGAAGCCTACGGCTTCGGGGCATTCCCATTTTGGTCACTTTTACCTCAAAATCTCAATTAAAAACTATTCAGACAAACCAATTTTGTTGAGTACAACCCTGTGTGAAAAATCAAACACATCTCGAACAAGTTTATCCCCCATACTGAGCCTGTATTTAAAATCATCTGCAGACATAAGTGAGTATGATATTTCACGAGCAAATTCTGACTCAATTTCTACCAATATTTTTTTAAGTTTCTTTTCATCAGGTCTGTCAGAAACAATGAGCATATCAAGTCGAGAGTTTTCTGCATTAATGAATACCCCTGCCACCACCACAAGCCTTACTCTCCCTGCAAGAGAAAGTTTACGCGCCAAGATCTCGTCAGTAAGAGGAGAAACTTTAAGAAGAAATTCCCGAAGTGCTTCAAGGTATTTAAAATTTTGGTTGAGGATGACACCATTTACACTTCGTCCATTTTCATTTTTTGTTGCTCGCCTTTTTATGAGCCCCGCTTTTTCCAAAAGATTAATCTCCTTTTTGATCCCACCCGCTCTCGCTTTTATTTTTTTTGCGAGAAAATTTATATCAAACACCGTGTCAGGATTATAAACAAATGATCGCATCAGTCGAGCCTTTGTCGCGCTGCCAAAAATTTTTTCTAAGATTTCCATTCCATTAAAAGATTAAAGTATAAAGCCATAAATTCTGTGCCGTAGCCCAAGTCATTTATGTATAGGATTGTAACATATTCAATTGGGCATATACAAAAAAGACCCAACGCCGAGGCGTTGGGTCTTTTTTGTTTAGCTTTAAACCTAAAATTACTTAAGAGTAACTTTGGCACCCGCAGCTTCAAGAGTCTTCTTGAGAGCTTCAGCTTCTTCTTTCTTCATACCTTCCTTGATAACCTTAGGAGCTGCATCTACCGCACCCTTAGCTTCAGCAAGTCCGAGACCAAGAGCTTCTTTAACAGCCTTGATTACTGCGATCTTAGTTGCACCTGCATCTGTAAGTTCAACATTGAATGTTGACTGTTCTTCTGCTGCACCTGCGCCTGCGCCAGCTGCCGGAGCTGCTGAAACTGCTGCTGCAGAAACACCGAATTTCTCTTCAATCGCTTTTACGAGTTCGTTTAGTTCGAGAACTGATGCTCCTTCGAGGTCAGTCAAGAATGAATCAAATTTTGACATATTATTTTTATATTAATTTGCACCCTTTCGGGTATACATTGCTATTATAATCTTACTTTTTCTTCCCTACTTCTGAAACTGCAATTGCAAGTCTCTGAATAGGACTCTTGAGAAGGTATGCGATCTGTGAAAGAAGAACTTCTCGACTTGGGATGTTAGCAATAGCCTTCATCGCTGCCGCGTCCTTGAATTCACTTTCGAATACTCCACCCAAAATACTTATCTTTCCTTTGAATTTCTTTTCAAAGTCACTCACTTCTCTTGCAGGAGCGAGCTGATCTTTACCGTACACAATTGCGAGTTCACCTTTGAGTTCTGGTAGCTCACCTTTGTAACCTTGTTCGTTCAATACTTTCGCTGCAATAGTTTTCTTGGCTACAACATAAGTGATCCCTGCGTCTCGCATAATTTTACGAAGCACTGTGAGATCAGATACGAGTAGACCGTGGAAGTTTACAAAAACAACAGATGAAGAATCTTTGAGACCCTTATCTAGTTTTGAATAAATTTCCTCTTTCTTTTGTCTTGATATTGGCATGTGTTTTATTGTTTTAAAAAACAAAAATCGACCTTTTAATGAAAGGCCGATTCTACAAAAAAATTGGAGAGTCGTTTGACCTCGGCAAGATGAGATTGCTCTCTTTTAAGACATTGCTGCCTCCTGCTTTCTTCGGCCTTTGTAAGATTCATATTACTGATTTTCTCAAAAAAGTCAACCAATCTCTCCGCCCCGTTTGACTCCCCACCCTCAAAATGATTTTATATAAACCAGATCGTCTCTCACCCTTCTTAATTGCAAAATAATCGGGGCTATAGACGACATCGGGGCTGGTTTGTTGGTTTAGGATACGGCTCCGCCGTCACTATTTTACGCCTTCCATTCTCGTGGCATAGCCCACGAGTCATTCCCGGCTCCCAATAAAAAATGTTCTTTTGTGGAAGAGGATACTGTTGTGAAATTTGTTTATATTTTTATAAATAAATTTCACAACAGTAACATCGAAGCAATTCTGCCAAGATCACACTGAAGTGACACAAAAACAATGGCTATCACCCGACACATGTGGCTTCTCATTATTATCATCGTAGTAGCGTTCTGCGTTTTCAACGCAACACCGCTACCTTTTCAAAAGAAATCTTCGCCCCCTCCTCTCCCTACAGTAGCAAAGTAATTTGCCTCAACCATGAAAAAGCGGCGCCCCTACCAAGGTGCGCCGCTCTTCTCATTTCAAATTTATACCCTTGACACAAAAATACTCTGTGTTAGTATTTCCCCTATTGTATTAGTTCTTTAACAGTTCAGAATTGTTGATGTGGAATCTCCCCGTAAACCTTATTGGAAGATTCCACATCAACTACAGATCACAAGCTTAGCAACCTTGCCTGGATGTGCGTGTCAGGAAACGTCAAAATCATCAATCCTTAATACTCAACTCCATCATGAAATTCGTCCCTACCACCCATCGTCGCAAGACTCCTCGCGGTTTCAGTTACCTCGAAATGATCATCGTCATTGCCATCATCGGCGTCCTGGCGTATGTCCTCATTCCGCGCAACCAGAACCCTGGGCCAACCCTTGGCGCCGGACCCAGTCTGGAGACACCGACCATCGTCGTCGTCCCTGACCAGGTCCCCGTCCTCGGCACCAATGCCCAGAACGAGCTCAACCTGCCGACGATTGCTCGCGACCTCGCCAACATCCACGTCGGCTACGTCAAGAGCGGTCAGATCACCAAGAACCCTGCGATGACTCTCGCGGCCTGCCTGGAAGCCATCGACAAGAATACGCCGAGCGGTGTGAACACCGCGGCCATCACCGCCCTCCGTGAGCACAAGACCAAAGTCAACGCCGACACCCTCAAGGACTATTTGGCGCTCGGCACCGACGGTCTGCTCAAGGTGAAGGACGGCACCGCCGAAAACACCGGTCACAAGCTGCTCGACGTGAAGGCATAAGTGCGATTGAAGTTCGTGCCAAGCCTGATCTGGATCCACTGAACTGATCCCCTGAAGACCGTAACCACTCTCACGTGCGTTACGGTCTTCTTGTTTTTTATTTCTCCACTTTTATAAATCCTCTTACGTTGACAATATCTTTTATCGTTGTATTGTTGTATTCAAATCGTTCATTCACATTCAGATGCTTGTGCGCAGCTTGTACGAAATTTATTTTTTTTCCAAACTGCACACAAGCAAAATCATAGCCTTGACCAACTTTGTTTGTCAGTGATCTTGTTTGGTGCACCAACCAACACTTCCTTAAACACCATGCACGCCAACCGCACCACCTCACGCATCGCAGGCTTCAACACCCTGGAATCTCTCGCCATTCTTTGTGGCATTATGCTTCTCACGCTAATCGCCTACTTACACATTTCTGCACCCCAAGTGCAGGCGTCCGAAGAACCCAAAGAAGAACAGGTCAGTGCCGACAGCCTAGCCGCAGGAAATCTGGCGAGAGACATCATCAAAGTGCACGAATTCGCGACCGACCAAAAAATCTTTGGTGCAACATTCAAACCTAAAAGCATCGACGAGGTGCTTGATGCGATTCGAATGTATCCAAACTTGCTCAATGTTCCACCCCCACTCAAACACGCTCTCAAGATGCGTTTAATAAACGGAGAAAAGCTAGAGGAACATCTCGCGCTATCTGACGGTCGGCTTGAGTTAAAAAAGTCCTGAATGAATTCTGAATCACTCTCAAAGATCACGGCCCTGTGTCGTGATCTTTTTTTTATTTCCACATTCCCAAACATTGACAATGTATTTTGTTATTGTATTGTAATATTCAACATAGTTCATTGAGATTCATTTGCTGGTATGCAGATTCTTTTTAATCCAGAGATTATGAAGTATCTGCATATCGGCAAAATCACCAACCATTTGATTTTGTCGGTGTGTCACTCTCACCAATCCCAACCAACCATGCACTCATTTGAAAAAGACAGTTCGGGACACGCGCAAGTGTTCACATACATCCTTTTTCTGATCATCATTGTAGGAGTCCTCATCTGGAAAGCTCCCAACAAATTCTGGTCGCCGGAAGAAAAACCTGTTGCACTACCACCGGTAATGCAGGAAGGAGTACTCAGGGAAATCGATCTCTCCGACGAAGATCTTCGAAATCTGATCATCTTCCAAGGACGCAATCCCACACCTCTCAGAAGAGCTGAAATCGTACCCGTCAAATATGGCCCAGGTAACTGGCTCTGAATCTCTCACCTACAAAGGAACGATGTTGCAACATCGTTCCTTTTTTATTTCTCAATCATATTTACAATATTCAAAATTATGTTAGTGTATTCAAGTACTGTTCTTTCGAGGTAAAGGCAAAAGAAGTGATTTAAATATGCTTGTGTGCAATTTAAGTGCGAAATTTTTCGCAAGTAAGATGCACGCTGGCACTAATCCTCTTCTGGAGAAGTCCGGTGTACTCCACCCATACCACAAACGACACATGAAAACGCTGTTTAAACACATCGGATCCTCCCTCTCTGCATACCCACATTGGATTCGAACAACCCTGATTTTGATGTTTGGCTGGCCCATCATCATCTTGTCACTGTCCCTGAACAAGACCCGTAAGGACAACTGGCATTCGTCATTCAATATGGTTCGCGCCTCAACTTGGGCAAACTAAGCCCGCAACCCAACAAAAGCAGGCGGCGACACTCTGTGTCGCCGCCTGCTTTCCCTTTATGTTTTTACCTCACCTCTCCGAGACTCGGTATCCCTATTTTCTTTTTGTCTTTTTCATATCTGAGGATCGCACGCATACTCGATCCCAAAAACACCGAATGCTCGCCAAATTTATTAGAAATATTATCAACCACATCATACATTCGACCCTTTCCTATATTTTTGTTTTCTTCAAAAAGACTCTCCGTCTGCATTGCGATTGGCTTCAAGCTTCCAAGTCGGACACCTGTTGTTCGATAAATCAAATCGCAATCAAATATTTTATCAAACACTTTCCTCGCTTCATTCAAAATTTCTTCAGGATACGACGTCTCTCGAAGAAGCTTCACCTCTCCACCAATATATCGAAAGTCTTTTGTCTTTATGAATACTGAAAAATTCTTTGAAGAGAGCCCGAGCTTTCGCATCCTCGCGCACGCTTCCTCAATATTTTTTGAAAGATACGAGAATACTTGCGAAGGATCTCTTGAAAAAGGATGAAATGTCCTCGTGCACATGATCGACTTTTGATCCCCTTCGACTTCATGACGATGTACCCCAAAGATATTTATCCCATTAAGCTCACTATGGATTTCTTGGATGGGCTTTGAATGATTCCTACGCACCCACTCATCACTTTTGGATGCAAGGTCATATGCTGTGAATATTTTTTCTCTCGTTAAAGATTTCGATCCTTCGGTCCCAATCCTCCACACTTTTCCGATCGAGACATTCTTCAAAAAGTTTTGGATCTCAGATCTTCTGACTACCATAAATCCTGATGGCTTTTTGTGTTTCGATCCGCATTTTGCGAGCACCTTCGTCACTGAAAGTCCGAGCGAGAATGTCGTCCCGAGTTCAGTATCCAAATCATGCTTGATATTTCGTGCGATCTCTTCATACGACATTTCGAGTACTTCATTCATCCCTGTGATATCTGCGAAACATTCATCCACACTGTAATGTTCCACCTTGTTTGAGTAACGACCAACGATTTGCACCATTCGATTCGAATACATTCCATAGTCGAGATAGTTAGATGAGAGAATTACTGTCTTAGGATATCTTTTTTTTATTTCAAAAATACTCATCCCTCTGTGGATCCCGAGAGCTTTCGCTTCATAACTAAACGCACATGCAATTCCCCGTTCAGCGCCGACCACCACAGACTCACCTTTTAGCCACGGCTTTGATGCCAATTCACATCCCACAAAAAAAGCATCACCATCAATATGAATGATCGCTCGAGGGAATTCATTTTGTTCTTTTGTGTTTTGTGAAATTGTTGACATAAAAATTATGAAGAGTAATCTAGTCTCAAACAGCACACCCAGCAATCATGAATACTAAAAGATTCAAGATAAGACCCAGAAGAACATATCGAAACAAGAGATTCTTCTGGAAAGTAAGATTCGTTATCAGGAAAAATGTACGGGAGCAAATACTTGCCCAAGAAGGTTTCTCAAGCGAGACATTTTCCTTGAACTAATCAGCTCAACCTCAACGAGGACACAATCCGTGTTCTCATTTTTTTATTTGACAAACTACGATCTCGTAGTAATCTTTCTCCTAGCCCGTTCCTCACAATTTGAGAAGCAAGAACGGTAGTTTCAACATCAACAACATCAAGAACGACACCATGGCTCACATCCATCGCAATATCCGCAAAGACAGCAAAAATGGTCTTTCGACTCAGAAACCGACCCTTAGTGGCGTCAAGCCACAATCTGGTCCACGAACGGAAAATCATCCACCAATTCGCTGCTCAACAGCCAAGGCTAAACGACCCCGCATCTAGCATCCCGCCGGCAACTCTCAAATAAACCCTCTTAGGCACTTCCCTCACCCGGAAGTGCCTTGATGTTTTTAAAATAAATGGTACTATCCACCACAGCCCGCTCCTCCACAATTTGAGAAGAATGGGTCAACTCCGAACCACCACCCTACCATGCCACCCCTCCACTACCACCCCTACCACGAGAAGCAAATGAAAAAGAAGAAGCGTGCACCTCAGCACACTGGGACACATGTCCGCACGAAAACCCATGCTCATCGTCCACCCAAATGCCGAGCGTTGGAAGAATATCGTAGCCAGCCACCACAACATCGCCGCAAAATCTGGTGAAACATCTCTCAAATTCAACCTTCAAAGCTCTTTCGTCCCCGACGAAAGAGCTTTGGTCATTTACACTCAGTACTAAATTTAATTTTCAAACAACGGCGAATACCTCCAAAAAAAACGAGGGGATAAAAAACTTTTCTTAAATACTTAAATTTTTAAACCTAGTATTTCCGTATCACCCCTCTCACAACAGCCGCAATTCTCATATCTTCTTTTGGATAAATGTTTTTAAAATTCTTGTTCGCAGGTTCGAGATAGATCTGTCCGTTTTTCTTTCGAAGATATTTCATCGTCCATCCACCGTCTACTTCCGCGATCACAATATCGCCTTCTTTTGGAAGTCTCTTTCTATCGACGATCACGAGGTCCCCTTCTTGGATTCCTGCATCGATCATCGACTCGCCTTTGACTTCGAGGATGTATGTCGACTCTTTGTGATCAATGAGATAGTCATCGATACTCATCGTATCGAGTGATGTATCCTCATCGACTGCGCTCGGGAACCCTGCTTCAACGAGTCCGAGGTATGGAATCTCATCGAGTGACTTCGCAGGGATCATTCGCCCATCTTTATCTTTGGTGACGACACCGAGATCAACAAGTTTGTTGATGAGTTTGTAGACTGCGTTCTTCGATTTGTATCCTGTGATCTGCATGATCTCCTTATACCCCGGCATCCGTTTATGCCTCTGGTAGAATTCGATTATTTTGTCTTTGTACTGTTCCATTAATTTTATTCAAACGTTAGACGATTTACGCAGTGAACTGATGAAGATACGACTTTCGACTTCTCCATGATTTGAGACTTCTCACTGATACAGAATCTGTACCGATGATTCTTTGGAAGACGGCGTCACCGAATGTCTTTCGAAATTTGTGGAAGCCGTTTTGAGAATAGAGGATTTTATTTTTTGACATAGTAGTTTGAAATTTATTTTTTAAAAAAGAGTTAAAGCTCGCGACATTCTCCGCAACCATCCAGTGTTTTCTCTCGCTGTGAGACGCGATAGCTGGACCGTGAGGAACCGATGCCGTCTCGCCCCTCTGTGATACGTCTGACCCTTGATGATCTTCAGGTCTATATCTTGATTGAGGCGCTGGAGCTCGATCTGCATTGTTTTGATAGTATCGCTTTTGTTCATAAGTATAGTATAGGTGAACCATAGTTCACCGTCAATGCAATCCCCTAAAAAAGTTGTGGATAACCCAAAATAATGAAGATAATACTGAGTTAAAAAGTAATAAATAATTTAAAAAATAAATCTAGCACCAAAAATTCTTTCAGAATTTTTGGTGCTAGATAAATATAAAAAGTGATATAATTATTCCAATCCGCCCTTTCCTATGAATCATCCACCCACCCAAACCGTCTGTCTCTGCTGTCCAAACCCCCTATCACAAAATCCACTGGAAGTTCACGCAAGAGATGAAGGTCTTTATTGCTCTCACGACTGTTGGCTAATTCCAACAAAAAAGAGTTGTGAGAAGCAACCAGTACCTTCTTCCGAATCTTCAGCCATGTGGGGATTTTGGATACTTCACTGATTCATTTCCTTCGGCGTCAACTTTTTCAAGTTGACGCCATTTTTTATTTTAAAAATAAAAAACCACCAACACTTGCCCGAGAGCTTTGTGGTGGTGGTTCGAGACTAAATGCCGACGATGATCTGTCCCCAGTTGGTGAATGTGTAGGCAACATGGAAATCTCCAGTCAATTGGATGACGAAAAATTCACCAGTCAAAGCACCGGCATGTGCTCCACGGAGAACAATTTCAAAACTGAGCTCAGACTCTATTTTTAACTTATCGTCCCCTGGTCGAAACTTCCACAAAGTGAAAGAATCGCCAAGGTTCAGAAACCCAACTTCGCAGACCCTGACCTCGCCATCAGGGAGCGTGCGCATAAATTCAGTTGCATAAACAGCATCGTGACTTGGGCGTCGCAAGAAGCCCTGGGTTATGTGTTTCAGAGAATCTTTGCAAGGTTTGAATTCTGGAAACTGAGCAAGGATCTTTCCTTGAGCAATGAACTGGCGAGCCTGGTCTAGAGTAAGACCAATGATCGGATTACCAGGTAATGGATGTGACATGGGGGGGGGTATATGAGGTGGTATCGTCGACAGGATTGTCGAGGAACAGATTAAGAAATGAAACTACATCATAAATCATCATTAGTCAATCATCATCGAAATTTGATACTCGTTTCCCCTACCTAATTTTAAATTTAATGGTAGTATCCAGAATAGAACACCCTCATGCATACCAAACATTCCACCGTCGAATTAAGCAGGGCGGAAGAATTGCTTGAATCGATTATAGAAGAATTACACGAAGATATTCAGGACCTGATTACGCTCGATTTGGACCAACCGGGTATCACAATCCCCGACGCATTACTTCTCCAACATATTCCTTGGGAATATCAAATGGAGATCTGGGAACTGGTCAAAGATCAGAAAGTTCTTGTCATACGACTTCGAGTAATTCATAGAATTCTCATTCGGATGAAGATTGAAGTATGTCCGATAAAAGGCCCCATATCCTTTCCAGATGAATTGCGAATACCGAGTGAAGACGAGGTCCAACAAATCATCGATACTGCAATTTAGCTCTTCGTTCCCCCACCCTCCCAGCACCGCAAGGCCGCTGGGATTTTTATTTAGAAAAATGTCGCATTTTTTAATGCCAAAACAGTTAAATATTCAAGCTCAAAATAAAAAAATAAATAGGATACGATAATGAAGAGTATTGAGAAATAGGCATAAATATGGGAAAACTTTCCTTTATAATATATTAAAGAGTTCATTAATATCGGTATCAATAAAATACTCCAAATCAAAAAATCTATTTTCAAATAAAAAGAAACCATATAAATAAATATTGGAAATAATATATCCGAGATTAGATTTAATCCAAAAAATATACTAAATATTTTAATTTTTGACATAATTTTATCTGAATAAGTTTATTATTTTATTAAACAATCTGGATATAAAATTCCACACCACACTTACAATATTATTAAAGAAACCTGCTGGAGATGCGAGTTCTGAATTTCTTTCGTCTTTTAATTTTACCTCTTCAGAACCTGTTGTGCTAGTTACCGCTTCTCCATCCTTCTTTTTGGTTTTTACTTTGTCGTTAGAAACTAACTTAATTTTCAGAGGGGTATTATTTAAATATTTAAATGTCTGAATATTTAAACTAGTTGTCGCCATCTGACCACCACTTGAAATAGTTACTGAATCAGAAATAATAGCAGGCATAGCAGACGTTTCCATAATTTCTTCTGGTAGATCTCCATCCACTTGAAGTGTTGGTGTAAGTGTTTCTACTTGTCCATTACCATTTCTATCTAATAATATTTTTGATCCTGTATTTTCTATCACTACTTCTCCTCTAGTGTTTAAGGTATCAATCGGAATACGATCAAATGATTCTGATCTCACTATCGCACCATTACGATAATCTTGTACATCAACTCCCGCAGCCCCTATATCCGTTGCATTGAATTTGATCGTGTATTTAATACTATCGGGAATAAAAGCAAACTTGTTGCCATCCAGAGTGTCATAAGTAACACCTTCAATGCCGTACTCAATATCACCATTCACATCAGGACCTGTATGGTGTCCAGCGTCATCATAAATATTGAGAGCCACCGGACTGTGAATACTTATAATCTTACCGTTTGGTAATGCACAGCTATCAGAATTAGTTTTGATATTTGAATTGGTATCATAATCAAAATTTTCTGTACCATTGCTAAGTATTGAAGCAACAAGATCTTTTATTCCACTTTGACTTGGCATTGTGGCATGTTCAACACCTGTAGCATAGAAGAGTTTGTCCGCGTTCATTCCCTCAGCACTCCTCTCTGGTACCGTTCCATCGCCTGAAATGTATTTAATTTGATAATGAAAATCTTCATCGGACTTTTTGTTGTTTGCAAATATCTTGCCAATGGTCGGCGTCCCACAACCAACAATATTAAAGCTTTGAACTCCAAAATCTCGAGGATTGAAATCGTCAAGATCATTATGCAGAGATTGAGCATTTTGAATAAGGATATCATTTCGACCAGTGTTTTTGAGAAATGCTTTTGTGGTATCGTACGAAAGTCTCCCAGTCACCTCATCTCCATCAACATCACCGAGATCATAGAGATAGTATAAATAATCTGGTGAGGATGGATCGAAATATTTTGAGCTTGGCAGAAGATTATATGCGGATGGC